>JBFMCN010000042.1:0-30980 GCA_040754475.1 Actinomycetota bacterium | reverse complement strand
AGTTTACCGGGTTCTTTTTCTGGGTTGCCGCGACCGAAGGGTCGCGGCCCCATTGAAGCAGCTCGCCGTCCGGCTGTCCCTGCATGACCGGGATCGCGGGTTTCCGCGACCGAAAGGTCGCGGCCCCATTGAAGCACGCCGCGCCCTCTTCCCCGGATGCCATTTGAGCGTGTTTCCGCGACCGAAAGGTCGCGGCCCCATTGAAGCGGAGCCCGGAGGCGTCACGATGGCGAACGGGTACTCGCGTTTCCGCGACCGAAAGGTCGCGGCCCCATTGAAGCAGGGGAACACAACGCGCACTGCCGGACCCATCCGGGCGGTTTGGGGGCGATGACGGCTCACACCTCGCGCTTGTAGCGCCTGGTGCGGTACTCGTCCACCCAGTTCCGAGTACTGCGCCACTGCCCCCGATCATCTCGCAGGGCGCGTAGACGACCGCGCTCGGCCGCCGCCCGGAGGGCGCGGACTGACAAGCCGCCACGGGCAAGGGCGGCGAGTGGCACCAGCCTCGAAGGCCCCGCGACGGCTGGGACGATGAACCGAATGAGAGTGTCAATCACAGCTCGCGCAAGCAACTCGCCAAGGGGTCCCGGATCGCCGGCGTCGGCGCGTCGGAGATCCCGCAGGTAGCGTGTGCGGTCGGTCCTTCGAATGATCGCCGGCGGGTAGCCCAAGCGGATCAGCAGGAGATTCGTGAGCAGGCGCCCCGTGCGGCCGTTCCCATCGAGGAACGGGTGGATCCGCTCGAACTCAGCGTGTGTCGCGGCGAGTGCCTCCGGGAGTGGGCCGTCGGCATCGCGAAGCTCAGATGCACGGCTCACCCAGTCGGACATGAGCGCCTGGACATCGGGCCAGTTGGGCGGTCGCATGCCGCCGGGGAAGGGCTGGATGTCGTGCCGGCGGAAGGAGCCGGGCCCCTCCTGGGGGCCGGCGCCGGGGTGCGGAGCGATCTGCCAGACCTTGGCCATCGTGAGCGTGTGGACGTGGCGGAGCTCGGTCATGGTGATGAGGTCCCCTGTCGTCCATTCCCCGGCCGACAATCCCTGCCTGTAGACCCACTCCGCAGCATCCGCGTACCCACGGACCTCCATGTACTCGGCGAGCTGCTTGTCGCCGACGGCCCGGCCGTCGCGGAGGAGGATCTCGACCTCCCGGAAGGCTAGGGTATTGCCCTCGATCGCGGTCGAGTTATGGGCCTCCTGGTACCAGATACCTCCCCAGATGTCCTCGGCCTCGACCGGGGAGGGCAGGCCGCCTAGGCGGGTTCGGAGTTCGTCCACACTCTCTGCGAGCTGGCGGTAGATGGCCTCTCGGCTCTTCCTTCCTCGGGTCTGCGGAGTCGCCATAGTCGAAGGCTATCGCAATTTGTGTCGCTAATAGCCGAGAAATGCGCACGACACAGTTTCCGGCGGAATTCCTGGGTCGCTTGAAGCCGGGACAGAGGACCACACAGGCACGATCACGCAATGCAAACGCCCGGCCGGATCACGCCCTGCCCGGATGGAGGAACTACGGGCTTGGCGCCACTACTCTGTCCACGATCTCCCAGGCCGCGCCGTCCCATCGCAGCGTCGTCGTCCGGAAGGCGCTGGGGCAGCAGTGGGCGTTGCCCGGTGCGTAGACGGCCGCGCGGATCTTCAGCACGCCGCCCTCTGGGCTGATATCCGTGTCGCAGGTCTTCCTCCGCAGGATCTCGCTCGCGCCGAAGTCGCCGCTCGCGATCACACGCCAGGTGCCGCAAGATCCACTCCCGCCGGTGCTCTCGAAGGTGAGGACATCGGGGATCTCGTCGGACGTAAGGTCCGCGGTGTGTGCTCTGATTCCGAGCACTCCCGCCTCGGCGGGGTCCGTGAACGCATAGACGATCGCCCATCCGCCCCCCTCGGCAAGGCGTTGCCAGAGCTCGAAGCCGTGCTCCTGCCCGAGGTGCTCGTTACCACGGGACCAGATCACCGCGATCTGCTGAAGCCGGCCATCGGGCGCGCCGAACGACCACGTCCAGTCCGCCGTGGCGCCCGGCGGCACCAGCTCTGTAACGGGGAACCGGGGCAGCCCGACGTCGCTCCCGAAGGCAATCGGAGCGTCCTGAGGGACTTGTACCTGTTGGGCCAGCCGTTGCGGAAGCGGTATCGGAGACTGCGATCGCGACGGCGACGGCGACGGCGACGGGGAGAAGGACTCGGACTCGCTGATCACAGCGCCGCTGCATGCCGCTGTGGTGAGGCAGACGGCGAGTGGGAGCACCAACCTGCGCATTCGGGAATGCTACCGAACGCCCGCCGGCCCCCGGGTTTCGCACGGCCGACGCTCGGTTACAGTTCCCGGCGTATGGCCGGCTGGGATCTGACTCCGAAGCCTGTGTCCGCATCGCAGGTGACCCTCGTGCAGCTCATGGAGGTCGCCGACGCGAATCTCGCCGGGATCGCGCACGGCGGCTCGATAATGAAGCTCGTGGACACGGCCGCCGGGCTGGCCGCGATCAAGCACTGCGGGGGGCTGGCAGTCACGGTCGCGATGGACGAGATGTCGTTCCTCGCGCCGGTTCGGATCGGCGACATCGTGACGGTTCGGGCGTCCGTGAACGACGTCGGCAAGACGTCGATGGAGGTCGGAGTCCGCGTCGAGGCCGAGAACGCGGTCACCGGCCGGCGGACGCACACCGGCAGCGCCTACCTCGTCTACGTCGCGATCGACAACACGGGCAAGCCCCGGCCGGTCCCTCCCGTGACCGCCGAGACGCCCATGCAAGAGCGGCGCAAGCGGGAGGCGAAGATCAGGCAGCAGAAGCGCCTCGCGCACAAGCAGGCCATCCGCGAGCACCGGGAGCGCGTGGCCCACGAGGAGTCCGGCGAGGGCGATCGCTGATGGAAGGCGAGCTCGCCGGCGCCAAGAGCCGGCTCGAGACCGCCGGGGGGACGCTGGAGATCTTCCACGTCGGCTGGCTGGACCGGCAGGGGATCGGCGACACCGCTCGTCTCCCGCACACCGTGAAGGTCCTTCTCGAGAATCTGTTGCGGCGCGCGGGATCTCGCGACGTCTCAGACGACGACGTCCGCGCCCTGGCGCGCTGGCCCGACGCGGCGCCCGGAGCCGACCTCGCGTTCATGCCGAGTCGAGTCCTCATGCAGGACTTCACCGGCGTGCCGGCTCTCGTGGACCTCGCCGCGATGCGGAGCGCGATGGCGCGCGCGGGTGGAGACCCCGAACGCGTCGACGCGCTCGTCGACGTCGATCTCGTCGTCGACCACTCCGTCCAGGTGGACCTCTTCCGTTCGCCGGAGGCGTACCGGGCCAACATCGAGTGGGAGTACCGGCGAAACGGCGAGCGGTACGCGTTCCTGCGATGGGCGCAGCAGGCGTTCCGCTCCGTGCGCGTCATTCCGCCGGGCGCCGGCATCTGCCACCAGGTGAACCTCGAGCACCTCGGCAAGGTCGTGGCGACTCGCGACGGCATCGCCTACCCGGACACGCTCGTGGGGACCGATTCCCATACGACGATGGTGAACGGCCTCGGCGTCCTTGGGTGGGGAGTCGGCGGGATCGAGGCGGAGGCGGTGATGCTGGGGCAGCCGCTGTTCCTGCCCCAGCCCGTCGTCGTCGGCGTCCGGATTCTCGGTGAGCTCCCGTCCGGCACGACCGCGACCGACCTCGTGCTCACGCTCACACAGATGCTCCGCGCACACGGGGTCGTCGGGAAGTTCGTCGAGTTCTTCGGGCCGGGGTGCTCCTCTCTGGGGCTCGCCGACCGGGCCACGCTTTCCAACATGTGCCCCGAGTACGGCGCGACGTCCGCGCTGTGGCCGGTCGACGACGAGACCCTTCGCTACCTGCGCTTCACCGGCCGCGGTGACAGGGCGGACCTCGTGGAGCGCTACACCAAGGAGCAGGGGCTCTTCCGCGCAGACGGCGATCCGGAACCGGTGGCAAGCGAGGTGGTCGATCTGGATCTGTCGCAGGTGGAAGCCTCGCTGGCGGGCCCGAAGCGACCGCACGACCGAGTCGCGCTCCCTGACGTCTGGGCCTCGTTCGTCGGGGCGTTCCGTGACCGCCTGGGACCCGAACCCGAGCCGATCGAGGTCGGCCGCCTGCTCGACGAGGGCGGCACCCAGGGAGCCCCCGTCGATTGCGGGCAAGCCGCTGGGCCGGGATCGGAGATGCCCGTGCGGCTCACGGTGAACCGGGAAGTGCGCCACGGGTCCGTCGTGATCGCGGCCATCACGAGCTGCACGAACACGTCGAACCCGTCGGTGATGCTGGCCGCGGGGCTGCTCGCGAAGAAGGCCGTCGAGGCCGGGTTGGAGACCAGGCCATGGATCAAGACCTCCCTCGCCCCGGGCTCGCGCGTCGTGACCGAGTACTTGCAGGCGGCGGGCCTCCAGCGGTACCTCGAAAGGCTCGGGTTCTCGCTCGTCGGCTTCGGATGCACTACCTGCCTGGGGAACTCGGGGCCCCTGCCCGAGGAGGTGGCCGGTGCGGTGACGGAGGGCGATCTGACGGTATGCGCCGTGCTCTCGGGGAACCGCAACTTCGAGGGAAGGATCCATCCGCTCGTGCGGGCGAGCTACCTTGCCTCTCCGCCCCTGGTCGTCGCCTACGCGCTGGCGGGCCACGTTCGGATCGACCTCACCACGGAGCCGCTCGGGACCGGGCCCGACGGCGATCCGGTGTTCCTCCGGGACATCTGGCCGACCCCCGATGAGGTGCGCGAGGCGATCGCGGCCTCGATGTCTCCGGCGCAGTTCGAGCGCGAGTACGGGCGTATCTTCGAGGGCGACGAGCGCTGGAACGCACTCTCGACGCCGACCGGGCCGACGTACGCGTGGGATGCCGCCTCGACCTACGTGAAGGAGCCCCCGTTCTTCGAAGGATCGGCGCTGGATCCGGGAGAGCTCGCCGACATCCTTGCCGCCCGTTGCCTGGTGAAGCTCGGGGACTCGGTCACGACCGACCACATATCGCCTGCCGGTTCGATCAAGCCGGATTCTCCGGCCGCGCGGTACCTGATCGACCATGGGGTCGAGGAGTGCGACTTCAACAGCTACGGATCGCGACGCGGGAACTTCGAGTTGATGATGCGCGGCACGTTGGCGAACGTCCGTCTGCGGAACGAGCTCGCCCCTCACGCCGAGGGTCCGTGGACGACCCACCTGCCGAGCGGCGAGCGGATGACGATCTACGACGCCGCGTTGCGTTACCGACGCGAAGGTGCTCCGCTGGTCGTCATCGCCGGGAAGGAGTACGGGTCGGGCTCCTCACGGGATTGGGCGGCCAAGGGTCCGTCGCTCCTGGGCGTCCGTGCGGTCCTCGCGGAGAGCTTCGAGCGGATCCACCGCAGCAACCTCGTCGGCATGGGCGTCCTGCCGCTGCAGTTCGAGCCGGAGCAGTCGGCGGCGTCGCTCGGCCTGACCGGGGAGGAAACGATCGACGTCCGCGGCCTGAGCCGAGGAGTGGCTCCGCGCCGGAGCGTGGAAGTGCACGCGCGCCGGGCGGACGGAACGTACGTCTCGTTCCGGGCGATCGCGCGGATCGAGACCGCAGCAGAGGTCGAGTACTACCGACACGGCGGCATCCTGCGGATGGTGCTCCGCCAGATGCTCGCCTGAGCCTCCCAGACGTGACGCCCGGGTCCGGCGACTAGGCTCGAGGCTCGTTTGGAGACAGGCGCCAGTCGTAGGGGCTCGAGTAGCTCACGAGCATCTGCATGTAGTTGGCGCGCGCGAAGGCGACCGGGTCCGGGACGTTCGCCTGGCTGACGCTGCCCTTCATCTGCTCGACCGACTCGTACCCGCGCTCGTCGAGCCACTGCTGCAGTCCGGCGAGGACCGAGGCGACGTGCTCGGGGCCGTTCTTGAACAGCGCCGAGCACATCATCGTGACGTCCGCGCCGGCGAGGAGCAGCTTCACCACGTCCTCCCAGCTGTGCAGACCGGTCGTGGCGGCGAGCGACGCGTCCACCCGGCCCTTGAGGATCGCGATCCATCGCAGCGGCAGCCGGCATTCCTCGGAGGTCGACAGGTGGAGCGTCGGGTTGACGTCGAGCGTTTCCAGGTCGATGTCGGGCTGGTAGAAGCGGTTGAAGAGCACGAGCCCGTCTGCGCCGGCAGCCACCAGACGCCCGGCCATGCTCGCCATGGAGCTGAAGTACGGCCCCACTTTGACGGCGAGCGGGATCGAGATCGAGGCGCGCACGGCCGCTACCAGGTCCAAGTACCTGTCCTCGACCTCGGCCGACGTGAGGGCCGGGTCGGCCGCGATGAAGTACACGTTCAGCTCGAGCGCGTCGGCGCCGGCGTCCTGGATCAGCTTCGCGTGGTGAACCCAGCCGCCCACGGAGACGCCGTTCAACGACCCGATGACGGGGATCTCCAGTTCCTTCTTCGTCTGCTCCAGATGGCGAAGGTAGGTCTCGGGGCCCGTGTTGTAGTCCTCGAGCTCGGGGAGGTATGTGAGGGCCTCGGGGAAGCTCTCCGTGCCGGTCTCGAGGGCTCGATGGAGCTCGAGCTGCTCGTGCTCGATCTGCTCCTCGAACAGCGATTGCATGACGACCGCCGCCGCCCCCGCATCCTGCAGTCGCTTCAAGTTGTCGATCCGCGACGAAAGGGTCGAGGCCGACGGCACGATTGGGTTGCGGAGCTGCAACCCAAGGTAGCCGGTGGAGAGGTCCGCGCTCATGCCTCAAGCCTCCCGTCCGGTTGCTTTGTCGTCGTGCTCGTGCCCGTCGAGCTCCCCCGGCGCGTGCCGCTCGACCCCGGCGAGCTGCTCGTAGTAGTGCCAGCGCTCCTCGGCATCGGCCTGGGCGAGCCCCTGGAGCTCCGCGAACTCCTCGGGCCTGGACCGGGCGAGCATCGCGAAGCGCGCCTCCTTGGCCTGGAATTCCTTCACTTCCAGGGTCGGGGCGTGGCTGTCGAGCTGGAGCGGGCGCTCGCCCTCGATCGCCTTCCTCGGGTCGTACCGGTAGAGCGGCCAGAAAGCCGACTTCACCGCGTCGGCCTGATGGCTCATGGAGGTCGACATGTCGATGCCGTGCTCGATGCACGTGCTGTACGCAATGATCAGGGACGGCCCGTGCCAGGACTCGGCCTCGGCGAACGCCTTGATCGTCTGTGCGTTGTCCGCTCCGAGCGCGACCTGGGCCACGTACACGTTGCCGTAGGCGGCCGCGACCATCCCAAGGTCCTTCCGGGCGACGGCCTTCCCGCTCGCGGCGAACTTCGCCACGGCGCCCCGGGGGGTGGCCTTCGAGGCCTGGCCGCCGGTGTTCGAGTACACCTGTGTGTCCAGCACCAGGAGGTTGACGTCGCGTCCGCTGGCCAGGACGTGGTCGACACCACCGAACCCGATGTCGTAGGCCCAGCCGTCGCCGCCGACGATCCAGACGTTCTTGCGCACGAGCGCGTCGGCGATGGACAGAAGGTTCAGGGCCTCCGGCGTATCCAGGGACTCGAGCCGGCGCTTCAGCTCCGCAACGCGCTCACGCTGCTCGGAGAGATGGGCCTCGTCTTCCTGCTCGGCGGAAAGGATCTGGTCCGCGAGCTCCTGCCCGACCTCGGGCGCCAGCTTGCCGAGCAACTCCCGCGCGAAGGCGGCCTGGTGATCCAGTGCCAGCCGCATGCCGAGACCGAACTCCGCGTTGTCTTCGAACAGGGAGTTGGCCCATGCGGGACCACGACCGTTGCGGTCGACCGACCACGGCGTCGTCGGCAGGTTCCCGCCGTAGATCGATGAGCAGCCGGTGGCGTTGGCGATCATTATCCGGTCGCCGAACATCTGCGACAGGAGCTTCAGGTAGGGGGTCTCGCCGCAGCCGGCGCACGCGCCCGAGAACTCGAACAACGGCTCGAGCATCTGCGAGCCCTTTATCGAGGCCACCTTCACCTGTCGGCGGTCGAGCGGTGGGATCGTGCGGAAGAAGTCGAAGTTGTCTCGTTCGACCTCGAGATGGTCGAGCTTCGGCATCATGTCGATTGCCTTGTGCTTGACGACCTCCTTGCTCTTTGCGGGGCAGATGTCGACACAGACGCCACAGCCCGTGCAATCGTCGGGCGCGACCTGGATCGTCATCCACATCCCGGGATGCTCGCGGTCGCGCCATTCCTTGTGCTTGAAGGTGTCCGGTGCTCCCTCGACCGCGCTCGGCTCGTAGACCTTCATACGGATGGCGGCGTGGGGACATACCAGCGCGCACTTCGCGCAGTCGATACAGATCGACGGGTCCCAGATCGGGATCTCATGAGCGATCGACCGCTTCTCCCACTTGGACGTCCCTGTCGGGAAGGTCCCGTCGACCGGGAGCGCGGAGACCGGCAGCAGATCGCCGTGTCCGGCGATCATCATCGCCGTCACGCGCTTCACGAAGTCCGGGGCTTCATCGGGCACCGGAGGAGCGCGATGCAGCAGGCTCTTCGCCTCGTCCGGGATCTTCGCCTCGTTCAACCCCGCGAGCGCTCTGTCGACGGCGGCGTAGTTCATGTCGAGCACGGCTTGCCCTCGCTTGCCGTAGCTCTTCTCGATCATCTTCTTGATCCTCGCGATCGCCTCGTCCCGCTCGAGCACGCCGGCCAGGGCGAAGAAGCAGGTCTGAAGGATCGTGTTGATGCGCGCTCCGAGGCCAACCTCGTCGGCGATCTTCTGCGCGTCTATCACGTGGAGCTTCAGGTCCTTCTCGAGGATCGCGCGCTGGGTCTCGAGCGGCAGATGGTCCCAGACCTCGTCCGGGCCGTATGGGCTGTTCAGCAGGAAGGTGGCACCCGGCTCGGCCGCCACCAGCACGTCGGTTCGCTCGAGGAAGTTGAACTGGTGGCACGCGACGAAGTTGGCGCGGTCGATCAGGTACGCACCTCGGATCGGGTTCGGCCCGAACCGAAGGTGCGACGTGGTCATCGAGCCGGACTTCTTCGAGTCGTATACGAAGTAGCCCTGGGCGAACAGGTCGGTGCCTTCGCCGATGATCTTCACGGAGCTCTTGTTCGCGCTGACCGTGCCGTCGGCCCCGAGGCCGTAGAACATCGCCCGAACGACGTCCTTCGACTCCGTGGTGAAGGAACGGTCCCACTCGAGGCTGGTGTGGGAGACGTCGTCGTGGATTCCGACGGTGAAGTGGCTCTTCGGCTCCGGCTTCGCAAGCTCGTCGAAGACGGCCTTGACCATCGCGGGGTTGAACTCCTTGGACGACAGGCCGTAGCGCCCGCCGATCACCCTAGGCATGGCCGCGAAGCGCCCAAGCGCCACCTCCTCGGCCAGGGTGGTCACGACGTCCTGGTAGAGGGGTTCGCCCGGTGCGCCCGGCTCCTTCGTCCGGTCAAGGACCGCGACGGCCTCGACGGCGCGCGGAAGGGAGGACGTGAAGGCTGCCGCCGAGAACGGCCGGAAAAGCCGGACCTCGACGGCGCCGACCTTCTCGCCGTCCGCGACCAGCTTGCGGACGGTCTCGTGGACGGCGCCCACGCCGGAACCCATCAGGACGACGACCCTCTCCGCGTCGGGTGCACCCACGTAGTCGAAGAGTCGGTAGGACCGCCCGGTCAGCTCCGCGTACCGATCCATCGCGTACTGGACGACGTCGGGCACGATGTCGTAGAAGGGGTTGCAGGCCTCGCGGGCCTGGAAGAACACGTCCGGGTTCTGCGCGGACCCCCGAAGAACCGGGCGGTCGGGCGACAGTGCGCGCTCCCGATGCGCACGTACGAGCTGGTCGTCGATCATGGCGCGGAGCGTCTCGTCGTCCACGGCCTCGATGACGTTCACCTCATGGGACGTGCGGAAGCCGTCGAAGAAGTGGAGGAACGGCACCCTCGACTCGAGAGTGGCAGCGTGTGCGACGATCGCCAGGTCCTGCGCGGCCTGGACCGACGAAGAAGCGAGCATGGCCCATCCGGTCGCCCTCGCCGCCATCACGTCGCTGTGGTCGCCGAAGATCGACAGCGCATGGGTCGCGATCGTCCGGGCCGCGACGTGGATCACGGTCGACGTCAGCTCCCCGGCGATCTTGAACATGTTCGGGATCATCAGCAGGAGGCCCTGGGACGCCGTGAAGGTCGTGCACAGCGCGCCTGCCTGCAGAGCCCCGTGCAGCGCTCCCGCAGCGCCGGCCTCGCTCTGCATCTCCATGACCTGTGGGACGACGCCCCATAGGTTGGTCTTGCCGGCGGCGGAGAACGCATCCGCGTGCTCGCCCATCGGCGACGAGGGTGTGATCGGGTAGATCGCGATGACCTCCGAGAGCTTGTGCGCCACCCGCGCCGCCGCCTCGTTCCCGTCGACTGTGATCTGTGTCGCCTCAACGCTCATTGCTTACCGTCTCCCCTCAGCCGACAAGAGGGCAGGGGACAGGGCCCCCGCCCTCGGCGTCTCGTCTTGTGTTGGGCCTACTAGGCGAGCTGCCTGGTTGGTACGTTCGCCCTCACGAACAAGCTACCCGGCGCCCAGGTCTTGCCCAAGGCCGGAAGGACCACTCGATCCAGGCCCTATGTACCCAGTGCGGGAGCGCGGGGTGCACGGTTGGCGGATGGCCCGGTTAGGCCTGCGTGCCAGGGGTGGTGGTGTGCCTGGCCAGGTAGGCGGCGGCCTCGGCCCGGCGGGCGACCTCGAGCTTGGACAGGATGCTCGAGACGTAGTTCTTCACGGTCTTCTCGGCGAGGTGGAGCTCGTCCCCGATCTCCTTGTTGGTCTTGCCGTCCGCCACCGCGGAGAGGATCCGCTCCTCCTGCGGCGAGAGCCTGGCCAGCTTCTCGTCCTTGAGCAGGTGCTTGCCCTTTCGAAGGCGCTCGAGTACCGCGTTCGTAACGGCAGGG
Source organism: Actinomycetota bacterium (assembly GCA_040754475.1). Lineage (GTDB taxonomy): Bacteria > Actinomycetota > UBA4738 > UBA4738 > HRBIN12 > JAJPHY01. The sequence continues at coordinate 20,190 of JBFMCN010000042.1, read as the reverse complement.
TCCAGCAGGCTCTCGCCACGGCCCACCGTCCGGATCGCTCGGACGAGCTCGCCACCCTTCACCTGCTTGAGTACGTACCCGGAAGCGCCCGCCATGATCGACGCGAACAGGGCTTCGTCGTCCGCGAACGAGGTGAGCATCACCACCGAGGTCTTCGGATGCCTGGCCCGGATCTCACGCGTGGCTTCGATCCCGCTGCCGTCGGCAAGGCGCACGTCCATCACGACCACGTCGGGACGCGTCCGGTCCGCCTCGTCGATGGCCTCCCTGACCGATCCGGCCTCGGCGGTGACGACGATGTCGTCGGTTGCCTGAAGCAGAGCTTTGACGCCGCTTCGGACAACCTCGTGGTCGTCGACGAGCAGCACACGGAGGGGTGGCTCTCCCACGGCACCCATCCTAGCTGCTGCACGCTCCAGCAAGCCCAGAAGCTGCGGTGATGCTCTGTGGCCCTAGTCGCGAGCAGGCACCTTGGACTGGATCGCCTCGCCTACTCGGTCGACGAAGTCCTTGACCGTCGCCTCGGCGACGCGATGCAGCAACGCGCGATCCAGGGCTTGCCCAACTACGCCGAGCGGTGGCCGGTACTGGGCGCTGATCGACAGCTGGGTGCGATTCGGACCCAGAGCGGCGACCTCGAGATCCGCGTCGAGCAATGGGAAGAGCCTCTCGGGCCCCGTTGCCCTCCAGCCCATAGGCAGGAGGGTCTTGGAGGGGATCCGATAGGGCTGTCCGAGTTCGAGCACGACTTCCTTCGCGATCCGGTGCTCCTCGTCGACCGGGAAGCCGACCTCGGCCAGCAGGCGTTCGCCTCGGTGCTCGGCGTCTCGAGCCAGGCCGGGTAACCACGACTGCGGGCGCTCCAAGAGTCTCGATTCCACGTCCGCGAAAGGAATGGGGAGCTCGAGGAAGTACCGGAGGAACATGCCGGGAAGGATGCGTCGCGCTCGAGTGCGCCCTCAGGGGCATAGGTCCCGGCGGCCAGAGGTCGTCCGGCACGACTTCGCTGCACTCACGACGGGCGAGACTCCGGCCACGCGCCGCCGTTCCCCTTTGGCGTTCCCCGGGTGCCGGGCAAGGGTAGCCAATCTCAGTCGGGCTAGACCGGGACGATGACCCGCACGGTCGTGCCCTGGGCGGGGTAGCTCTCGATCGAGACCTTACCTCCCAGGGCCTCTGCTCTGTTCTCGAGGTTCGTTAGCCCGTCCCCCCTCTGTGTGGTGGACGGGTCGAAGCCCTTGCCGTCGTCGTCGATCTCCAGCACCGCCGATTCGCCCTTGCGGTAGAGCGCCATTCGGCACGTGGAAGCGTTGGCGTGGCGCCCCACGTTCGAAAGTGACTCGCGCGCGAGCTGGATCAGATCGCTGGCGCGCGGGGCGAGCTCCGCTGCGGTCCCTGGGTCGACGTCCACGATCGTGACGACGCCGCTCCCTCGCTGGAACTCCTCACCGAGGTGACGGAGCGCCTGGTCGAGCTGGCGATCGGCGAGGATGCCCGGTCGCAGGCCGAAGATGTAGTTGCGCAAGTCGCGGATCACGCGATCCAGCTCGGCGACCGCACGCTCGATGCGTCTTGATAGATCCTCGTCCCCGCTGGCGAGCACCGTGCCCTGCAGGTCCATCCCGACCGCGAACAACGACTGGATCACCCCGTCGTGCAGCTCCTTCGCAATCCGCTCGCGATCCTCGAGCACGGCCAAGCGTTGCACGTCGAGCTGGGCGCGACCGTACTCGAGCGCGAGCCCTGCCTGGTCGGCGAAGGTTTCCAGCAACCGCACCTCGTCGTCCGCGAACGTGCGGCCACCCCGGAGGTTCGCCACCAGCAGCGTGCCGAACGCTCGTCCGTGGGAGGAGAGAGGGACGAGAACCGCCGGCCCCATCTCCCCGGTCTCCACGATGGGCTGATAGGCGCGCGGATCCGTGGTGAGGTCCTCCACCACGATCGCCCGTCCCTTGCGTACGACCTCCCCAGAGATCGACCCCTCGATCGGGAAGGTCACGTCGCGCAGCTCCTCGGCATGGGCGCCCTCGGCGATCCTCACGGACAGTTGCTGGGTCTCGGCGATGGGGATCGAGACCGTCGCCATGTCGGCCTCCACGAGCTCCCGCGCCCTGCGCGCGATCAGCGCCAGCCCCTCATCCGGCTTGGCCCGTGACAGAATGGCCGTTGCCACCTCGCGGACGGCATCGAGCCACCGCTCCCGGCGCTGTGCCTCCTCGTAGAGCCTTGCATTCTCGATCGCGACACCGGCCTGAGCGGCGAGCACGAGGATCGCCTCCTCGTCCTCACTGGAGAACTCGTACGCGTTGCGCTTGTCGGCCAGGTAGATGCTGCCGAACACGCGCCCGCGCGACACGATCGGTGCGCCGAGAAGTGACGTCATCTGAGGGTGGTTGCGGGGGAACCCAACGGACTTCGGATGAGCCGAGATGGGGGAGATGCGCATGGGCTTCCCCTCGGTGATCAGCAAGCCGAGCAGCCCGCGTCCTTCCGGGGGGTTGCCGATCGCAGCCCGCTCCTCGGACGTCATGCCGACCGTGACGAACTCGCTCAGCCCGACTCCTCGCCCGATCACGCCGAGCGCCCCGTAGCGGGCGTCGGCTATCTCCACGGCGAGCTCGGTGATGCGACGCAGGACCGCCTCGAGGGAAAGCTCGGACGACAGGGTGAGTCCCGCTTGTATGAGCTTGTCGCGGGGGTCCATCGTCCCTGGAGCGTACCGTTTCCTGCCACGATCGAGCTCCTCCGCTTCGCTCGCCGGGAGGCGGGCCCACGGACTCGGGGCGGGGGGCCCTAAGGCCCTAGGGAACGGGGGCAGCGGCGCCGTACCGTGGAGGTGGAGAGCCGCGCGAAGGAGCACGACGATGCAGCGTAAGGTGCAGGACGTGATGACTCGCACGGTCGTCGTCGTGAACGACTCGGCGCCGTTCAAGGAAGTCGTCCGACGGATGCAGGAGGCCAGCGTAAGCGCGGTGCCCGTCGTCGATGCCGACGGCCGCCTCGTCGGAATCGTGTCGGAGGGCGACCTCATCCTCAAGGAGGACCCGAATCTGGAGGGCGAGGGAGGTCTCTTCGAGAGCCGGCACCATCGGATCGACCGTCAGAAGGCGGCAGGTCTCGTGGCCTCGCAGCTGATGACGGCGCCCGTGATCACCGTGGGACCCGATGCCACGCTCGGCGAGGCCGCCAGGCTGATGCACCGTCACTCGGTCAAGCGTCTGCCCGTCGTAGGGCCCGAGGGAACCGTGCTGGGAATCGTCTCTCGTGCCGACCTCCTCAAGGTCTTCCTGCGGGAGGATGCCGAGATCGCGCTTCAGGTGACCGAGGACATCATCCGCAGGACGCTGTGGATCGATCCGGCCACGATCCAGGTCACAGTCCGCGAGGGGATCGTCTCGCTGGACGGGCAGATCGAGCGTGGAAGCCTGATCCCGGTGCTCGTCGCCCTCGTGCGCGCGCTGGAAGGGGTCGTGGGCGTGGAGAACTCGCTGTCGTACCTCGTGGATGACACCACACCGCCGAAGGAGCTGCCGCTTCCGTGGACGGCGATCACGCCAAGGCCCGGCCGATGAGGGACCGGGGCCGGCAAGGTCTCAGGTAGGCACGCCGGTCGGGCTAGCCGGCCGCGGCCTCTGCCAGCGGCTTCAGCGGCGGAGCTTCCTGCACGCGAATCCGGGCATCGACGATCACCGCGCCGTGAGAGAGAACCATGACCGGGTTGCAGTCCATCTCGGCGACCTCGGGATGCTCCCCTACGAGGGCGCTCACCCGAAGGATCACGTCTTCGAGGGCCGCAACGTCGGCCTTCGGGGCACCGCGGAACCCGTCGAGCAACGGAAAGGTCTTCAGCGAGCGGACCATCTCTGTCGCGTCCAGGTCCGTGATGGGCGTGACCCGGACCGAGACGTCGCGCACCAGCTCGACGGCCGTACCGCCGGCGCTGCAGGCGACCACCGGCCCGAACAACGGGTCATTAGCCACGCCGACCAGCATCTCGACGCCTTCGGTGACCATCTCCTGGACGACAAATCCCTCCATGGACAAGCCGGCCGCCGCGATGACGCTCGCCATCTCGTTCGCGGCGTTCTCGACGGCAGCCGACCCGGACAGCCCGAGCCGAACCGCCCCGATGTCCGTCTTGTGCACGATGTCGGGGCCGAACGCCTTCAGAGCGATCGGCGTGCCGATCCTCGCGGCGGCGGCACCAGCCTCCGTCGGCGTGGTCGCGCGTTCGGAGCGCACGATGGGCAACCCGTAGCAGCTGAGCAGCTCGTCGACTTCCTTCGCAGCCAGCCAACCGCTGTCCCTCTCGAGCCCGGCGGCGATCACGGCCGCCGCCGCGTCGGCTCGGAGGTCGTGGAACCGCGGGACCGTGCCGGAGGGCCGCCCTCGCCACCGTCCGTACCCACAGGCGTGCGCCATCGCTATCGCCGCCTGCTCCGGGAAGGCGAATGAGGGGATCCGCATGCCCTCGGCCTGCAGGTCTTCCGGAAGACCCTTGGCCGACATGTACGTCGTGGCGATCGGGATGCGATCGCCGACCTCCTGGATGCCCCTGACGATGCTGTGGGCGATCTCCGCGGCTCTCGTTGCCTGGGGAGGGATGTAGATGACGATCATCGCGTCGACGTCGGGGTCCTCGGCGACGATGCGGATCGCCCGCTCGTAGTCCTCCGCCGTCGCCGACGCGATCATGTCCACGGGGTTGCCGACCGAGGCGACCTCGGGCAGGAACTCCCGGAGCTTGGACTTCGTGGCGTCGGACAGGGGTAGCACGCGAAGGCCGTTTGCCTCGCATGTGTCGGCGCACAGGATGCCCAGGCCGCCCGCGTTCGTCACTATCCCGATGCGGTCACCCTTGGGCGGCGGTTGGTTTGCGAGGATGGTCGCGACGTCGAACATCTCCTCGAGGGTGTCGGTCCGGATGATCCCGGCCTGCCGGAACAGGGCATCGACCGTGACGTCTGAAGCAGCCAGCAGCGCGCCCGTGTGGGACGCCGCCGCCCGCGCACCTGCCGCGCTACGCCCCGATTTGACGGCGACGACCGGCTTGTGCCTGCCCGCCTCGCGCGCGAGCTGCGCGAACCGCCTGGCGTTCCCGACGGATTCGATGTACAGAAGGATCACGTCGGTGCTGGGATCCTGGTCCCAGTACGCCAGCAGGTCGCTCGTGGAGATGTCGGCTTTGTTGCCGATCGACACGAACGTCGACAGGCCGAGACCCAGCTCGGTTGCATACTCCATGACCGCCAGGCCGAGCGCGCCCGACTGCGAAAGGAAGCCCACACGACCCTGCGGGGGGTAGGCGGTCGCGAACGTGCCGTTCAGCTTGATCTCGGGGTCGGTGTTCACGATTCCCATGCAGTTCGGGCCGACGATCCGCATCCCGTACGCGCGGCAGACGTCGATCAGTTCCTGCTGTCTGGCGGGACCCTCCCCGCCGACCTCGCCGAAGCCGGAGGAGATCACGACCAGTCCACGCACGCGCTTCTCTCCGCACTCGCGCGCGACCTGGGCGACCAGCGGCGCCGGAACGACGATGAACGCGACGTCGACGGGACCGGGGACGTCCTTGATGGAGGCATACGCGGGCACGCCGTGAACGACCGGTGCCTTCGGATTGACCGGATAGACAGGTCCGCGGAACTCGGTCGTGATCAGGTTGTGGAAGAGCTGGCCGCCGATCGTCGACGAATCGCGAGAAGCGCCGATCACCGCCACGGACTCAGGGGTGAGGAACGTGCGCATCGCCGCGACCGACGCCTGCGTGTCGCGCTGGTCGAAGTGGGCGATCGCCTCCTCGGTAAGGGTGATGGGGAAGTCGACCTCGATGCTTCCCGGCGTCGCCCGGATCGAGACGGGGAAGCCGCTGCCGCGAAATACGTTCACCATGTTGTGGTTCTCGGGCAGGACCTCGGCGACGAACATCCTGATCCCCTGCTCGGCGGCGGCCTGCGCGAGCTGACCGATGAGGATGGAGCCGATCCCCTTGCCCTGGAACTCGTCGGTGACCGACAGGCCGACCTCGGCACGGCCCCCGTTGGTGCGCACGTACTGTGCCCCGCCGATCATGCGGCCCTCGTCGCCGCCCTGGAGCACGAGGAGCGTGAGGTGATCCTTGTAGTCGACGTCGACAACCTGCGCCGCGGTGCCGCGGATGTCCAGCGCCGTACCCCAGAAGCGCAGGCGCCTGGTTTCGGGGGAGAGGCCGATCAGGTAGTCCTCGACGCGGGTCGCATCCTCGGCGCGTGCGGGCCGGATGCGAACAGTCGAGCCGTCCCGAAGGACCACATCGGAGGTCAGGTGGGATGGGTACGTGCTCATGCCCTCATCCTAGTCCGCGGCCGGGAGGCAAAGGTCCGATCGGGCAGCAGGAGCAGCATGGTGAGGAGCGGGACGGCCCCCAGAACCGCGACGAGCGCCCATTCCCGAAGCGCGAGGGTAGCCGTCCCGAACAGGGAGTGGAGCCCAGGGACGGCGACTGCGAGGAACTGCAGACCGACACCCGCGCCGATCGCGGCGAGAAGCCAGCGGTTCGACCACACGCCGGCTCCGCGCCGCACGGCAAACGCGTAGAGGAGGTGGGCCACGACGAGCACGGTGAACATGACGGCGCGGGCGTGGGGCCAGGGTTCGTTCCAGGCGAACCGTGAGATGGCCAGGCCCGCCAGGGAGGCGCCGGCTATACACAGACCACGGGCGAAGAGGAAGCCGATGCGCCGTGCCGTGAGCAGACGCTCGGCGCGGCGCCTCGGCGGGTGTGTCATGAGGCCGGGGTCCGGCGGATCGACCCCGAGGCCGATTGCGGGCAGCCCGTCGGTAAGCAGGTTGATCCAGAGCAGCTGCAGCGGGAGCAGAGGTACGTGCAGCTCGGGGAACAGGAGCAGCGCCGCGACGACGACCGAGATCTCGGAGAGGTTCCCGCCCACGAGGTAGTCGACGACCTTCCGGAGGTTGTCGTAGATGCCGCGGCCCTCCCGCACGGCCGTCACGATCGTCGCGAGGTTGTCGTCGGTGACGACCATGTCCGAGGTTTCGCGGGCCACGTCACTGCCTGCTCGGCCCATGGCGACGCCGATGTCCGCGCGCCTGAGCGCCGGCGCATCGTTCACGCCGTCCCCCGTGACGGCCACTACCTCTCCACGTGACTGGAACGCCTCCACGAGGGCGAGCTTCTGGTCGGGGTCGACTCGCGCGTAGATGGGCACGCTGCCGGGATCGTCCGGTACTCCGGTGTCACGCATCGAAGCGCCGGTGAGCACCTGCGCGCCCGGCTCGGCGAGGCCCACCTCGGCCGCGATCGCGGCTGCGGTGGCCGCGTGGTCGCCCGTGACCATCGTGAGCTGGATGCCGGCCGATCTGCATTCGGCAACGGCGTGAGCCGCCTCGGGGCGGACCGGGTCGCGGAGGGCAACGAGCCCTGTGAAGGTGAGGTCGTACTCTTCTTCGGCCGGATCGTCGGGAACCCGGGCCAGCGTTCGTCTGGCAAGGGCCAGCGTTCGCATGCCGCGCCCGGCGAGAACCTCCACCTCGGAATGGATCGCGTGCTGGTCGTCCTCGTCGAGCTGGACGACCTCACCGGCTCGAAGCCAATCGACGCACCGGTCGAGGATCGACTCCGGGGCCCCCTTGACGAACAGCATGGGAATGCCGCCGACGCTGTGGACGGTCGACATCCTCTTGCGCTCCGAGTCGAACGGCGCGGCGGCCAGCCTCACCCCGGCCTTCGCTCGGATGTCGGGCTCCTCTCGGGCGAAGGCCTCGAGGAGCGCAAGCTCCAGAGGATCGCCAGAGGGCGGTTCGAGGGCCGCGTCGTTGCACAGGACGGAGACCTCTGCGACCTCCATGCGGGCGTCGGCGGGGAGCTCCGACGGGCTGACCGGCGCGCCTGCAGGAACGAGCACGACGTCGACGCGCATCCGGTTCTCCGTCAGCGTGCCGGTCTTGTCCGCAAGGATGAAGGTGGTCGAGCCGAGGGTCTCCACGGCAGGAAGCCTGCGGACGATGGCTCCGTGTTCGGCCATGCGTCGCACGCCGAGGGCGAGGCCGACGGTCACCACCGTTGCGAGTCCTTCCGGCACGGCTGCGACCGCCAGTGCGACGGCGGGCAGGAACGCTCGCTGGAGCGCGTCCCCCGACACGCCTATCCGTACGAACGTCAGCACGAAGACGCCGATGGCGATAAGCACGGCGATCGCGCCGAGACGGCTGGTCAGCTTGGCCAGGTCGGCCTGGAGGGGCGTCGAAGTCTCCGGCCCGGCCAACCGTTCCGCGATGGCTCCGAGCTCGGTCCCGGGACCGGTGGCGACGACGACACCGCGAGCGGCGCCGCGCGTGACGAGGGTCCCCGTGTACGCCATGCCGACGCGGTCCGACAGCACATCGTGCTCCCTGGCAAGCGCCTGCGAGTCCTTCGCGACGGGCATCGATTCGCCGGTGAGGATCGACTCGTCGATCTCGACCGACGAGGTCTCGGCCAGCCGAAGGTCGGCGGGCACCCGGTCCCCCGCCGCGAGCAGAACGAGGTCGCCCGGGACGAGCTCCGAAGAGGGAACGACGAGCGGGACGCCGCCTCTCAGAACTCGCGCCGTCGGAGTCTCCATCGTTCGGAGGGCTTCGAGGTCGCGGGCGGCCTTGCCCTCCTGGATGAGGGCGATCACGGCGTTCAGGACGACGATCGACAAGATCGCCGCCGCGTTCACGTGCTCCCTGAGGCCGATGCCATCGACGGCGGCGGCGGCGATGAGAAGCAGCGCCATCGGCTCTCGGAACTGCCGAGCCAGGCGGACGGCCAAGCGCTCCCTGCTCGGCGGGGGAAGCTCGTTCGGGCCGGTCTCGGACAACCGCTGAACCGCTAGAACGGGATCCAGGCCGCGGGTGAGGTCCACTTCCAGCCGCCGCGCGGTCTCGCCCGGCGTGAGCAGGTCGAACCGAGCATGTGTCGTGTGGGTCGTCTTCACCCCCTCAATACTCGCGCACGCCGCGCTCAACGGATGGGGCCCAAGGGTCCCGCAACTCACTCCCAAGGGTCCCGGTGGGGAAGGCGCGGCTGGCGGGGATGCCGAGCATTGACCTTTCGGCGACGAACGGCCTCACAGGGATTCGGCCCGGCGCATCCGGGCGTCGGCGGTCCGGATGAGCTCGTCGAGCTCGACCGGCATCAACGGGTCGTAGGCGACAGCCCCGACCGACAGAGCGAGGCGGTTCGGGCGTCCGCTCCTCGCGTTGCGCGTCGCGACCGCCTCCACCAACCGCGAGAGTACGACGGCCTCCGAGCCGGCCGCGTTGCCGGTCAGAAGGACGCAGAACGCTTCAGGTCCGACCCGCGCCAGCACGTCGGACTCGCGGACCACCCTGCGGAGCACGTCCGCGGTGTCGGCGATCAGGCGTGACTCCTCCGCTTCGCCGTGTTTCTCACCGACCTGGCGAGCGTTCTCGACCTTCACGAAAACGAGGACGACGGGCTCCTCCGTTCGGTCGGCTATCCGAAGGTGATGGGTTGCGAGCTGCTGGAACCCGCTCGAGTTGTACAGGCCGGTGAGCTCGTCGACGACCGACCGCTGGTGAAGCTCGCCCAGCATTGCTACGCGTTCGACCGCATACCGAACCGCGCGCTGAAGCACCGGGCCTTCGAGATCGGTAGGCGTCAGGTAGTCATCGGCGCCGGCAACGATCGCGGCGCTCGCCGCGGATAGGTCGTCCGCACCGACGATCGCGACGACTGGCGTGTTCGGTGCGCGCTCGCGGAGCAACGCCACGGCGTCGACACCCCGACCCTCGGTCAGGTCGAGGGCGAGAAGCGTGACGTCGAATGCGTCCGTGTCGAGTCGCTCGAGCGCCGACGAGAGGCCGGCTGCAACCTCCAGCTCGGTAGGCCGGCCGCCCTCGGGAGTCATGCTCGCCCGGATGTGCGCTATCCGGGCATCGTCGGTGTCGACGAGGAGGACTCTCGCCCCGCTCTCCGTCTCCGTCACGAGGGTAGCTTAGGCGCGCCGGGTCGCGGCCGGAGCACCGTTGGCCTTGGGTCTCCACACGATCGCCACGGGTCGCCCCCATTCCGTCGCGAGTGGACGGGTAACCTCTTCCACGACATGTCGGCCGAGTCCTCCGCGCCGCGTTCCGGCGGACGCAAAGTCCCTGCCCGGCGGGCATTCCTGGCGGTCGGCGCGAGCCTCTCGCTGGTCGTGACCGTGGTGTCGAGCGTCGCGATGGGGGCGTACTTCTGGACGCGGAGCCAGATCCGGACGATCCCCGAGCCGAGCGGATCGGGGACGAGCGACCCTCAATACACCGGCAAATGCGCGAGGACCTCGTGCAACTACCTCTTGCTTGGCAGCGACAGCCGCGCGGGCCTGTTGCCGGAGGAGCAGATGCAGTTCGGCACGGATGAGGACATCGGCGGCTCGAACCGGTCCGACACGATCATCGTGGTCCACACCCAGCCCAACCGGCGCAGGGCCACCTTCCTGTCGTTCCCACGCGACCTGTGGGTGAGCATCCCCGGCGTCGGCTACAACAAGATCAACGCGGCGTTCTCTGGTGGGATCCAGGGTGGCGGGGCCCAGAAGGTCGCCGAAACCGTCCGCGCGCTCACAGGGATCCGGATCGACCACATCCTCTACGTGGATCTCGCCGGCTTCGAGGGGCTCGTGAACGCGCTGGGCGGGGTCGAGATATGCGTGCCGTATCCGATGCAGGATCCCGATGCCGGGCTGGACATCGAGGCCGGCTGTCAGCACTTCGATGGGCGCACGGCGCTCGCCTACGTCCGTACGCGCCATCAGAAGTGCGACGTGATCCCGGACTTCGCGCGGATCACGAGGCAACAGCAGTTCCTGCGTGCCGTCATGGCGAAGCTCCTGCGCCCGAGCGAGCTGCTGCGACTACCGTCGCTCTTGCCGGCTCTCCTGGACAACCTGGTGGTCGACAAGGGCTTGAACCCAGCCGAGCTCGACTACCTTGCCGGGCAGCTCTCCGGGGTGAGCTCGGGCAACGCCGACTTCCGCGTCGTCCCGACGGTACCGGCGTGGGAGGGTTCGCTCTCGGTTGTGAAGCTGGTCGAGCCCCAGGCGAGTGAGCTGTTCACGCGTATCCGTGAGAACAGGCCGCTGGGCGACCTCGGGTTGACGCAGGAGCGGACGCCGCCCTCGCCGGCGGTGATCGCCGTCGGTGTGTACGACAAGGCGTCACTCGGTGTCGCGCGAGAGGTGCTGAGCACGCTCACCAAGGGGGGGTTCGACACTTCGGCCGGGCTCCTGGACGCCGCTAGCCTGGGGGATCTGCCGAAGAACGTCTCAGCGATCTACTACGATCCCACGTCGGCAAATGGGAAGGTCATGGCGGATGTCGTGAGCGAGTACCTCTCGAACCTCAGAGAGCTCCCGGCGCCGAAGCGCTTCCTGCCGGCCGGGCTGGACGTCGTCGTCGTGATCGGGCCGCGCTACGAGCTACCTGCGCCGAGCACGACGCCCCCGATCGAGTGCCCCGACGTATGAGGGCGCTCGTGCTCGCGGGAGGAGAAGGCTCCAGGCTGCGTCCGATCACGCACACCAACGCCAAGCAGCTCATTCCCATCGCGAACAAGCCCATCCTCTTCTCGGTCCTGGAAGACATCCGCGCCGCCGGCATCAAGGACGTGGGGATAGTGGTCGGTTCCACCGCCGACGAAGTGCGGGCCGTCGTGGGGGACGGGTCGGCGTGGGATCTGTCCGTCGAGTACATCCCGCAGGATGAGCCGCTCGGTCTCGCCCACGCAGTGCTCACCGCTCGCGACTTCGTTGCTGGGGAACCGTTCGTTCTGTACCTGGGTGACAACGTGCTCCTGGAGGGCATCACCCGTTTCGTCCAGGAGTTCGACCGGCACCGACCGAACGCGCAGATATTCCTGGCGCGCGTGCCGGAGCCCGAGCGCTTCGGCGTGGCAGTTCTAGATGGCGATCGCGTCGTGAAGCTCGTTGAGAAGCCGAAGGAGCACATCTCGGACCTCGCGCTGGTCGGTGTGTATCTGTTCGACGACGCGATCCTGGAGGCGGCGGCGACGCTGAAGCCGTCCCGGCGCGGCGAGTACGAGATCACCGAGGCGATCCAGTGGCTGATCGACAACGGCAGGACCGTGCGCGCGGAGATGCTGACCGGCTGGTGGAAGGACACGGGGCGGCCGGAAGACCTGCTGGAGGCGAACCGCATGATGCTCTCGACGCTCGAGGCGCGCGTCGACGGCGAGGTCGACGAGTCCTCCGCGCTCGAGGGCGTCGTCGTCGTGGAGCCCGGCGCGAAGATAGTGGGATCGAGGATCCGGGGTCCGGTGATCGTAGGGGAGGGCTCGGTCGTCGAGGACTCGGAGATCGGCCCGAACGTCTCTCTTTCGTGTGCATGCGTGGTGAGTGCGAGCACGATCGAGGACTCGATCGTGATGGAAGGCTGCAAGGTCGTGGGCGTTCGAGGCATCAGCAGGTCGCTCCTGGGTCGAGGTGTGGAAGTACGGCGCTCGGACGAGAGCGGCCACCGCCGGCTGATCGTCGGGGACCAGAGCCAGGTTGAGGTCGGCTAGCCTTGACGGCATGCGAGCCGTCGTGGACGCGAGACCGGCGCTCGACCCGTCGAAGACCGGGGTCGGCCACTACGCGCACGAGCTGATCCGGCACCTGCCCCACACCGACCCGGACTCCGAGTACGTCGCCTGGTACCTGCACGCCAAAGGCCTGCTCCGGCCGCGCACGTTCTTCCACGATGCCGGAGCGCCGAACCTGTTCGAGCGTGCCAGCCGCTTCCCCGCCCGCGTGTTCGAGCCGATCTCGTCGCGCCTGTCGGTTCCGCGTCTCGAGTGGCTGGTCGATTTCGACGTCGTGCTCGCGACTAACTTCCTGCCCCCCGCCACGCGTAGCAGGGCCGTGGTGCTCGTCGTTCACGACCTTGCCTTCCGAGTGCTTCCGGAGACGGCGCCACAGATCGACGCCAGGTGGCTGCGCCGGTTCCGGCGGTGGCTCGTGGACGCCGCCCGCGTGATCGTTCCATCGAGCGCCGCGAAGACCGACCTGGTCGAGACAGAGCGCGTCGATGCCGAGAAGGTCGTGGTCGTGCACCACGGCGTCGACGCGGACGCGATGCGATCGGCATCCGCCGAAGGGGTCGCGGCGGTACGGAAGCGGTTCGGTCTCGAGGGGAGCTACCTCCTGTTCGTCGGCGGCATCGAGCCTCGCAAGAACCTGCCTGCGCTCCTGCGCGCGTTCTCGCGGGTGCAGACGGACGCAAAGCTTGTGATCGCCGGCGGCCGCGTCCGGTGGTTCCCCAAGGCCGCAGCCGACCTCGAGGCGCGGGTCGCGGAGCTTCCGACGGAGATTCGCCGGCGCGTCTTCCTCACGGGATACGTGTCCGGCCGGGAGAAGGTGGCTCTTCTCGCCGGCGCTCGCGGGCTCGTCTATCCGTCGCGCTACGAGGGGTTTGGGTTCCCGGTCCTCGAGGGGATGGCGGCGCGGGTCCCGGTGCTCACCTCGACGGTGTCCTCGCTGCCGGAAGTGGCCGGGGAGGCCGCGCTTCTGGTCGATCCGCACGACGAGGAGGCGATCGCGGAAGGGATACGCATGCTCCTGGAGGACGAGGATCTCCGAGAACGGCTGATCGCCGCGGGTCTGGCTCGCGCGGCCGGGTTCACGTGGTTCGAGACCGCGAGGCGCACCTCCGCCGTGCTGCACGAGGCCGCGACCGTGGGCCGCGGATAGACTCGATCGGCCATGGCCAACGAGCGCCTGCACGTTCTCGTGACCGGTGGGGCAGGCTTCATCGGGTCCCATCTCGTCGATCTGCTGCTCGAGCGGCCCGGAACCCGGGTGACCGTTCTCGACAAGCTGGCGTACGCCGGGACGGTGCAGAACCTTCGAGCTCACGAGCCGGACCCGCGGTTCCGGTTCGTTCGTGGGGACGTCTCCGAGCCCGAGGTCGTCGCGCCGCTCGTGGACGAGGCGGACCGTGTGGTCCACGCGGCGGCTGAGTCCCACGTGGATCGCAGCATCGCCGACTCACGCGTCTTCGTGATCTCGAACGTGCTCGGCACGCAAGTGCTCCTGGAGGCGTGCCGAGAGGCGGACAAGCCCATGCTCTTCGTCTCGACCGACGAGGTGTACGGGTCCGGAGCGGCCGAGGGGGCGTTCACCGAGACAGACCCGCTCCTTCCGCGGAATCCCTATGCGGCCAGCAAGGCCGGCGCCGACCTGCTGTGTCGTTCGTATTTCGCGACGTACGGGATGCCGGTGACGACCGTGCGCGGAACGAACACGTTCGGCCCCCGGCAGCATCCGGAGAAGGCGATCCCGACCTTCGTCGTGGCGGCGCTGCGCGGTAGGCCGATTCCCGTCTACGGCGACGGCTCGAACCGACGCGAGTGGCTCTATGTGCGCGACTTCGTCCGGGCGATCGCTGCAGTCTTGGAGGCCGGCGAGCCCGGAGCCGTGTACAACATCGGCGGCGGCGCCGAGATGTCGAACCTGGAGCTCGCGAGTCGCATCTGCGCGCTCGCGGGAGCCGACGAGTCGCTGATCTCCTTCGTGCCGGACCGACCCGGGCACGACTTCCGATACGGCCTCGCCTGGGAACGTCTCAGCGAGCTCGGCTGGCGACCGGCAGTCCCGTTCTCTGACGGGCTGTCGCTGACGGTCTCCTGGTATCGCGACAACCTGGCGTGGGTAGAGGACGCCGTTCGGGAGACCGGGGCGTGAGGCTCGCGGTCACCGGAGCGGGCGGCGGGCTGGCAAGAGCCTTCCTCGATGTCGTGCCGGTACACCACGAGCTGCTTGCCTTCACGCGCGAGGAGCTCGACGTCGGCGACCACCATTCGGTGATGGGGACGCTCGTCCCGCTTCGGCCCGATGCGATCCTGAACCTCGCGGCGTTCACCCGGGTCGATGCCTGCGAGTCGGACTCGGAGCGCTCGTACCGGGTGAACGCGCTCGGGCCGCAGAGTCTTGCGCTGGCCGCCCGGGCGACCGGCGCGGTGCTCCTGCACGTCTCGACCGACTACGTCTTCGACGGGGAGAAGGGCGCTCCGTACGACGAGCTGGACCGACCGAACCCGCTGTCCGTCTACGCGCGGAGCAAGCTGGCCGGCGAGCGGTTCGTGCGCAGGCTCGCCCCCGAGCACTTCATCGTCCGGACCGGATTCGTCTTCGGAGGCGGGTCCGACTACCTGACAGGTGCGCTCCAGCGGTTGGCCGATGGCGAGACCGTGGGAGGGCTCATAGACCGGATCGGCTCGCCCACCTACGTCCGCCACCTCGCCTCCCGGCTCGTGCCGCTCCTGCTCACCGGGCGCTTCGGCACGTACCACCTGGCCGGCCCCGAGGCGACGACCTGGTTCGACGTGCTTGGGCGCGGAATGCTCCTCGGAGGTCTTCCCGGAGCCGTCGTGCCTCAGACGGCGGAGGAGCTGCGGCTTACGGCGCGAAGACCCCGTAACTCCGCGCTGACCAGCGTGTTCACCGACGGCATCGGCCTCGAGCCGATGCCTGCGCTCGATCAGGCGCTCAGCGAGTTGATGAGTTCCTATCGTAAGTAGGCATCGGCCGGCGCGATCGCGAGTGGGCCCACAGCCTGGTGCTACGCTCCCCGAGCGATGGCCGAGAACCAGCCGGAGGACGCGCGATCCGCGCTCGAGCGCGAGCTGTACTGGGCCGAGGAGGCAACACCGCGCTCGCGCCTGAGCCTCGCGGAGGTACGCGACGCCCTGCACGACTTCGTCGTCCTCATGCGCGACGACGAGAAGCGGATCGTTCCGCGCGGCGAGCCGAACCTCGCAGCGCGCAAGCGATGGAAACGTCGGGCGAAGTACAGGCTGTTCCGTCTGTTCCGGCCGATCAGCTGGCGGTACGACCGGCTCCTTGGCGACCTCGGTGAGCTCTCGGCCTCGCTCGCCGAGCGCGTTGCCCTGCTGGAGGCGGAGGTCGCTCGTCTGCGCGAGAAGCTCGATCGCCGCGAGGGGGGCGAGTGATGCGGATCGCCGTCTGCCATCCACAGACGCCGTTCGTTCGGGGTGGCGCCGAGGTACACACCGAGGCGCTCGTGCGCGCGCTGAAAGAGGCAGGCCACGAGTCGGAGATGGTGACGGTCGCCGGTAAGTGGTACCCGGCCACCGAGCTCGTCCACCAGATGGCCGTATGGCGTGCGATGGACCTCTCCGAGTCCAACGGCCTGAAGATCGACGCCGTCGTCGCGCTGAAGTTCCCGGCATATCTGGTGCCGCATGAACGCAAGATCGTCTGGCTGATCCATCAGCACCGCTCGGCGTACGAGCTATGGGATCACCCGGAGTTCGCCGATCTCTCGAAGCAGGAGGACGGCCCTCTCGTTCGCGACATGATCTGGCAGTCGGACCGGATCGCCCTCGGCGAGGCCAAGCGGATCTTCACGAACTCGCGAAACGTCAAGGAGCGCCTGTGGGCCTCGACGCGCCTTGCATCCGAGGTGCTCTACCACCACTCGCCGATCTCCCAGGCGCTTCTCGGAATGGAGCCGGGGGCCTACGGCGAGTACGTCCTGTTCCCGAGCAGGCTCGAGGCCCTGAAGCGACAACCTCTCGTCGTCGAGGCGATGCGGCACGTCCGGACGGACGTGAGGCTCGTGCTCGTCGGCTCCGGGCCGGACGAGCCGGCGATCCGCGAGCAGATCGACAAGCTCGGCCTATCCGGCCGCATATCGTTGCAGATCGGCATTCCCGACGAGACGCTGCACCGCCTCTACCTTGCGGCGCTCGCCGTGTACTACGGGCCGTACGACGAGGACTACGGGTACGTGACGCTCGAGGGCTTTGCCGCCAATCGCCCCGTCGTCACCCTCACGGACGCCGGCGGCCCGCTCGAGTTCGTCGCCGACGGCGAGACCGGTCTCGTGGCACCGCCGGAGCCCAAGGCGATAGCGGAGTCGTTGGATCGCCTGTTCGTGGACCGGGCGCTCGCGAAACGGCTCGGGACGGCCGGCCACGAGACGCTACGGGCGGCCGTCCCCGGATGGCCGGACGTCGTCGCCCGGCTGCTCGACTGAGGGAGCGAGATGGGGAACCCCGTCGTCGGTGCCGTCCGCCGTCTCTTCCGGTGGGACTACCGAATGGAGCCGCGGATCGGGTGGCTCTCGCCGATGCCGCCGGCTCCCACCGGGATCGCGTCGTACTCCAAGGCCGTGCTCGAGGGTCTCGAGCGGATCGGGTACACGCCCGCCCGTCACACGATCGAGCCGGTATGGCCGCTGGAACCCCGGCACGAAGGCAGGGTCCCCTGGTACTCGATGTGCATCTACCACCTCG
The DNA here is from genome assembly GCA_040754475.1 of Actinomycetota bacterium. Lineage (GTDB taxonomy): Bacteria > Actinomycetota > UBA4738 > UBA4738 > HRBIN12 > JAJPHY01. The sequence goes on along the minus strand of JBFMCN010000042.1, from coordinate 2,903 downwards.
GCAACAACGTCGAGTTCCACCGCGACATCTATCGGCACGCCGTCCAGACGCCGGGGGTCGTGGTCATCCACGACCTGGCCCTCGACGACTTCGTCCGCGGAATGATCTCGGCGGGTGACCCGCTCGGGTACCAGGCGGAGCGCGAGGCTCTCGCCAACGCGCCGAAGCTCGCCGGCATTCCCGACGCCGTCCACAACGAGCCGCTCCGCATTCCGTGGGTTGCGCACGTGGCTCGCCGGGCACGAGGGATCGTCGTCCACTCCGAGTTCGGGCGGCGGTACCTGCGGGCGTTCGGCTGCAGGACTCCGGTGTTCGTCGCGCCGCATCCGGCTGTCGAGTCCGAGGCCTCAGTCAACCGCGCCGAGGGAAGGCGTGCCGTGCTGCGCGGAGGGCTCGAGGCGCAGGGCATGCGTTCGCTCGTCGGCGTCTTCGGAGACCTGAACGCGGCCAAGCTGATCGATGTCGTGTGTGAGGCCGTCGCCCGCCTTCCCGAGTCGGTCCATCTCGCGCTCGTCGGCCGGCGGATCACCGGTTACGAGGCGGACACCGTCGTCGCCTCCAGTGGCCTCGGAGGGCGTGTGACGCTCCTGCCCGACGTATCCGACGAGGACTTCCTTGCATGGATGTGCGCAGCCGATGTCGCTGTGGACCTTCGTTTCCCGCACCGGGGTGAGGTGAGCGGATCCCTCACGCGCGCCATGCAGTGTGGGCGTCCTACGATCGTGTCCGGGACGGGTACGTACCTGGATCTCTCCCATGACCTCGTGCTCCACGTGTCGCCGGGGCGCGTGGGCGCGGTCGAGCTGGCCGCCGCGATCGGCCGGCTGGTCGACGACCCCGACCTGCAGGCCCGGATGGGAGGGAGAGCGCGCGAGCACATGAGGGACCTTGCCCGAAGCGATCGAACGGCGCACACGTACGCCGAGGCGATCGACAGGACACTCGCGCTCCTCACCGACCCACGGCGGCGGGCACTCGCCCGTTGGGGGGGTGCGCTGGCCGATCTGGGAGCGACGGCGGAGCATCTGGATCGCGGGTACGGCCTCGCGTACACGCATGCCCTCGACGAGCTAGCGCCGCCTGCCGGTCCGAAGTGATGAGCGCGCTGTCGGCCGCGCTCCAGGGTGGGAGGCGCCTTGCCACGCGGGCGGCGTACGAGGCGAAGACGATCGCCGCCGCCTACCCCTCGCTCGCCGTACCCGCCGCGCGGTGGCGGGGTCACGGCGAGGTCGTTGCACCGGACACCCACATCCTGATCGAGGGGTACCCGCGGTCGGCGAACCAGTTCGCGGTCGCTGCATTCCGGCTCGCGCAGGGACGACCGGTGAGCGTGGCGCATCACACGCACGCCCCCGGCCACGTCCTGGCGGCTCTCCGGCTCGGAGTCCCCGCCCTCGTCCTGATCCGCGAGCCCGAGGAATCGATCCTCGAGTTCCTCATCGTGCGTCCCCACCTGACCATCCGGCAGGTGCTCCGGGGGTGGGTGCGTTTCTACTCGACGCTCGCGCCGCACCGGAGTCGGTTCGTGACTGGAGCGTTTCGCGACGTCATCGGCGACTACGGCGCCGTGATCCGGCACGTGAACCGACGCTTTTCAACTCGGTTCGCGGAGTTCGACCACACGGAGGAGAACGTCCGGGAGTGCTTCCGGCAGATGGACGCCTACTGGCACGAGCGCGTGGGGCCGGCGGGGTCTATCGAGGCCTACGTGGGCCGGCCCTCGGACGAACGGGAGCGGCGGAAGGACGCGATGCGCCATGCGTACCGCCAGACGCCCGCCGCGCTGCGCCGCCGGGCCGAGGCTCTCTACAGGACCTACACAGGAGAACACGTTGGTGAGCGAGAAGCTGAGTAGTGTGCGCCGGAGCGGGATTCGCGCGGCGCGGCGGGGCGTCTTCGAAGGGAAGACGATCGTGGCCGCCTACCCTTCGCTGGCGCTTCCGATCGCTCGGCTGCGGCACGGCATCCCCGTCGGCGACGACACCCGGATCGTCATCGAGGGGTTCCCTCGGACCGGCACCTCGTTCGCTGTGGCGGCCTTCGATCTCGCGCAGGATGGGACGGTTCGGGTCGCATGCCACGTCCACGCGCCGGCGCAGATCATCGCCGGCACGCGCAGGGGCCTTCCCTGCGTCGTGATCGCCAGGGAGCCGGAGGAAACGTCGCTCTCGTTCGCCATCCGCAACCCGCACCTGACGATGCGCCAGGCGCTCCGCGGGTACCTTCGCTTCTACGAGCCGCTGCTCGGCCTCAGCGACCGGTTCGTGGTTGGCACGTTCGAGCAGGTGACGAACGATTTCGGCGAGGTGACGCGTCGCGTGAACGAGCGGTTCGGCACGGCCTTCCGAGAGTTCGAGCACACCGATGAGAACGTTCGCCGCTGCTTCGAAGCGATCGACCAGGACTACCGCGGGCGTCTTCCCGAGGGAGAGGCCCTCGAGCGGCAGGTCGCGCGACCGTCCGCTTGGCGGCGGAAGGTCAAGGAGGAACTCCGCTCCTCCTACCTAGCCCCGGAGTCCGCGGCCCTTCGCGCCAGGGCGGAGCGCGTGTTCCGGGCAGTCGCTGATGCCGCCGATCGGTAGACGGCTGCGCGATCTGGCCGCGCGCGGCGTGTACGAGGCCGCGACGATCGTGGGTCGGTACCCGTCGCCGACGCTTGCGGTCGCACGCTGGCAGGGGCACGGAGAGCCCCTCGGGCCTAGCACGGACCTCGTGATCGAGGGATACCCGCGGTCGGCGAACACCCTGGCCGTTTCCGCGATCTCCGCCGCGCAGCCCGGCCCGATCCGCATCGCCCACCACCTCCACGCCCCTGGGCATGTGATCGCAGCGATCCGTCGCGGCGTGCCGGTGCTCGTCCTAGTACGGGAACCCGAGGAGGCGGTGATCGGCCTCACGCTGCT
>JBFMCN010000041.1:0-6430 GCA_040754475.1 Actinomycetota bacterium | reverse complement strand
CGTCGCGGTGGATGCGGCCTCGTGGCCGCTCGTCCACGCCTTCGGCCGGGAGCGGTTCTTCCGGGCGACGTCCTCGGCCACCATCCTCCTCGCGAACAACCGCGAGGCGGCGGAGCTTTCAGGGGCCGAGGGAGAGGACGCCGCGGAAGCGCTCGCGCAGCGCTATCCCGTCGTCTGTGTGAAGCTCGGACACAGGGGGGCGGTGATGTCGTGGGAGGGGCTGCTGATCAGGTACGCGACCGAGCCGATAGTCGAGATCGATCCGACCGGCGCGGGCGATGCGTTCGACGGCGTGCTCCTCGCATCGCTCGTGGCAGGCGCGTCGCCGGGGGATGCGCTTCGCCTCGCGTGTCTTGCCGGAGCTCGAGTCGCGGGGAGCCGAGAGCTGTGGCCGGAGCGGGTCGCCGAATGAGCACGCAGCCCGTGCCCCCGCCGATCGTGTGCTCGGAGGAGGTCCGAACCGCGCTGGAGGAGAGCCGAGCCGTGGTCGCGCTCGAGACGAGCGTGCTGGCTCAGGGGCTCCCGCCGCCCCACAACTCGGAGGCCAGGGCGAGGATCACGGCCGCCGTCCGCTCTCGGGGCGCGGTTGCCGCCTGGATCGCGGTTGACGGGGGCGCCGTTCGCGTCGGCCTCGACGACGAGGGTCTAGGGCACCTCATGGAGCCGGGCGCGGCCTCCAAGGTGGCCAGGCGAGACCTGCCGGTCGCGGTCGCCCGAGAAGGGCTGGGCGCCACGACGGTCTCGGCGACGCTCTGGGCGGCGAACCGGGCGGGGATCGAAGTCGCGGCTACCGGAGGGATCGGCGGCGTCCACCACCGCTCGGGCGACGTGTCGGCGGACCTGCTGGAGCTTGCGCGGACGCCGGGCCTTCTCGTCTGCTCGGGTCCCAAGTCGATCGTGGACCCGGCGGCGACCGCCGAGCGGCTGGAGGAGCTCGGGGTGGTCGTCGTCGGCTACCGGTGCGACCGGCTCCCGTTCTTCCTCGTGTCTGAGTGCGACGTCCGGCTCGAGCACCGCGTGGAGTCACCGGCCGAAGCGGCCGCCGTCGCGCTCGCCGCGGTCCGGCTCGGCACGCCCTCGACGGTGCTGCTCTGTAACCCGATCCCGCAAGATTGGGCCATGGAGCCGGAGCGGGTGGCGACCGGCGTGCGCGCCTGCGAGGCGCGGGCGGAGCGGGAGGGAGTCCGGGGCAAGTCGCTCACCCCGTTCCTCCTGGCGTGCCTTTCGGAGGAGACTCAGGGCGCGAGTCTCGCTGCGAACCTCGCCCTGCTCGAATCCAACGCGGCACTCGCCGCCGAGGTCGCGGGGGCGATCGCCGCTAGCGGAGCCAGGTCTTGGCGATCGCCTTCGTGAAGTTCCATCCGTAACGGAGCGACTTCGGCTTCTTCGAGACGCCGCCGCGCCTGGTGAGGAAGGTCACCGGAACCTCGACGATGCGGGCGTGCTGGCGAAGTGCCTCGATCGTCACCTCGGACGTCCAGAACTGGTCCTGCTCGAGCAGGAGCTTCCGGAGGGTGTCGGCGCGGGTGGCCCGGTAGCCGCTCGAGATGTCGGTGACGCGTTGACCGGTGAGGATCGTGACGACCCACGAGAAGAAGTGCACTCCGATGTGACGGACCACGCTGCCCCGCTCGAAGTCGCCGAGCATCCGGGAGCCGTTCACGTGGTCGGCCTCGCCGGCGATGATCGGCTTGACGAGGGTCGGCAGCTCCTCGGGCTGGTGCTGCCCGTCGGCGTCGATCGAGACGACTATGTCGGCGCTGAGCTTGAGCGCGATGTCGTAGCCGACGCGGAGGGCCAGACCTCCGCCCCGTCGTATGGGCAGGCGGGCGGCCAGTGCCCCCGCGGCGCGAGCGGCCTCGGACGTTCCATCGTCCGAGCAGTCGTCGATGACGATCGGGATCACGTGATAGCCCTCGATCTCCTCGGGCATCGCGTGGATCACAGCGCCCACGTTCTCGGCCTCGTTGTAGGCGGGGGAGAGGACCACGATGCGCTCACCGGGCGGAAGCTGCTTTGCGACCTCCCAATCGAACTCCTTCTGGCCCAGGGCCTCGACCAGGAGCCGGATGCTGCGCTCGCTCGAATCGACGGAGGACTGCATCCGGAAGATGAGCGCGAACAGGATGACGACGGCGATCAACAGGACGGCCTGGATCCGTCCCCCGCTGCCGGCTCGGAAGTTGAGCATGTCGAAGAGCGGGTTGAAGAGGCTCGGCGCCAGGGCCAGCAGGATGACGCCGAACGAGATCACCCACGAGATGATCAGGTTCAGGCGGCTGGTCTTGCGCTTCCGGTAGCGCAGGATCGCGGCGACGAAGAAGGCTCCCGCAGCCAGGCCGCCGAGGATTCGCAGGACGAGCATCGGCTCCACGCGACTACGTCGCGGCGCGCTCCTGCAGGACGGCCGTCCACCTGGTACGGGGCATGATGCGGTCGGTGATGATCCTGTCCTTGTACCGCTCGATCGCGGCGAACATCGATTCGATCACCTCAGCCGATAGCAGGTGTGGCTTCAGCCCGAGGTCGAGCAGCCTCGTGTGCGTCGGGTTGTAGTAGTGGTCTTCTGCCTCGACGCGCGGATTGTCGATGTGATCGACCTCCACGGGATAGCCGAGACTGCGGCCGACCTCGCTCACCATCTCGGCCAGGTCCATGATCGAGAAGCGCTCGGTGAACTGGTTGAAGACCCGGTACTCGCCGGCAGCGGGCGGGTTCAGAACGGCGAGTTCAACGCACTGGAGCGTGTCGATGATGTTCAAGTAGCCGCGGGTCTGGCCGCCCTTGCCGTAGGCGGTGAGGGGGTAGCCGATGACCGCTTGGAGGCAGAAGCGGTTCAGCGCCGTCCCGAACACCTCGTCGTAGTCGAAACGGGTTGCCAGGCGCGGGTCGAGTTCGGTCTCCTCTGTCTGGATGCCGTAGACGACGCCCTGGTTCAGGTCGGTGGAGCGAAGGCCCCAGATCCTGCAGGCGAAGTGGATGTTGTGGGAGTCGTGGACCTTGGTGAGGTGGTAGAAGCTGCCGGCCATCTTCGGATAGGGCAGGATGTCGCTTCGTCCGTTGTGGTTGATCTCGATGAACCCCTCCTCGATGTCGATGTTCGGCGTCCCGTACTCGCCCATCGTGCCCAGCTTGACGAGGTGGGCATCGGGCGCGAGCTCGGCCATCGCCCAGAGAACATTCAGGGTCCCAATGACGTTGTTGTGCTGCGTGAAGGTGGCGTGCTCGCGGTCGATCATCGAATACGGCGCCGAGGGCATCTCGCCGTAGTGAACGATGGCCTCCGGCTGGAAGTCGCGTATGACGCGCTCCACGAGGTCGAAATCCAGAAGGTCGCCCTCAGTGACGCCGATCTCGAGGCCGGTGACCTCCTTCCAGGCCGCCGCCCGCGCCGGCAGTGACTCCGGGATGGGGGTCAGCGAGTCCGTTCCGATCTCGTCGTGCATGCGACGCCGTAGGTAGTTGTCGACGGCATGAACGTCGTGGCCTCGCCGGGAGAAGTGCATAGAGGTCGCCCAGCCCAGGTACCCGTCGCCGCCCAGGATGAGGATGCGCATGGTGTTCCTTTCGCTGTGACGTGGGAGCCGCGCCATCCTATCAAGCCTTCCACCAGCGGGGATTCGGGGCCCTTCACGCCAGGGCCGCGAGCTCGTCGAGCACTAGGTCCACGTCTTCGGCCGTGTTGTAGTGGCAGAACCCGATCCGGACGGCGCCGCCGCTCTCGAGGAGCCCCAGCCGCTCCATCAGCTCGATCGCGTAGTAGTGGCCGTCCCACACGAAGATGCCACGCTCGCCTAGCGCCTTCGCGGTCTCGAGCGGGTGCTGATCTCCGACGCGAACCGCGAATGTCGGCGTCCGCTCCGCCAGGCGGCCGCGGTCGCCGATCCCGAACAGCCGCACGTGTGGTAGCCGTTCGAGCCCGGCCAGGAAGCGGTCGGCGAGCGCCCTCTCGTGCTCTCCGATGGCGCGATACGCGGAAGCGATGCGTTCGCGCCGGGTCGGCGGGACGGATCCGCCGTCCGGGAGCGCGAGGTCGGCCAGGTAGTCGACCGCCGCCACGAAGCCGGCGTAGCCCTCGTGGTTCATCGTGCCGGTCTCCCACCTGTACGGGAGGTCGTCGCTGGCGGGTCGGAGCTTGTACGCGCGAAGCGAGCCGAGCAGCTCGCGGCGGCCGAACATGATCCCGAGATGCGGCCCGAAGATCTTGTACGGCGAGCACACGAGCAGGTCCGCCCCAAGCTCGCGGACGTCGATCGATCGGTGCTGGGCGAAATGGACGGCGTCGAAGACCACCAGCGCGCCGGTCCGCTCCCTCACGCGCCCGGCGAGATCGGCCGCATTCGGGATGGTTCCGACCGCGTTGGAGGCAAGCGTAAGGGCCACGACCTTCGTGCGCGTGGTGAGCGCCGCGTCGAACGAGTCGAGATCGAGCGTGACGTCGGCGTCCCGGACGTCCACCCACCGCACGCTCGCCCCGGCGTCCTCGGCCGCCATCACCCAGGGACGGATGTTCGCGTCGTGGTCCAGCTTGGTGACGACGACCTCGTCACCCGGCTCGAGGGTTCGGGCGATCGAGCGAGAGATCGCGAGCAGCAGGGTGGTCGCGTTCGGCCCGAACACGGCCTCATCGGCGTCGCAGCCGAGCAGGTCGGCCGCCGCCAGGTGTGCATCCTCGATCAGCCGGTCGGTCTCGGCGCTGGTCGCGAACGCGCCGTGGGTGTTGGCGTTGCTCGTCCGCAGGTATCCGGCCATGGCCTCGATCACGCGCTCCGGAACCTGTGATCCGCCGGGGGAGTCCACGAAGACGCAGGGACGCCCGCCGAGCTCCCGTGAGAGCGCCGGGAACTGCGCTCGAACGGCCGAGAGATCGCGCTCGCTCATCGACAGATCCTCCTCTCAGACGGGAGCCTCGCACCAACCCGGTGGCAGCTCGGGTACCGGCCACGACGGGTCGGGCCGCCAAGTCGTCCAGTCGCGGTCGAACGGCGTTCGGCGTTCGACCAGGCGCTCGATGGCGCGCTCGCCCTCCTCGCGGAAGCGGCGTGCATCGGCCCCCGAGTAGACGCCGGTGGCCACGGCCTCGGCGAGTTCGTCCTCGTCCTTCCACGACCAGCCCGAGACGTCGGGCGTCACGACGATGTCCAGAGCGTGGTCCATGTAGTCGAACCCGGTGGGGGAGGGGCGGAGCGGCTCCTGGAGGTTGACGTACCACCCGCGCGGAGTCCAATCGGCGGTCCAGAAGACGATCACCGCGTGGGCCACATCGGGCCAGGCGAACGAGAGAGCATTCGTGTCCCAGTCGCGCGGGGCTAGGGTCCATTCTCTGTCCGGGTTGCTCTCGGGGAGACGGAGCCACGTTCCGTCGGGCCTTCTCGGGCACATCCACGACATGCCGGCGCGCACGAAGAACCGCCGCTCCGGCTCCGTGTCCTGAACCATGATCGCGGGACGGGCGCTCCAGATCCGCCCGTGCCAGATCTCGCGAAGGGCGACGGTCTCGCCCGGGTGCCAGCGCGGCTCGCCGGTCATGTGACCCGCGCCGCGAAGGCTCGGTCGGTCGCCTCGAGCAGCTCCTCAGCTTTCGCTCGCAGCGCCTGGACCTCCGCGCGAAGCGCTTCTGCGCGTTCGGCGTCCTTCAATCCCGCGACGTTGATCTCGACGTTGTGGATGGCGCACTTGGTCGCCGCGAAGAGCTGCTGGCCTGCCGAGGCCGCGTCGGATGCGGCGTTCGCGTTTCCGACCTCCACCGTCTCGAGCGCGAGTTCCATCAGTCCGGCCGCCGCCCGCGCCACCTTGAGCGGCACCTCGGCCGCGGCCAGGTAGGCGGCCCGGATCGCCCGAGATCGGTCGGCCTTCTGCTCCTCGATGTCCTTCGGGAGCCTGAAGGCCGACATGAGCTCGTCGAAGGCTGCCACGTCGCGGTCGGCCAGAGCGAGGAAGGCCTCTCGGGCCTCGCGCGCACGAGCGGAGACCTCCCGCATTGGGTCCCAGGCGTCCTCATACCCTTTCTTATCGATCGTGAGGCGGGCGACCATATCGAGGAGGGCAGCGCCGAACGCGCCGGCCAGCGCCGCCACGGCACCGCCGCCGGGGGTCGGGCGCTCGGAGGCGAGCGCCTCGAGGAACTCCTCGACCGGCTGCGCCCGGATCCCCTCGCCGGCCATCTCGGCGGCGCTCACGAGGCGCTCCAGGATCTGTCCGTCCGCATCGAACCCCTCCAGTCGCAGAAAGGCGACGTCCTCGTCCGCGATAGCGGCCTGCGGAACCAGCCCGACGATCTCGGAGTCGAGGACCTTCATGCCTCGGGCCTCGGCCTGCTCCTTGACGGCGTCGAAGGCCGTTCGGAGTCCCGTGACCTCGTGGTCGACGAGGTTCATCGAGACCGTCACGCACCGGCGCTCCGGCACCGCGAACCCGATCGCGCGCACGG
>JBFMCN010000040.1:0-44349 GCA_040754475.1 Actinomycetota bacterium | reverse complement strand
GACCGCGACCATCGAGCCGGTGGCAGCGCGCCTGGATTCCCCGAGCACCACGATCCGGATCGTGTGCACGGCGTCCGCGAGGTTTCCGACGCGCCTTCTGACCCCGTAGACGGTCTCGGCCGAGTAGCCGTCGACCGTTCTGACGAGCCGGCCGTCGACGTAGATGCTCGCCCTTCCCCGGTTCGGCCCGGTCACCGTGTACCAGTCGATCGCGGTTCCGCGGAAGCGGAGCCGGATGCTCGAGCCCGCCAGGTCCGTCTGGGTGAAGCTCGAACCCGAGGCCTGCAGAGCTTCGACCGGGGTCCAGACGGCGGTAACGGCCGGCGTGGCGTGCAGCTTCCTACCAGCGCGGAACGCGTCCACGGCGACCTGGGTGTCGGTGGCGCCGGGGCTTTTCTTGCCCTTGACGACGACGGCGATAGTGTGGGCACCGGGTCCAAGACCCGTGAAACGGCGTCCGAATCCGAAGTGGGTACTCGGCGAGAACTGATCGAAGGTTCCCCGGAGGTGCCCGTCGATCCAGACCGACGCCTTCCCCTGCGTCGGGCCCGCAACCGTGTACCAGGTGATCGATCCTCCGCTGAAGGCAAACGTGACCTTCGCGCCGGCCAGGTGCTCGACCGTGTATGCGCCTCCGTAGGCTGCTCGGTTCGAGACGGTCCGCCACTGGTAGGTCACTGCAGGGTTGTTCTGCTCGATCTCACCGGCGGCCATGAAGTCCGAGGCGGTCGTCGGGGCTGCGTTTCCGCCGCGGTCGACGACCGGCGACGGCGCGCCGGCGGGATTCACGATCGCCGAGTAGGTCTGGCCGGGCACGAGAGGCGCGCTCGGCTGCAACGTCGCCGTGACGACGTTGCCCGTCACGCAGTCGACATCCCGACCCTTGCGCGAGGTGCACGTGAGCGTGACGGGGACGTTCGCCGACCGTCCGCCCGCTCGGAGCACGACGTTGTCGCTCGTCACCTGGTGGACGATCTCACTGAACGTGACGACGACCGCGCCGGTCAAGGTGCCCGGCGTCGCGATGGCTACCGACGGCGGGGTGTCGTCGATGAACTTGGCTGTGACGCTGTGGGCGGCGTTCATGGTGACGACACAAGCGCCGCGCCCCGTGCAGTCGCCGCTCCAGCCCGAGAACTCCATCCCTGGGTCCGGCGTGGCGGTGAGAGTCACCGGCGTGCCGGCCGCATAGGGGGCCGAGCACGCGGAGCCGCAGTCGATCCCCGGCGGTGAACTGGTGATCCGTCCGGTGCCGGTCCCGGCGAGCGACGTGGTGAGCGTGAACCCGAACGTCGCGAGGACGGAACGGTCGGCGTCCATGGTCGCGACGCACGTGCTCGTGCCGCTGCACGAGCCACTCCAGCCCACGAAGACGGCACCGGGGTTGGGCGTGGCGGCAAGGGTCACCATGGCGCCGGGGTCGAACAGGGAGGAGCACGCCAGGCCGCAATCGATCCGGGAAGGCGAGCTCGTCACGATCCCCAGCGGGGCGTTGAGCGACACGGTGAGCAGTCGGATCGTCACCGTTCCGAGGTCGGTTCCGTTGAACCAGTCGGCGTCCACGCATCCCGAGATGCCGGGCACGGCCGAGCAGCTTGTCCACTGCCAGAACGTCCACCCGTGGCCGCCCCAGTTGTTGGCGGGCACGGACGGCGAGCTCACTCCCCAGTGGGGGAGCCACTCGCGGTATCCGGCGTCCGCGAACGCGGTCGTGTCGCCCATGTTCGTGCGCCAGAAGTACGGGCCCGAGTAGATCATCGGCTTCACACCCGTTCGGGCGGTGACCCGCTCGAGCCATGCGAACGTCCAGTCGATGAGATTCGTCGTGTCGAGACCGCCGGTCTTCTCGAGATCGAGGACGGGGACGATGTTCCCCGAGCCGATCTGCGCGACGTCGACGAAGTGGTCGGCTTCGATCACGGCGTCGTTCTCACCCAGGTCCGGGCGCGCGAAGTGGTAGGCGGTCATCGTGAGCCCCGCGCCGACGGCACCCGCCCGGTAGGAGGCGTAGTTCGGATCGTCGAAGGTTCTCCCCTCGGTCGCCTTCATGAAGACGAACCGCACGCCGGAGGCCGCCACCTGGGTCCAGTCGATCTCGTTCTGCCAGTGCGAGACGTCGATCCCCGGGAGCGTGTTCGGCGGCTGGGGCATCGTCGTCGGCGTCGCCGCCGGGCGGCCTCCGGCCGACGCGTGGCCGTCCTCGTCCGAACGGGCGGCGGCGGTGCCGGAGAACGTCGCGGCGATCACCGCGATGACCAGGACGACGACCGCGAGGCGGCTCAGGCGGATGGCGATGTCCTTTCGTCACGCAGGGCCGCGCGACCGGCGGCGGGGGCGTGTGTGCAGCCCGCTCGCGCCCGAGGAGTATAGCCGCACCTACCGCCCTGCGGCCTCGCTAGCGGTCGATCCAGGCGAAGCGCTCCGGGTCCCAGCTTCCACTCGCGCGGTTCGTGAGTACCGGGTTCAAGAGTGCGGCGGCCTCTGCGTGACCGGCCGCGAGATCCTGGTTCAGGCCGACCTCCTTCGCGAGGATTCTGTAGGCAGGGGTCCAGTCCGCGGGCGGTGCTGGCAGCGCGTCGGGTAGCGATTGCCTGCCCCTGATCTCGAACGTGCGACGGAGGGCCTCTCCGAGTCGACAGGCGTCCAGCGTCGCTAACGACCCGATGAGGATGATGTCCACTAGATCCTTGACGCGAGTGGTGGCAGCGCCTGAGTAGCTGCGTGTGAAGGCGTGCACCTTCTCGGCAACGTGCTGTTCGAGGGGAAGGACCGGGACCGTCGCCGGTTCGATGCCCGCGAATGCCAAGAGGTCGGGACCAGTGAGGTGCCCGTGTCCCGCGAGATGTCTCGGATCTTCTGCTCGAGGGCCATCCGGAATGCTCGGGCGTTCTCGTACCTCACTCGCTCTCCCCGGCGAACGCTTTCTGGACAAGGTGCTGCACCCGCCTGCTACGCGATCGTGCGGCTCCCGTGGCTTGCGTCCGCGTGGTCATCCCCCTGTTGATGGCTTCTCTGACGGCGGCAACGATCTGCTCGGGCGCCGTTCCAGCTTCGGCCGCATCGAGTATCGACCGCACCACCGACGTCACCCGAATGCCGTCGCGGATCACGATGTCCTCCGGCCTCAGTGGCCTGGTCGTCGTGTGGATGGTCACGCCGGGCGTCGCCGGTCGGTAGCGCATGGTTCGTGGGAGCGTGAGGTGCACGTTGTCGGGCACGGCGTCCGACAGCCCGAGGAGATCGAGGGCGCTCTCGTGCGACACGACGGCATCGTCTCGACCGGCGGCGAGCCAGGCAGCGATCACGTCTTCGCGCGTTGACTCGGGATACTGCCTGAGGCGGTACAGCCCCCGGCGAACGCGGATGAACCGGCCTCGGCGGACATGATAGGAGAGCGAGGCGAAGCTGAAGCCCGAGGTCCGCGCCTGGGCGGCCGTGAAGTAGCCGCCCTGCTGCGAGGCCGTCTGGAAGAGCCGCTCGTGATCTGGCTTGGCCTTGTCGTCGAGGTCGGTGTCATGCACACATCAAAGAATACTTGAGGTTGTCATGACCCCACGGAAAGTCCTGCTCGAACACCAGTTCGTATCACAGGGAGGGGGAGCCCTACGGTTTGGCCATGAAGCGTGGGGCCGACTCACGCGGCCGATCGGACACTGCCGATCGGGCCCGGATCGACCCCTGCCCTCGCTGGCCCGCCTGGATTCGAACCAGGACTAACTGATCCAGAGTCAGTCGGGCTACCGTTACCCCACGGGCCAGAGGCAGCTCATGCTAGCAGCGGTCTCTGGACCGACCCAGGAACGGCAACGTAGTGTTGGATCGACATGGGCAGCAACGATCTGGGGCTGGAAAAGCGGCCGTGACGGACTGGACTGCCTACCTGGTGAGCCAGGAGCCCAGCGGGGGGTACGTCATTCCGGACTTCGCCGGCGCCGACCCGATTGGGAACCGTGGCCCGGAGCCGGCGGACCTATCGAGCGAGGAGGGGCGTCGGTGGCTCCGGCTCGAAGCGGCGGCAAGGCTGATGCAGGGCCAAGGAGAAGGCGCCGTCGAGCTCATGTGCGCTCAGCATCCAACGCGGCTGGTCTGCCGAGTAAGCATCCTGCCCGACCCTTGCGGTGCGAGCATGCTCTCGTACCTGGATACCTCGACGCGGCTGCTGCCCGGACACCGTCCCACTCGCGCCAGGGACTGGTTCTGCTTCCTCCTTGACGTCGACGACGAGCTGACGGAGCTGCCGACCGCCTGTCCGGCCGGCCATGAGATCTACACCGCCGCGGCACCCATCCTCGATGCGATCGGGGGGTTCCGGGCCACTCGCAAGGTGCGGCGGCTGGCTGTGTAGTCACGTTGACCGGTTTCACCGAAGTCGTTACGGTGCAATCGTCCGGTTGGGGGAGGCGAGGCGTCATGAACAAGAACGGCCTCATTGCCGAGGTGGCGAAGCGGACCGGAGCGAGCAAAGCTGACATCGGCCGAGCGATCGGAGCGGCGCTGAATGTGATCCGGGAAGCCGTCGCGAAAGGTGAACGCGTATCGCTGGTCGGGTTCGGCACGTTCGAGCGGAAGCGCCGCAACCGCCGCATCGCGCGCAACCCGCGGAAGCCGCAGACCCCGATAGTGGTACCGGCTCGCGATCTCCCGTGGTTCACGGCCGGGAAGAAGTTCAGGGAGATGATCGCCGCCAAGCGGCGGCGCACCGCGGCCAAGCCGACGCGGCGCTCGGGCTAGTCGAAGGTGACGAGACGGAGGTTCCGGGCCAGCTTCCGTCCGGCCTCCTCCTCGAGGACGAACTTCACCCGCTGCCCTATGCGCAGGGTGCGGATGCCGGCGCCGTCGAGCGACATGAAGTCGATCAGCACCTCGGTTCGGTCGTCCATGACCAGCGTGCCGACGCGACTCACGGGGTCGAACTCCTTGATCGTTCCTTGCGCCACCGTTCCTCCTACGCCTTCACCTTCAGTCGTTCTTCGAGGTCCATCTCCAGGCAGACATCGCGGACCCGGCCGCTCCGGCCCGTGCGAAGCAGCATGAGGATATCGTCCGAGATGTCCAAGTCGAAGGAAAGCTCTTGCCGATCCACGATGGCCACCGGCAGGCCGAGAGCCTCGGCCAGCTCGAGATGCCTTCTGAACGAGTCCGGACCGAAGCGGGGAGGGATCGCACGGGGTGGTCTGCGGAGCAGAAAGCTCGTGCCGCCGCGGTCGTGTGACGGCGTCAGGACGACCGAGCCGAGAGTGCGCAGGGCCGACGTGAGGGCCGGTACGGTCACGAGCGCGACGTCGCCGGGCAGTATGGCCAGGGCATCCGCGTCCCGCTCCTTCGCGAGCCGCTCGACCTGGCGGATCGCGGCGAGTAGGGGGGGCTTGGCCTCGGGCAACGCCATCGCCCCGCGACGAGCCGCGATCTCGAGCACCGCCTCGTCGGGGGAGACCACCCACGTCTCCCACCCGGGAACCTCGAGCGCAGAGTCAAGGACGTCCTCGAGCATCGCGAGGGTCAGCGCACCCCTCTCGAGCGGGCTAAGGTTGCGTGAGAGGCGTGATTTCGCGCGCGCGAGGGACTTCACCGGTATCGCGATCACGCGCATCGATCCAGGCTAGCGCGAAAGCTGAGGAGGAACCCTACCGTGACCACTCTGGCGATCGCAGTATCGCCCGCTCGCATCCGTTCGACCATCGCGTACCGCCTCGCGCTCGCCGCGGCGGGGAGCTGGCTCGTCGCCGGGCTGGCCCAGATCACGATCAGGCTGCCCTTCACGCCCGTTCCGATCACGGGGCAGACCCTGGGCGTTCTCCTCGTGGGCGCGTCGCTAGGGCCGGGGCTCGGTGCGCTTTCGATGGGCATGTACCTACTCCAGGGGGCGCTTGGTCTGCCGTTCTTCTCCGGCGGCGCGAGCGGAGCGGCGTTCCTGCGCCTGTCCGTCGCCAACGGCGGGTACCTGTGGGGGTTCGTGCTCGTGGCGGGGGTCGTGGGATGGCTCGCGAAGCGAGGGTGGGATCGGGACGTGCGCGGGGCGATCGCCGCGATGTTCGTCGGCGAGGTCGTTCTCTACGCAATCGCGGTCCCGTGGCTCTCGGTGGCGCTTGGTGTTCCGCTTGCGAGGGCGCTCGAGCTCGGTCTCGCGCCGTTCGTCGTCGGCGACGTCCTGAAGATGGTCCTGGCGGCAGGCCTGCTCCCGGCAGCCTGGCGCCTGGTCGAGCGCCGCTAGGGAAGCGCACCCCGCCCGCGGTCTCGCGCATCGGTAGAATCCGGCCGCCGGAAGGAGAGCGCTCCTGGAACCCTGGTATGTCATCGCGAAGAACGTGCTGCTCCCGCCCCTGAGGCTCTGGTTCAACTGGCAATTCGAGGGGCTGGAGAGCATCCCGCGGCGGGGCCCGGTCATCGTGGCCGGCAACCACCTCTCGTATCTCGACGCCTTCGCGCACGCATGCTTCGTGGACGAGGCGGGCCGTCGCCCCAGGTTTCTCGCCAAGCAGGAGCTCTTCGAGAACTGGTTCATGAGGACGGTCCTCCTCGGCGCCGGCCAGATACCCGTTCGGCGTGGCACGGGCGATCAGAAGCCGCTCGAGCGGGCGGCGCGCGCTCTCGCCGCCGGCGAGGTCGTGGTGGTCTACCCGGAGGGAACCAGCGTCACGGAGCATCCGGACTTCTCACCGATGCGAGGCAAGACCGGAGCGGTGCGCCTTTCCCTCATGACCGGCGTGCCCATCCTGCCTGTCGCGACCTGGGGCGGTCAGTACATCTGGCGCAAGCACGCCAGGATCAGCCCGGAGTTCGGCAGGCCGGTGTGGCTGAAGGCCGGCGAGCTATTCGATCCTTCCGGCCATCCCAGTTCAGGCAACGGGACGCGGGTGGTCCGCGAGCTTACCGATCAACTGATGGGCGACCTTGCCCGGCTCGTGGACGACCTGCGAAGGCGCTACCCGCAGCGGTGGACGCCCAAGGTACCCTTGGCCGCATGAACCCACAGCGCCGAAAAGGCTTCGCGACCAGATCCATCCACGTTCGGACGCCCCCTGTTGACCAGGAGACGCCGAGCGTCCCGATCTTCCAGACGACGACCTACCGCCACCTCAGCTCGCAGGACTACGCGGACACGATGAACCTGCGTCGCCCCGGTTACGCCTACACGCGAGGGCAGGGGAACCCCACGCTCCTCGCCTTCGAGCAGGTGATGGCGGACCTGGAGGACACGGAGTCGGCTTTCTCATTCGCGTCGGGGATGGCGGCGGTCCACACGGTAGTCACCACCTTCGCGAAGGCCGGAGACCGGATCGTGGTGTCCAGCGAGCTCTACGGCGGCACCTACTCGCTGTTCCAGCGGTTCATGCCCGGCTACGGCATCGAGGTGACCTTCGTCAACCCGCACGACGTTGCCGCCGTGCGCGCGGCGCTGCCCGGTGCGGCCCTCTTCTACGTTGAGACCATCGCGAACCCGAACGTCGCGGTCGCCGACCTCGAGGCGCTGGGCTCGGCGTGTCGCGAGGCCGGCGTGCCCGGGGTGGCCGACAACACGTTCGCGTCACCGTACCTGTGCAACCCAGCCGACTATGGCTTCGGACTCGTCCTTCACTCGACGACCAAGTACATCGGAGGGCACCACGACCTGACCGGCGGGATCGTGTGCACCAGCAAGGAGGACATGCTTCGTCTCCGAGACACCGTCATCCACACCGGTGGAACGATGGCTCCCCTCGAAGCGTGGCTGTCGATGCGCGGGCTCATGACCCTCGCCATCCGGATGGAGCGACACTGCGCGAGCGCGCTCGCACTCGCCGAGCTCCTGGAGGGGCATCCGAAGGTGGTGCGGGTGCACTACCCTGGCCTGGTCTCGCATCCACACCACGAAGTCGCCAGGCGATTGCTGCCGAGGGGGTTCGGAGGGATGCTGGCGTTCGAGGTCGCGGGCGGGGTCGAGGGGGGCATGGCCTTCTGTGATGCGCTGGAGCTCGCGTGGGTCGCGACCAGCCTCGGCGGCACGCACACTCTCGTCAGTCACGCCCCATCGACGACGCACCGGCAGATGGATGCCGACGCGCGCAAGGCGGCGGGTATTGCGGAGGGACTCGTCCGCGTGAGCGTCGGCCTCGAGGACCTCGACGATCTGATCGAGGACTTCGGCGAGGCGCTGGAGAAGGCATGAGAAGGCGCGTCGTCATCCTGTTCGGGGGCCGCTCCGCGGAGCATGAGGTTTCGTGCGTCTCCGCGCGCTCGGTCATGAACGCCCTCGATCCGCAGCGGTACGAGGTCATCCCGATAGGCGTCACCAAGGAGGGCCGCTGGCAGCTCATGCCAGAGGGCCCCCCGGCGCTGCCGGCCGGCTCCGTGTCGGCGCTGCCGCAGGTCTCCGGCGAGTCCGGGTCTGAGATCGCGCTGGACCAGGATCCCGGGGCGCGGGCCGTCGTCTCCGAGGACGGTACACGGACGCAGATCGACGTCGTGTTCCCCGTGATGCACGGCCCGTTCGGGGAGGACGGTTCGATCCAGGGGTTCCTGGAGATGGCCGGTGTGCCCTACGTCGGAGCCGGCGTGCTGGGCTCGGCCGTCGGAATGGACAAGGCAGTCCAGAAGGTCCTGTTCCGCGCAGCCGGGATCCCGGTGGTCGAGTTCGAGGTGATCCACGAGCGTGAGTGGGAGGAGGATCCCGACGAGGTCGAGGCGCGCGCCGAGCATCTGGGGTACCCGCTGTTCGCGAAACCCGCGACGCTCGGCTCGAGCGTCGGAGTCACCAAGGTGCACGAGCCCGGGGAGCTGCGGCCGGCGTTGGAGGAGGCCTTCCGATACGGGCGCAAGGCGCTGCTCGAGCCCAGCGTGGAGGGGGCGCGGGAGATCGAGGTCTCGGTCCTTGGGAACGACGAACCCGTCGCGTCCACAGCCGGCGAGATCGTGCCAACGGGCCACGAGTTCTACGACTACGAGGCGAAGTACCTGGACGAGCACGGGGCCGAGCTGCTCATCCCGGCCCGCATCTCTGCGGAGACGACGGAGACGGTCCAGCGTCTGGCGGTCGCCGCCTTCCGCGCGATCGACTGCGCCGGCATGGCCCGGGTGGACTTCTTCCTCAGGCCGATGGGCGAAGCGCTTGTCAACGAGGTGAACACGATCCCGGGGTTCACGCAGATCTCGATGTACCCGAAGTTGTGGGAGGCGTCGGGGCTCCCCTACCCGGAGCTCGTCGACCGGCTCGTCGAGCTGGCGATCGAGCGGCACGAGCTGGAGCGGAAGAAGGGTTCGTCGCTCTAGGTGCGCGCGACCTCGGCGCCGCGCCGTCTCGGGTCGTGCGGCCGAAAGGGAAACGCGACGACACGCGCGGTGGCGACGGGCCCGAGGGACGCCCTCGCCTCCGGGTCGTTGGAGAACCGCGGGCGGCGGTTCGGTCTAGAGATGGACGACCGGGCAGGTCAGCGTGCGAGTGATGCCCTCTACGGACTGGATTCTCGCGACGACCAGCTTGCCGAGCTCGTCCACGTTCTTGGCGTCGGCGCGCACGATCACGTCGTACGGACCGGTGACGTCCTCGGCTTCAGTGACGCCAGAGATATCGCGCACTGCCTTCACGACCTGGGCGGCCTTCCCGACCTCGGTCTGGATGAGGATGTAGGCGTGAACCACGCTCGACCTCCCTCCTTGAGGCGGCCATGCTAGCCGCGCCGCTCCGAGGCGGCAAGCGATCGCGGCAGGAGGTGCGCGGGACAGGCAAGAGCCATCACCCGGCGGGAGCGTGCTGCACCCGCGCGTTCGCCTGCGGGCATAATCGCGGCGTGGGGAACAAGCGGAAGCCCGCCAAGGGCGGCGGGTTCCTGGGGGCATACCGGCGGATCCGCAAGCCGATGCCGCCGCCGGAGAAGGTGATCGCCGACAGGCGACGCAGGCTCGTGGATGAGGAAGCTCGCCGAGAGATAGAGGAGGGCGAGTCGGAACGAGAGGGTTCTTCGGAAGGGACGTGATCTTCGAAGACCGCGTCGAGGCGGGCGAACGGCTCGCTTCGGCTCTGTCAGCGTACGCGGGCACCAAGGCGGTGATCCTGGCGATCCCCCGCGGTGGTGTGATCGTCGGAGAGGTGGTGGCTCGCGAACTCGGTGTTCCGCTCGACGTGGTTGTCCCGCGCAAGATCGGGGCTCCAGGCAACCCCGAGCTGGGTCTCGGAGCCATCGCTCCCGGGGTGCGGGTGCTGGACCCTCGGATGGTGGAGATGCTGGGCGTGAGCGAGGAATACCTTGAGCGCGAGATCGCAGCCGAAGAGTTGGAGATCGAGCGCCGCCTGCATGCGTACCGCCAGGATCGGGCGCCCGTCGACGTGCGCGGCAAGGTGACCATCGTGATCGACGACGGTGTGGCCACGGGGGGAACGGCGGTCGCGGCGCTCCGCTGGGCAAAGGCGCAGGGCGCGGCAAAGGTCGTTCTGGCCGTCCCGGTCGCGCCGGGCGCGGCGATCCCGCGGCTCCGACAGGAGGCCGACGACGTCGTAGTGCTCGCAGCGCCCGAGCCGTTCTTCGCCGTCGGCGAGTGGTACCGCCAGTTCGAGCAGACGAGCGACGCCGAGGTCGTGGCGGCGCTCGGCCGTGCCCGCGCTTCTTCCTGACGCCCCGGCTTTCTCAGCCGACGACGTCCACGATCTCTCTGGACAGCTGCGCGAACTTCTGGAGGTGCGCCCTCCGCTCCTCCTTGAATCGCCGCACGAGATCCCCGTACTCGTGCATCCGACCCTGGGCCTCGTACAGGCGGCGGGGTTGGAGCAGCTCGACGTCGTCGATGCCGGGGACCTGCTCGGCGACGAGGTACCCGAAATCGTCGTCCTCGGTCCAGGAGATACCGCCCTCCGCGATCGCTTTCACGATCGCCGAGGAGTGGGGGATCCTCACCTTCTTGGAACGCTCGTCGTCCTCGCGACCGCCGACCCTCCCGGTGTTCATCAGGAACGCCTGGATCGGATGCGATCCGAGGAGCTCGAGGATTCGGTTGCCCTGCAGACCGTGGGGCATCGGGAAGAAGGGGTTCGTCCCCGGGACCCTCAGGAACTTGCCCTCCTCCTCCTTGCCTCCGGCCGAGGTGCCGGTCGTCTCCCCGAGCATGAAGTAGGCGGCCGCCTGCTCCTGCGTCAGCTTCGCGACGGCGGGGATGATGCTCTCGTTCCAGTTCAGGATGAGCAGGTTGTCGACGGTCCCGACGCTCCGCGCATCGCGGAAGCGGGCGAGGGCATCCATCCCGAACACGGCGCGTCCGTTCTTCGTGTAGGAGGTCTCGAAGAAGTCGACCTTGCCTTCGGGGGTCTGGTAGACGTTCTCGAGATAGGAGTCGGGGCGGATGACCGCGTTGTAGATGTTCGGCTCGAAGTCGGGATCCAGGCCGAAGGTCTTCGCGAAGCACCCGTTCTCGGTGCCGTGCGTGATGCCGCCGGGCATGAGCGCAACGAAGTCATCCTGCACCGGCGGCGACTCGTTCTGCGTCGTGAACGTGGTCGTCGTCTTCCCGGTGCCCGACAGCCCGATGATGAGGAACACTTGCTCGCCGCTGTCGGTTGGGATCACCTTGCACCCGGCGTGGAGCCCAAGGCCGCCGCGCTCGTAGGCGATCTTGTTCCACATCCGGAGGCCGCCCTTCTTGGATTCCCCGAAGTAGTCGGAGCCGATGACTCGCGTGACGCCGTTCTCCAGGTCGACCGCGATGAGGAGGTCGTCCGGGTACCCGGGGGCCGACAGGTTCGGCGTGTCTATGACTTGGACCTCGGGTTCGCCGCTCTCGCGCGCGAAGTAGAGCTTCTGCTGCATCCCCGCCACGTTCGCGTTCGTCTTCTCGATCGTGAGCCGAGCCGGCGTCCGGAAGTCCTCGGCGTTGCCGATGTACCCGTCGATCACGAGCATGTCCTGGTCCGCGATGTGCTCGTCCTGCAGCTTGGCGATCCGCTCGTACTCCTCGCGGCCGATCGCCTTGGCGCTCGTCGAGGAAGGATCGTCGGTCACTACGAAGGTGCTGCCGGCCTTGCGCGACGTCACCCGCGTCTGCACATTGACGTTCCCGAACTCCGAGATCCGCGTCTGCGGCATCTCCTCTGTGAACCTGCGCAGATCCTCAGGGCTTGGGTTGTGGTGTACCGATCGCGCTGGCAATGTGTCTCCTTCGAGCCGCTCGGCTCCCTGTGGAAGCCGACCCCTCCGCCGGTGAGAGAAAGTAGATTCTAACCGCGCTGTCCAGTGGCACGAAGGGGAAACCGGCAGGGGCGGAAGGTCATGGAGCTAAGCGAGGACGAACTCATCGCCGCCATACGCAAGGTGCTTTCGGGCGAATCCCCAGGGGTGATCGTGGGGCTCGGGGACGATGCCGCTGTTGTTGAGGCCGGCACGGGCTCACAGGTCCTGACCACAGACATGCTCGTGGAGGGCGTGCACTTCGAGCGCAGCCTCGTGTCCGCCCGAGACCTCGGGGCGAAGTCGATCACCGTCAACGTGTCCGACATCGCAGCGATGGCGGCAAGCCCTAGATACGCGCTGGTGTCGCTCGGCCTTCCGTCCGACGTCGGGGCCGCATGGGTCATCGAGCTCTTCGGGGGGATGCGCGCGGCATGCGTCGAGTACGCGCTCTCGCTGGTCGGCGGCGATACCAACCTGGCCGAAGGCGTCGTGATCTCGGTGACGGTCGTGGGCGAAGTGGCTCCCGGCCACCAAGTGACACGAGCCGGTGCCCGTCCGGGGGACATGATCGTCGTCACCGGGTCGCTCGGGGCCGCGGCTGGCGGGTTGGCGCTGTCCCGGGCGCATCCGACGAAGGCTTCGCGGGCCGTCGGAACCCCTTGGAGCCGCGAGTTGCTCGCCGCCCTTGCCCGCCCCGTCGCACGGGTCGGCGAGGGGCAGACCCTCGGGCAGGCGGGGGCAACGGCCATGATCGATCTGTCCGACGGCCTCGCGAAGGACCTGTCCCGTTTGTGTCTCGAGAGCGGTGTAGGAGCAAGGGTCGAGCTCCCGCGGGTCCCGGTGTCCCCGGCCCTCCGGCCGGCCGGAGAGCTGCTCGGGTTCGACCCGCTCGAGCTCGCGATCTCTGGTGGCGAGGACTACGAGCTGCTCGCCACGATCGACGTGACGCATCTCGAGCGCGCCCGGCGCGAGCTCGACGAACGATTCGGCGTGACGCTCGCCGACATCGGGGTCATCATCGAGGAAGGCCTCGCGGCCGTCGACGACCGGGGTCAGGAGTCGGTCCTGGAACCTAGAGGGTGGGATCACTTTGCCGGAGCCTGAGACCACGCCGCGTGCCCTGACGATCGCGGGGTCGGACTCCGGGGGTGGGGCCGGCATCCAAGCGGACCTCAAGACCTTCAGCGCTCTTGGGGTGTTCGGCATGACGGCCATAACGGCTGTGACCGTCCAGAACACGAAAGGGGTTTCGGGGTACGAGGAACTCGCCCCGCACACCGTCGCCGAACAGGTTCGCGCGGTAGTGACCGACATCGGCGTCGATGCGGCGAAGACCGGCATGCTCGCGTCGGCGGGAATCATCAAGGCAGTCGCCGACGTGATCGCGGAGAACGAGATTCCCAACCTCGTAGTCGACCCGGTGTTCGTATCCAAGCACGGCTATGCCCTGCTTGCCGACGACGCGGTCGGTGCGCTTACGCGGCTCCTGCCTCTCGCGACGCTGGTGACTCCGAACCTCCCTGAGGCCAGCGGGCTGTCGGGGATCTGGGTCGAGTCGAAGGAGGACATGAAGCACGCCGCCGAGGCGATCCTTGGGTTCGGGCCTCGTGCCGTCCTGGTGAAGGGCGGACACCTCACAGGATCGGCGGGTGCCGATGATCTGTTCTACGATGGGGAGCGCCTCGAGTGGGTCGAGGGGCCTCGCCTCGACACGCCGAACACGCACGGAACGGGCTGCGTTCTGTCCTCCTCCATCGCTGCCTATCTGGCATGGGGCGAGGATCTGCTGGATGCCGTTCGCAAGGGCAAGACGTTCGTCACCGAGGCCATCCGTCATGCGCTTCCGATCGGAGAAGGCATCGGACCCGTGGACCCGCTTTGGGAGACCCGGCGATGAGGTACCGGTCTCTGGGCGGGACTGGGCTGGACGTTTCGGTCATCTCGCTCGGCTCGTGGTTGACGTTCGGCGGGTCCGTCGACGAGCAGACCTCGATCGCCTGTATCCACCGGGCGTTCGAGCTGGGCGTGAACTTCTTCGACACCGCCGACATCTACGGCGACGGGCACGCCGAGGAGGTCGTTGGGCGGGCGCTCTCCACGCTGCCCAGGGACCAGGTGATCGTCGGCACGAAGGTCTTCTTCCCGACGAGAACGGGAAGAGGCCTCGGACGGACCCACGTGCTGGCGGAATGCGGGGAGAGCCTCAGACGGCTCGGGGTGGAGGTCATCGACTTGTACCAGTGCCATCGCTACGACCCGAGCACGGTGCTCGAGGAGACCTGCCGAGTGATGCACGACCTCGTGCAGGAGGGCAAGATCCGCCACTGGGGCGTGTCCGAGTGGACGGCGGACCAGATCGCCGAGGCTATGGCGCTCTGCGAGCGCAATGGCCTGACGCCCCCAATGACGGACCAGCCGCACTACTCGATGCTGCTTCGCGACGCCGAGGAAGAGGTACTGCCGGCGTGCGCGCGGTTCGGCCTTGGCGTCGTGGTGTTCTCGCCGCTCGCGCAGGGCGTGCTGACAGGGAAGTACCGAGGCGGTGAGAAGGCGCCTCGGGACTCGCGCGCGGCCGGCGGTTCCGGGGCCTCGTTCATCAGGCCGCTGCTCGGCCGGGACACCCTGAGCAAGGTCGACCGCCTGCGTCCGATCGCCTCCGATCTGGGCATCACGCTCGGGCAGCTCGCGCTCGCATGGATCCTGCGGCGGCCGGAGATCACGAGCGCAATCGTCGGAGCGACGAAGGTCGCGCACGTCGAGGAGAACGTTCGTGCGGCCGACGTCGAGCTGGACACCGAACCGCTGGACGCGATCGCGAGCGCCCTCGCCTAGCTACGGAACCGTCAGCCAGCCGGAGTCGGGGATCCTGTCCTCACACGTCGTGGCGCACGAGGTCGAGTTCGTGAACTCGCTCCGAGCGGCGATGTACAAGGTGCCCTTCGGATTGGGGGGCGAGCCACCGGGCACGGTCGTCTTGATCGTGCGACGGTTCGGATGGCTGACGGGAAGCGGCTCGAAGGCCGAGCCGTCGCCGGTGATGTCCATATGGAGCTTGCCGCCGGACTCGGAGATCTCGCCTGTGTAGTCGGTGATGCCGTCGCCGTCCACGTCGAACAGGACGTAGATGCGGTTCTCACCCGCGTCGGACAAGAGTCTCTTGCCCCAGTTCCCGTACGTCCGCACTTTGATGACGAGTGGCGCGTTGGCGAATGCCTTCGTACCGATCAGCACGCTGAGGTCGAGTCTGCCCGATACGTCGTTTGGGTCCGACACCTGGGAGGCCCCTGCCGGGGTCGCGTAGGACGTCAAGGCCAGCGCGACCGACACGGTCAGAAGGATTCGGGATCGAGCTCTCATGGCTGCCTCCTGTGACGAGCGACCGCTTGGAGCCTAGCGGGAAGTGAGGAAACGTGCGTGGGCCGGGCTCAGCCCGCGCGCTGCACCTTGCCGGCCTTGAGGCAGCTCGTGCACACGTTGAGGCGCTTGGGGACGCCGTCGACGAGAGCGCGCACCCGTTGCACGTTGGGGTCCCACCGGCGGTTCGTCCGTCGGTGCGAGTGGGAGACTTGCTTGCCGAAGAACGGCTTCTTCCCGCAGATGTCGCAAACGGCTGCCATGGCCGACACAGGGTAGCAAACGACCTTCGGTCCACCGAGCAGGGGCGACAGCCGTTCGACGGCTGACGACGGGGCCGTGGTAGAACGCAAGCATGCAGGATTGGTCGCTGTCCGGGGTCCGCACGCTGTGGGTCTGACTCTGGCATCGCCCATCACGGCAGTCGACGGGCGGCTCGCGAACCGTCGAGCCGGCTTCCGCGACAAGGGCCCCCCGGCATTCCGTGTGCTGAGGGAGTCGTTGGGCATCTCGACCGTGCGCGAGCTCCTGCACCACTACCCACGTCGCTACATCGACCGGTCGCAGGTGGTGAGCATCCGGGCGCTGAAGGTCGGCCAGCAGGCCACCGTCATCGCGAGGGTCAAGCGGGTCGCAAAGCGCCCGACCCGGCGTCGTCAGCCGATGGTGACGGTCACGGTCTACGACGGTTCGGGCTACCTCGACCTCACGTTCTTCAACCAGCCCTGGGCCGCGGGCCTCTACAAGGAGGGACACGAGCTCGCCGTCTCGGGAACCGTGCAGATGTACCGGGGGCGGCTTCAGCTCGTGAACTTCGAGGTGGAGATCCTTCGGGGAGAGGACGCCGACATGGTGCACACGGGCCGCATCACGCCCGTGCACCGCGCGACCGAAGGGATCACCACCCGAACGATCCGCGAGTTGGTGTTCCGAGCGCTCGAGCAGCTCCCACCGATCCCGGACCCGCTTCCGGCTCGCGTCGTCGAGGCCGAGTCGCTGGGCTCCTTCGACCGGTCGATCCGAAGGATCCACTTTCCCGACTCGCAGGAGGATCTGGTCGAGGCCGAGGAACGCCTGAAGTTCGACGAGCTGTTCGCGCTAGAACTCGGTGTCGCGTTCCGCAAGCATCGCCTGGAGGCGGCGGAGAGGGGGTTCGCGCACGAGCCGAGTGGGCGGCTCGTCGAGCGACTGGCCGCCACCCTGCCGTTCGAGCCGACCCAGGCTCAGCGCCGCGCGATGGGGGAGATCGGACGGTCGATGGCGCTGCCCCGCCCGATGAGCGTGCTTCTGCAAGGTGACGTGGGCTCGGGAAAGACGCTCGTAGCCCTGCATGCCGCATTGGTCGCCATCCAGTCGGGGCACCAGGCGGCCATCATGGCTCCCACCGAGGTGCTGGCCGGGCAACACCTCCGGTCGATGGCTGCGCTTCTCGGGCCCTTCGGCGCCGTCCCGTATCTGGAGCTTGCGGGCGGCGGCAAGAACGTGGAGCGACAGGCCTCGCTGCTCGACGATCCGGAAATGGGAACGGGCACGCAGGTCACGTACGCGCTGCTCACAGCCGGGGTCACGGGTAGGGAACGAACCAAGCTGCTCGAAGGCATAGCGTCTGGGGACGTCGACCTCGTGGTCGGCACCCACGCGCTCGTGCAGGAGGGGGTCAGATTCGCCGACCTCTCGCTCGCCGTGGTGGACGAGCAGCATCGGTTCGGCGTTCACCAGCGGATGGCGCTGAAGGGGAAGGGCGGGTCTCCCGACGTCCTGATCATGACGGCGACGCCGATCCCTCGGACCCTCGCGCTCACCTACTACGGCGACCTTGACGTCGTGGTGCTCGACGAGATGCCCAAGGGCCGGCAGAAGGTGCAGACGCGCCTCGTCCGGGGCGAAGCCGAGCGGAGGGCCGCCTATGACCTAGTCCGCAGAGAAGCGGCGGTGGGGCGTCAGGCGTTCGTCGTGTGCGCCGCGATCGACGAGGGGAACCGTGCGGAGGTTCGCGCTGCCGAGCAGGAAGCCGAGCGCCTGGCGACGAAGGTGTTCCCGGATCTCTCCGTCGGCCTGCTCCACGGCCGGATGCGGCCGGCCGAGAAGGAACGGGTGATGGAGGAGTTCCTGGCAGGGAAGCACCACCTGCTCATCTCGACGACGGTGGTCGAGGTCGGCGTCGACGTTCCAAACGCGACGGTGATGCTCGTGGAGAACGCCGAGCGCTTCGGCCTGGCGCAGCTCCACCAGCTGCGCGGAAGGATCGGCCGTGGCGAGCACCCTTCGTACTGCTTCCTGTTCGACGAGAGCAAGGACGGGAACGAGGAGGCCCGCGACCGGCTGCGGGCGCTGGTGCGGACCACCGACGGATTCGAGCTTGCCGACGAGGACCTGCGGTTGCGAGGCGAAGGGACGTTGTTCGACGTGCGCCAGTCGGGAATGCCGGACCTCAAGCTTGCGCGCCTTGCCGAGGACCTCGAGCTTGTGAGGCGAGCCCGGGCAAGGGCCTTCGACGTCATCGCCGCGGACCCCGACCTGTCGGCGGAGCCTCTGCTGCTCACCGAGCTCCGTTCGCGCTTCGAGCGGTCGATCGACTGGCTCTTCCACTCCTGAGCATCTCGCCCCGGGGCTACAGTGCCCGTATGCGTGTGATCTCCGGTACTGCCAAAGGAGTGCGTCTCGCAAGGGTGCCGCGTGGGGTTCGGCCCGTCTCGGACATGGCACGTGAGGGGCTGTTCTCGAGCATCGCGACAGCCCTGCCGAGTGCCCGGGTGCTCGACCTGTATGCAGGGACCGGTGCGCTCGGCATCGAGGCTCTGTCCCGGGGGGCCGGCCACGCCACCTTCGTCGAACGCAACCCGGCCGCGAACCGGACGATCGCACAGAATCTCGAGCGGACCCGCCTGTCCGACCGTGCTCAAGTCGTTAGGGCAGACGTTCTTGACCTTCTGAGCAGAGATGACAAGCGCGGTGCTCCGTTCGACCTTGTGCTGGCGGATCCCCCCTACGACGGACCCGAGGAACAGGTCCTGGCGGCGGCACGGTTGCTGACGTCCGGATGGCTTGCCGGGCATCGCTGGACGGTGGTCCTGACCCGCGGAACCAGGAGTTCCATGCCTGTGATTCCGGTAGACTGGCGCGTCGCGAGGCGCCTGGAGTACGGCGACACCCTCGTCCTGGTCTTCCGGGAGGTCTGAATGGGCCTGACCGCCCTGTGTCCGGGGACGTTCGACCCCGTGACCAATGGTCATCTCGACATCATCGAACGCGCAGCTCAGCACTTCGACGTCGTCCTCGTGGCGGTGTTCGAGAACCCCGACAAGCTCCCGCTCTTGGGCGCGGCCGAGCGGGTCGCCATGCTCAAGGAGGCCGTGGCCGATCTCTCGAAGGTCCAGGTGGAATCGTTCTCGGGATTGCTCGTGGAATTCGCAAGGCAGAAGGGCTCGAGGATCATCGTGAAGGGACTGCGCGCGGTCTCCGACTTCGAGACCGAGATCCAGATGGCCCAGATGAACCGGCGCCTGGCCGACGTCGAGACCCTCTTCATCCCCGCCGCGCCGAACTGGTCGTTCCTTTCCTCCTCGCTGGTGAAGGAGGTTGCTCGCTTCGGCGGCGACGTGACCGGGCTGGTCCCGCCTGCCGTCGCCGAACGTCTCGCGGAGAAGCTGGGGGGAGTCGCCTAGTGGACCTGGCGGCCCGTCTACAGCAGCTCGAGGACATGGTAAGGGAGGCCAAGTCGATGCCGCTGTCATCATCGGCCCTCCTCAATCGCGACGAGCTGCTCCAGCTCCTTGGTGAGATGAAGGAGATCCTGCCTGAGGAGATCAAGCAGGCGCGCTGGGTCGTGAAGGATCGGGAGGAGCTGCTTGCGAAGGCCCGACGGGACGCCGATCGGATGGTCGAGGAGGCTCGAGCTGAGCAGCTACGGCTGGCCTCGAACGAGGAGGTCATGAAGCGCGCGGAGCTGGAGGCCGAGCAGGTGATGGCGGAGGCGGCGGAAGAGGCTCGGCGGGTGCGGCTCGAAGCCGAGGACTACGTGGATGCGAAGCTCGCGCAGTTCGAGATCGCGCTGCAGCGGATCTCGGAAGAGCTCGACGCGACGACTCAGTTCCTCTCCAAGGCGACGAGCCAGGTACAGGCAGGGCGCGAGAAGCTTAGGGGGATCCTCCCCGCGCAACAGGAGCTTTCGCCGGAGGACGATTTCCGGGAGGAGGAGCAGGAGGAGTGATGCGCGCGATCGACGTTCGCGACCTCCTCAGCCACCCCGGGGCGTCGAAGACGGTTCGACTGGACGAGAGCCTGGAAGGCCTCCGGACGGAGCTGGCGAGTGTGCCCGACGACGCGCCTCTTGCCGGCGATCTCGTTCTCGAGGGCGTGATGGATGGCGTGTACGCGAGCGGGTCGGTGGCGGGGACGATGATCCTGCGGTGCGCGCGCTGCCTGAAGGGGTTCCAACGCGATTTCGAGGTGGAGATGGGCGAGCTCTTCGCCCGCCAGCCGGGTCCTGAGGACGACTACGGGCTTGACCCCGACTTCGCTCTCGACCCGGAGCCAATGGTGAGGGACGCCGTGGTCCTGGCGATGCCGTTCTCGCCGACGTGCAAGCCCGACTGCCTTGGGCTGTGCGAACGGTGCGGCGGCGACCGGAACCTCGGTGGATGCCACTGCTATCAGCCACCCGCCGATCCTCGCTGGGCGCAGCTCGGGCGTCTGGTCGACGAGCCATAGTTGGGAAGGAAGGGAAGGGACGGATGCCGGTACCGAAGAAGAGGCAGTCGAAGACACGCGGCGCGAAGCGGCGCGCGAACTGGAAGGCTCAGCCCGCCACCTACTCGGAGTGCCCGCAGTGCCATCAGCCGAAGCTGCCGCACCGCGTATGCGGGAACTGTGGGTACTACGCCGGCCGCCAGGCGATCGAGGTCGAGTGACGAGGTTGGAGAGTTCGTGAGCGCCAGCGGCGCCGATGACACGACGACCCGCAGTCTGGAACGCTCGCTCCGTGTCCGATTCGCGGATGTCACGCTCCTCGACGCAGCCCTGACGCATCGTTCCTACGCTTTCGAGCACGGCCTCGAGGTCAACAACGAGCGGCTGGAGTTCCTCGGCGACGCGGTTCTCGGGCTGATCGTCACCGACCTCGCGTACCGCGAGTTCTCCGACATGCCCGAGGGAGAGCTGGCCAAGCTCAGGGCTGCGATCGTGAACATGAGCGCGCTGGCGGAAGTCGCCCGCGCTCTCGGCCTCGGGGCTCACGTAAGGCTCGGCAAGGGCGAGGAGGCCACCGGGGGGTACGACAAGGCGAGCATCCTCGCCGACGCCCTCGAGGCGATCCTGGGCGCGATCTACCTGGATCTCGGACTGGAGCCTGTGAGGGAGGTCGTCGAACGCCTCTTCCGTCCGCGGATGGTCACGTACGTTCGCGGCGAAGGTGAGCGTGACTACAAGACCATCCTGCAGGAGCTCGCTTCCCAGGATCTGCGCTCGCTCCCCGAGTACCGGATCAGCGAGCGGGGACCCGACCACCAGAAGGAGTTCACCGCAACCGTCCACCTGGCGGGGGAGGCGTGGGGAACCGGCACCGGCCGCTCCAAGAAGGAAGCCGAGCAGCAGGCCGCTCGCGAGGCCTACGTGAAGTTGTCCGAGCGCATCCCGGAGAAGAGCTGAGGGGGAAGGATCGGTGGAGCTTCCCGAGGTCGAGGTGATGCGTCGAGACCTCGAAAGGGACGTGGTCGGGCGCAAGATAGCGGGAGCGGAGGTTCGCCCGACGCGGAGCGCGATGAGGATCATCCGCCGGCACGGCAAGCGCAAGGACTTCACTTCGCGGCTTGAGGGGCGGAAGGTCACCAAGGCCGAGCGCCTGGGCAAGTACGTCCTGCTGTCCCTGGACAACGGTGACGTGCTCGTAGTCCACTTCGGCATGACGGGCGGGCTCGTGCGAGGAAGCAAGCGGCAACCGCTGCCCTCGCATACGCACGTGGTCATCACGTTCCAGCAGGGCGGCGACCTCCGTTTCGTCGACCCACGGACGTTCGGCGAGATGTTCGTCTCGACCGGTGACGAGCTCGGCAAGGTCAAGGAGCTCGAACACATCGCGATCGATCCGCTGGACCACGTCTTCACTTGGCAGACGTTCGGGGGTCTCATGGCGCGCCGCGCCTCGAAGCTGAAGCCGTTGCTCATGGACCAGAAGTTCATCTCGGGTCTCGGCAACATCTATTCGGACGAGGTTCTTTTCGCGGCGGGACTGCGGCACGATCGGATGTCGGACGCGCTGTCCTCTCAGGAGGTTCGGCGCCTGTATCGCGCGCTCCAAGAAGTGCTGCAGGAGGCGATCCGGTACAGGGGGACGACGCTTGAGGACGAGGCCTACGTCGATCTGTTCGGCAAGCCGGGCGAGTACCAGGGCGAGCTGAGGGTCTACGGGCGCGAGGGGCAGCCCTGCAGGCGCTGCCGAACCCTTGTCGAGAGTGTGAAGATCGCCTCTCGCAACTCCTACTACTGCCCTCAGTGCCAGAGTTGATGCCCGTTCGGGCGCTCCGCGCTGGTCCGGAGCTGCACGAGAGGGGGAGCGATGCCGACGGCTGAGGAGAACGAGGAGATCGTCCGTCGCCTCATGGATGAGGTGTTCGGCAGGAAGAACCTCGAGGCAGTCGACGGAATGCTGTCCGAGGACTTCGTCGAGCACCAGTTGTTGCCGGAGATGCCCTCCGACAAGGCCGGGGCCCGACTGATGTTCGAGATGATGCTCAAGTGCTCGCCCGACATGACCTGCGAGATCGTGCATCTGGTATCGAGCGCCGATCTCGTGGTGGTCCACGCGGTCTACCGCGGGACGGACACTGGGGGCGTGATGCCGGGCATGGCGCCGACGAATCGACCCTACGAGTTCAGTGGAATCGACATCGTGCGCGTGAACGAGGACGGCAAGATCGTTGAGCATTGGGGCGTAAGTGACGCGATGGGGATGATGGGCCAGCTCGGGCTGCTCTGACCGCGACGGCGGCGCTGCTGGCTCAGACCAGCTCCGCCCCGGCCGCGCGCATCCGCTCGAGCGCACGCTCGCCGTCGCCCGGTAGCAGGTCCACGGCGCGGATGGCCTTCACGAGCACCACCGTCTCGAACCCGAGCCGGCGGGCGTCCAGCGCAGTCTCGACCACGCAGTAGTCCGTGGCGAGGCCCGCAATCACGACGCGCTCGATCCCGCGCGCACGCAGGATCCCTTCGAGCGGCGTTGGGCTCGTCGTTCCGTTCCGCAGGTCCCGGACGCCGAAAGCGGAGTAGCCGTCCTCCGCACCGGAACCCTTGCGTATCCGCTCGCCGTCGACCACACGCAGGCCCGGGTGCAGCTCCGAGCCCCAGGTATGGGCAACGCAATGGACCGGCCAGATCCCCCCGTCCTTCTCGAAATGCGGCGTTACGTCCGGGTGCCAGTCCTGCGTGTAGACGACGAGAGCTCCCGCCCGAAGCGCACGGCCCACCTGGATGTTCACGACCGGAACGACTCCCTCGCCGTCTCTGACGTAGAGCGAGCCCTTCGGGTCGGCGAAGTCATTCTGCACGTCCACCGCGAGCAGGGCGGTCCGCGGGTCGTAGTCTGCCATCGTCCCTCCCCGTCACGATTCTAGGATTCGGGTCATGAAGCGGGTTCGCGTGATCGTCTCCGGCCGTGTCCAGGGTGTCTTCTACCGATGGACCTGCGCGTCGCTCGCACGCGAGCGGGGTCTTGGCGGCTTCGTTCGTAACCTGCCCGATGGGCGGGTCGAGGCGGCGTTCGAAGGCGTGGATGACGACGTCGAGGCGATGGTGGCCTGGTGCCGGATCGGGCCCGAGCACGCCCGGGTCGAGGACATCGATGCCGTGGCGGAGGATCCTCGCGGCGACCAGGAGTTCCACGTCACCCGCTGAGCCAAGTTCCCGAGCCAAAGCCGAGATTGGCAGGCGGCCTCCCACTAGCATCTGTGGGCGAGATGTTCCTTCGATCCCTCCAGATCAGAGCCTTCAAGTCGTTCGCGGACAAGACCACCATCGAGTTCTCTCCCGGCATCAGCGTCATCGTCGGTCCAAATGGCTCGGGCAAGTCGAACCTGGTAGATGCGATCAGCTGGGTGCTGGGGGAGCAGGGGCCGCGTGCGCTCCGTGGTGGGCAGATGGCCGACGTCATCTTCGCCGGAGGCCCTCAGCGTCCGGGCCTCGGCATGGCCGAGGTGAAGCTGGTCATCGACAACTCGGCCGGGCTCATCCCCGTCCCACTGTCCGAGATCGAGATCAGCAGAGCGATCTTCCGCTCGGGTGAGAGCGAGTACCGTGTCGGCGGCCGGGTGGTGCGTTTGCTCGACGTCCAGGAGCTCCTCTCCGAGTCGGGGATCGGCCGCGCCCTTCACACGATCGTGAGCCAGGGCCAGCTCGAGGATGTGCTGACCGCACGCCCGGAAGACCGTCGCCGGTATGTCGAGGAGGCGGCCGGGATCGCCAAGCACCGCAGGAGACGCGAGCGCGCCGAGCGCAAGCTGGCAGGCCTGGACCAGGATCTGCTGCGGCTTCAGGACGTGCTTGCGGAGCTCAGGCGACAGCTGAAGCCGCTGAAGCAGCAGGCCGAGGTCGCGCGGCGGTACGAGGATCTGTCGGCGGAGGCGGACGGGGTGGCCGAAAGGGTCGCAGCCGCCAGGCTGCGGGATCTACTGGCCGAGCAGGGCCGGCGGGCCGCCGGCTGGGACGAAGGCCTCGCCAGGCGCAAAGCGGCGAGGGAGCTGCTCGATGCGCTGGACGAGCAAGTGGGCAAGGCAGCCGACGAGCGCGCTCGTGCCGTCTGGGCGCTCCAGGAGGCCGAGGTTCTGCTCCGGGGCGCGCAGCAGAAGAAGTCGACCGGCGAGCTTGGGCTGCGCCGGGCAATGGAAGCGGAGTCCGCCGCCCGTGCCGCGCTTGCGACGGAAGCCGCACGCGACGCACGGTCTCTGGCGCTTGACCAGGACATCGCGCGCATCCGAGAGCGTCTCCGGGAGACGGTCGGAAGCCTCGATCAGCGCGAGCGAGAGCTCGAGGACGCCGAGCGGGAGTTCCGTGCGCTGGCCGAGTCGCGGAGGACGGCCGAGGAGGAGCGCAGGCGGCTCTTGGAGGAGGCGGCGGCCCACCGAGCCGAGATGGACACGCTCCGCCGCTCACTTGCCGCCAACGAGAGGGAGCGCGCACGCCTGGAAGAGGGCCTGTCCCAGATTCGCGAGCGTGGGCGGAACGCCGCGGCCGAGCGGGAGCGGCTCGAGAAGGAGATCGAGCGTCTGGACGCGGACGTACCGCCCCTTTCCGAGCGGCGGGCCGAGCTCGAACGCGAGCGCCGCGTGCTGGCGGGCAGAGTGGCGGAGCTGCAGGAGGCGCTGCGTCATCACGAGAACCGCCACGCGATCCTTGAGGCGAGGAAGAAGGATCTGGAGGAGACGCCCGGCTCGCGGTTCCTGGAGCGACACGTGGACCGCGCGGTCGGTCTGCTCCGCGCGTTCGTCAAATCGGAACCGGGGTGGGAACGAGCGCTCTCGGCCGGTCTCGGGCAGCTTGCGGACGCAGTGGTGTACCGGGACGAGTCCGAGGCCATCTGTGATGCACCGGGCGGAGACGGGGCGACCCTAGCAATCGCGAGCGGAGGTCCTACGTCCTTCGTGCTTCCGGGAGAACGGGCCCTCCTCGAGGTCATACGAGCCGATCCTTTGGCACGCGGGCTCGTCTGCGCCGCTCTCAAGGACATCTACCTCGCCGCCTCTCTCGAGGAGGCTGCGGACAAGCACGCGAAGCACCCGAAGGCCGCGTTCGTGACGCGTGAAGGCATCCTCATCGGGCCAGAGGTGATCCGGACGGCCAAGAGCGGCGACTCCCGCGCAGCCGAGGTCAGCCGGGAGCTGAGCGTCGTCGAGCACGACCTCGCTCAGACGAGGGCCGCGCTGGGACCCAAGCGCGCGCGTCTCGGCAAGGTCGTGGCCGAGCTCGGGGAGCTTGCCGAGAAGATCGAGGAGCTGGACGCCGGCATCACCCGTGCAGCGGAGAAGATGGCTCGACTCGCGGCCGACGAGACCTCGCTGGCAAGGGAGGAGGAACTGCTGGCCCAAAGGCTCTCCGGCCTGCACGAGGCCGCTGCAGCTTGGCGGGAGGGCCTGGCAGAGGCCAAGGTGGAGACCCCCGACATGCCCGACCTGCCTCGGCCCCCCGAGCCGCCAGTCACCCAGCGGGTCGAGGTAGAGACCCTTAGGCGCGAACGGGCCCGGCTGGAGTCTCGACTTGAGTCCCTGGAGGGTGAGCGTAGGACCTCCCAGGCACGCGATCCGGCGGTCCTGCGCGCGGCCGTGGAGAGCGCCAAAGCGGCCAGGGAGACGGCTGAGGAGCGGCTGCGGGGGGTATCGGAGACGCTCGATGCGGCCGCCGCCTCCCGGGACTCCTCGGCGGCCATCGAACGCCGGATGAGCGAGTCCGAGGCCGAGGTGAACCGCAAGTGGCGAGAGGCCTCCCTCGAACTGGAGCGTCTGCGCGAGGAGTACGTGGACCAAGACCGCGCACGCGGCGATCTCGAGCGGCGCATCCGCGACGCCGAACGACTGCTGCTCGAGGGTCACCGGCGCGATCCGCAGCAGGCAGTGGAGGAGCTGTCGGAAGACGACACGGTTCACGCGCTGGAAAGACGAGCCGAGCTGATCCAGCGCCGGCTGGCACTTCTGGGCCGAGTGAACCTGCTGGCGGGAGGGGAGTTCGAGGCCCTCCAGGCGCGACACGACTTCCTCGCGCGCGAGCTCGAAGACGTGAGGAAGGCTCGTCGGGACCTGCTCGAGGTGGTCCGCCGGATCGACGTCGAGATCGTCACGGCGCTCGAGTGCGCCTACCGTGACGTGGCGGCGGAGTTCGAGCGGCTGTTCAAGGATCTCTTCCCGGGCGGGGAGGGACGCCTGGTTGCCACCGAGCCGGAGGATCTCCTGAACACCGGGATCGAGATCGAGGCGCGGCCCGGGCGAAAGCGCGTGAAGCGGATCTCGCTCCTTTCCGGCGGCGAGCGAGCGCTCACCGCGATGGCGTTCCTGTTCGCCATCTTCAAAGCACGGCCGAGCCCGTTCTACCTGATGGACGAGGTCGAGCCGGCGCTGGACGATGTGAACCTCCACCGGTTCCTGCGTCTCGTCCGGGGATTCGCGGTCGACTCGCAGGTGCTGATCGTCACGCACCAGAAGCGGACGATGGAGGTCGCCCAGATGATGTACGGCGTCTCGATGGGCAAGGACGGGACGTCGAAGGTCGTCGCCCAGCGCCTGGAGAGCCCGGAGGAGGAGGCTCAGCTCATGGCCGAGCCAGCGCAGGTCCTCGTGCCGCAGCCGGACGGCGTCCACTAGCCTGTACGACGGTGGAGATCCTCACGGTCATCGTCGGGCTTGCCCTCGTAGGGCTGGCCGTGTCCATCGGCATTTCGGCACGAGCACGTCGTCGCGCGACCCCTGCCGCCGGGGCGTCCGCAGTCTCGCCGCCGACACCGCCGCGGACCAAGTTGCGCGAGAGTCTCGGAGCGAAGGTGCGCGCGCTCTTCGCGGGCGGGGCACCCGACGACGACGATTGGATGCGTCTGCAGGATCTGCTCGTGAAGGCCGATGTCGGCCCGCTCGCCGCTGCAAGGATCGTGCAGGACGTCCGGGAGCGGTACACGCCGGACACAGACCCCGAGCGGCTCCTCGCCGACGAGATCGTCTCCATCTTCGGCGAGGACGGCAGCCTCGACCTGCCCTCGGATCGACTCTCCGTCGTGATGGTGGTGGGCGTGAACGGGTCGGGCAAGACGACCACGATCGGCAAGCTGGCGGCCCTGCTGGTGAAAGAGGGCCGCAGGGTGAGCTTCGCCGGCAGCGACACGTTCCGAGCGGCCGCCTCTGAGCAGCTGGACATCTGGGCCGGTCGGACCGGCGCGCAGCTCATCGCCCAATCGCGCGGGGCCGATCCCGGCGCGGTCGCCTTCGACGCCGTCCAGTCGGCCAAGGCTCGCGGCCACGATGTGTTGCTGGTCGACACCGCTGGCCGACTGCACACGCGGACCCCACTGATGGACGAGCTCAGGAAGGTGAAACGCGTGCTGGAGAAAGCGGCCGGCCGCGTGGATGAGGTGCTGCTCGTTCTCGACGCGACGACCGGTCAGAACGGTATCGCGCAGGCGGCTGCCTTCACAGAGGCAGTGGACGTCACGGGCGTCGCGCTGACGAAGCTCGACGGCACCGCCAAGGGGGGTATCGTGCTCGCCGTGCGGGATCAGCTCGGTGTTCCCGTGAGGCTGATAGGCACCGGTGAGGGACCCTTCGACCTCGAACCCTTCAGAGCTCGGACGTTTGCCGAAAGGATGCTGGGGGGCTGACGTGGCCAAGGCCGACATCCTGATCGTCGAGGACCATCCGACGATGCGGAAGGCCATGCGCATGGTCCTCGAGCACGAGGGGTTCGAGATCCGAGAGGCGGCCGACGGTCAGGCGGCGCTGGCAATGGTACGTGAGAAGGCTCCGGACCTGATGTTCCTCGACCTCAACATCCCCGGGGCGAGTGGTGCCGACGTCCTGCGTGAGGTCAAGGCAGATCCGGCCACATCCGTCGTGAGGGTGGTCATCGTCACGGCGACGGGTGAGGAGGGGCGTGAGTTCGTTCTGTCGCTCGGGGCCGACGAGTACTTCACGAAGCCGTTCTCGCCGCTTGCGCTCCTTCAAACCGTTGAGAAGGTGATGGAGCCGGGCTCAGCGGAAGACGCACCGTGAAGGTCGAGCCCTCGCCAGGTCGGGACTCGACCTCGATCGCGCCTCCCATCGCCTCGACGAGCTTCTTCGTGATGTAGAGGCCGAGCCCAGCCCCTTCCGTGCTACGGGTGCTGGCGGCGTCCGCCTGATGGAAGCGCTCGAAGATCCGCCCGACCTCATCCTGCGGTATCCCCGGCCCCTGATCCGTCACCGCGAACTCGAGCTGGCCGTTCTCGGCGAGCGCCGAGAGGACGACCGGGCTTCCGACGGGCGAGAACTTGAGGGCGTTCTGGAGGAGATTCGTCAGGATCTGCCCGATGCGGTGGGGATCCAAGAGCACCCGCTTTGGCAGATCCTCGTGAATGCGAAGGGTCACGCGGGATCCATCGTCGCCGAGACCCTGCACGACGCGATCGCAGAAGGCAGCCGGCTCGATCGCCTCCGGCTCGAAGACGAGCTTGCCGGCCTCGATCTTGGAGACGACCAGCAGGTCCTCGACCAGTCGGATCAGTCGGTCCGTCTGCCTGTCGATTATGCCGAGGAACTCCTGGGTCTCCTCTGGTGAGAGGTCTTCCATCCTGCGCCGCAACGTGTTCACGAAACCGCGGACTGCCGCGAGGGGAGTCCGGAGCTCGTGGCTCGTGATCGCGACGAAGTCCGACTTCATCTCGTCGAGCTCACGGAGCTTGCGGAGGGTCTCTTCCTGGCGGTCTCTGAGCAGCGCTGCCTGTACGACCATCGCGATCTGGTCGGCGAGGGCGGCCAGCATCCGCAGGTCGTCTTGCGAGATCCTCGGGGAGGTCTCGCGGCGGTGGAGGACACCGATGAGCTGCGAGCCCACCCTCAGTGGGACCGCGACCTCGGGGATCGGCTCGCCAGGGTCGGAAACCTCGGCCGCCAACCCGGAGGGATACGCGACGCCGTCCCTTGCGACCCCTCCAACGACTCCCACACCCAGCGGTATCCGGGCACCCTCCTCGTACCCGGGGGCGCCGTGCACTCCTTTCGCGGCGAGCGTGTCGGCCTCGAGGGTGAGGATCGCGAAGGACTCGAATCCGAGGTCGTGGGCGATCGAGTAGGTCATCGAACGGATGGAGGAATCGACGTCGCCCGCGGCCACGCCGGCGAGGACGGCGGAGTGGAACGCGGCGAGCTCCTTGCGCGCGCCCATCTCGCGCTCTGCGGCCGCATCGGCGAAGCGAGCCGCCTCCTCGGCGAGCCACGCGCGCTCGCGAGCCTTGTCAGCCTCACGCTGAAGCGAGCGGGCCATGAGTCCCGCCACGATGGCGACGGTAAGCTCCACCCCCACGCGGAAAGTCACGGCGGCGGGCTGGAAGGCATACGTTTCGAACCGCTCCACCGTGTACAGCTCGCGGAGGGGCTCCGAGACGATGCTCACACCGACGGCGATCAGGGCGCCGACGAGGTGGTAGCGGATCGCGCCTTCGAGCGGGAGGAGGTACGCGAGCACCCACATCGAGTTCTCCGGTGTCGCGTAGGTCCAGACGAGGCCGCTGATGACTACGATGTCGA
Organism: Actinomycetota bacterium; assembly: GCA_040754475.1. Lineage (GTDB taxonomy): Bacteria > Actinomycetota > UBA4738 > UBA4738 > HRBIN12 > JAJPHY01. The sequence continues at coordinate 14,618 of JBFMCN010000040.1, read as the reverse complement.
GCACAAATGCGCCGAGGCCGACGGGCCGAATGCGATCGGCACGCGACGCACGCTCGGTGAGCGTGGAGATCACAACGTTGCCGATCGCCAGGGCGGCGACGAGCACGAACCCGAGGGGCACCACGTAGTCGGGCCCCTCGGAGCGCGAGCGGATGGTCACGGCCGTCTCCAGAACACCGAAGCCGACCACCAGCCAGCGCAGACCGATCAGGCCCACCTCGACTCGCTTGGCCTCGAGGAGATCGCGAGAGCGCCTACCCCTCACGAGGTCCCTCCCGTATCGCCTGGGTACAATTCGTCCTCCGGGCACGTCAGAGCACGTCGGCACACGGGGCCGCGCACCTAGGGATATGTTCGACACGTTGACCGACCGCCTGAACGCGGTCTTCAAGAAGCTCAGGTCCAGGGGGAAGCTCCATCCGAAGCAGGTGGAAGGAGCCCTCGGGGACATGCGCACAGCCCTGCTCGAGGCCGACGTGGCCGTCGAGGTGGTCGACGACCTCCTCGAACGGGTCCGTGCCCGTGCTCTCTCCGAGGAGGTCATGAGGAGCCTGGCGCCCGCCCACCAGGTCGTGAAGGTCGTGAGAGATGAGCTGACAACCACAATGGGGGGCACCCAGGCGGTCTTCGCGCTTCCCAGCGCGAGGCCTGCGGTTGTCATGATGGCCGGTGTGCAGGGCTCCGGAAAGACGACGGCGTGCGTGAAGCTTGCCCGGGCGTACATGGAGAAGGGCAATCATCCACTGCTCGTTGCCGCCGACCTACAGCGGCCCGCAGCCGTGGAGCAGCTGTTCACCCTTGGTCGCGAGGTGGGCATCCCCGTCGTCTCGGATGGGAAGGATCCCGTGAGGGTCGCGAAGAGCGCGGTGAGAGACGCCGGGAGGGAGGGGCTCGACCTCGTGATCGTCGACACCGCGGGACGGCTGCACGTAGACGAGCAGATGATGAAGGAGGCCCGTCGGGTCAGGGGCGCCCTCAAGCCGCACCACGTGCTCATGACCTGTGACGCGATGACCGGGCAGGACGCGGTGGTACAGGCTCGCGCGTTCATGCGGGAAGTGGACACCACGGGGTTCATCCTCACGAAGCTCGACGGGGATGCCCGGGGCGGCGCAGCCTTGTCGATCACGGCTGTGACTGGCCGGCCGGTCTTCTTCGTCGGCACTGGGGAGAGGCCGCAGGATCTCGAGCCGTTCTACCCGGACCGGATGGCGTCGCGAATCCTCGGCATGGGCGACGTGCTCACGCTCATCGACAAGACGCAGGAGATCATCAATCAGGAGAAGGCGACGCAGGCAGCCCAGAAGGCTGCGAGCGCGCAGTTCACGCTCGACGACTTCCTCTTCCAGATGCGTGAGATGAAGAAGCTCGGACCCATCCAGGATCTGCTCGCGATGCTTCCGGGCGTGCCCGGCGGGAAGAACGTCCTGAAGGACATCGCAGGCGAGGTCGACGAGGATCAGCTCACGCGGACCGAGGCGATCATATGTTCGATGACCCCGGAAGAGCGGCGCAACCCAGCTATCATCGGTGGGTCCCGGCGCCTGCGGATCGCTCGCGGGTCGGGGACCACGACCGTGCACGTGAACTCGCTGCTGAAGGAGTTCGACGCGGCCAGGAAGCTCATGCGGACGATGGCGGGCGGAAAGGGCATGCCGCGGATCCCGGGCATGCGGAAGATGCCCGGGACTAGGTAGGGGGAAGGGATGGCGACGAGGATCAGGCTACGGCGGATGGGCGCGAAGAAACGTCCCTTCTACCGCGTCGTGGTGGCCGACCAGCGCAGTCCAAGGGACGGTCGGTTCATCGAGAGCATCGGCAAGTACCATCCGCTGGAGGAGCCGTCGGTCGTCGAGATCGACGAGGCCAAGGCCCTTGAATGGCTTAGCAAGGGCGCCCAGCCGAGCCGGGCGGTCCAGGTTCTGCTCACGAAGACGGGCATATGGGAGAAGTTCCAGGCCGAGAGGAAGGAGCAGGAGACCGTCTCGTGAAGGAGCTCCTCGAGTACATCGCAAAGGAGCTCGTCGATGATCCCGACGCCGTCGAGGTCCTCGAGATCGAAGACGAGCGCGGTCTTCTCCTGCGGCTGCGGGTCGATCCCGAAGACATGGGCAAGGTGATCGGGAAGGGCGGCCGCACGGCACGGGCGATCCGAACCGTGGTCAAAGCCTCCGGCATTCGGGACGGCGTCCACGTGGCCGTCGAGATCGTCGACTGACATGTCCGAGCCGACCGTCGCGGTCGGCCGCGTCACGCGGGCTCACGGCGTCAAGGGGGAGGTCGCCGTTCTCGTCCTTTCCGAGGTACCCGAGCGGTTCGCCGTAGGCACAGTGGTCTACCTCGAGGACGGACGGGCCCTCACCATCGAGGATTCGCATCCGCATCGGGGGCGGCTCCTCGTGAAGTTCCGGGACATCGGCGACCGTGACCGGGCCGAGGCGTTGGCCGGGTCTCTGCTCGTGGTGCCGGAGTCGATGTCGCCCGAGCTTCCGGAGGGCTCGTGGTGGGACCACCAGCTCGTCGACTGCGAGGTGGTGACCGAATCCGGCCGTTCGCTCGGTACTCTTCGCGAGGTCATCCACACCCCCGCCAACGACGTGTGGAGCTCGGTGGCGGGCGACGTCGAGACCCTCGTCCCTGCGCTCAGAGACGTGGTCGTCTCGGTCGACATCGCGGCCGGACGGATCGTCGTTCGGGAGATCCCCGGCCTGACGGTATCCGAGGAGAGCGACGGCTAGACATCCGATGCTCCGCTGCTAGCCTGCGCTCGTGCGGATCGATGTTCTGACCATCTTCCCCGGGATCTTCGATAGCCCCTTGCGCGGGAGCCTGCTCGGCAAAGCCATCGAGGCGCAGGTCCTCGACGTCCGCGTGCACGACATCCGCGACTCCGCGACCGACCGGCATCGTCAGGTGGACGACGAGCCATTCGGAGGCGGCCCGGGCATGGTGATGAAGCCCGAGCCGCTCTTCGCTGCATTCGAGTCGCTCGGGGAGGGCTCCAAGCGCGCCGTCCTGCTCTCGCCGGCGGGACGGCGACTGGACCAGGCCCTCGCGCGCGAGCTGGCCGAAGAGCCGTGGCTCGTACTGATCTGCGGCCGGTATGAGGGTATCGACGAGCGGGTCGCGGAGGGTCTTCCCGCAGAGGAGGTGTCGATCGGCGACTACGTGCTCTCCGGGGGCGAGATTCCCGCACTGGTGGTGCTGGAGGCCGTGACGCGGCTCGTGCCGGGGGTCATCGGAAGCGAGGAGTCCTGCGCACGCGATTCGTTCGGGGAGGACGGGCTCCTCGATCACCCCCAGTACACCCGGCCGCGTGAGTTCCGTGGCATGGCTGTGCCAGACGTCCTGCTGTCGGGCAACCACGCCGAGGTCGAGCGGTGGCGGCGGGCGGCCGCTTTGGAGAAGACCCGCCGAAACCGCCCCGACCTGCTGAAAGGCTGACCGGCCGGCTCCAATCGCCTGCTATCATCGGGACTCCCGCCATGAACAAGACCGACGTTGTCGACAAGGCCTACCTGCGCACGGACCTGCCCGAGTTCCGGCCGGGCGACACTGTCAAGGTGCACGTACGGGTCGTCGAGGCCGGCAGGGAGCGGGTGCAGGTGTTCCAGGGGGTCGTGATCCGCCGGCAGGGTGGTGGGCTCCAAGAGACGTTCACCGTCCGCAAGATCTCCTTCGGTGTCGGAGTCGAGCGGACCTTCCCTGTGCACTCCCCGTCCATCGCGAAGCTCGAGGTTGTCTCCCGCGGCAAAGTCCGGCGGGCCAAGCTCTACTACCTGCGGGAGCGGCGGGGGAAGAGGGCGCGGATAAAGGAGCGCCGGCTGGACGCCGAAGAGGTGGCGGCGCTCGCGGCCGTCGAGGTGGCGGAGGAAGAAGCCGAGGAGCCGCTGGAGGTCGCGGAGGAGTCGGAGGAGGACTCAACCCCTGAGGACGAGTACGCGACCGAGGACGATGTGGGAGACACGCCCGAGGACTCGGAGGAGGCCTCTTCGGAGTCCGAAGGGGCGGCCGAGGGCCAGGGCTGAGAGTGTCCGATCGTCAACCCGGCTCGCTCGAGCCGGTCGACGCTCCCAGTACGTGCGACGAAGCGCCACCCGTGAGCCCGGGATCGAACGAAGGTGAGGCTTCCTCCTCTGAGCGCAAGAGGCCTCTCGGCTTCCTGCGCGAGCTCCCCATCCTGATCGTCCTGGCCCTCGGTCTTGCGATCCTGCTCAAGACCTTCGTCGTCCAGGCCTTCTACATACCCTCGGGTTCGATGGAACCGACCCTTGCGCCGGGCGATCGCGTGCTGGTCAACAAGGTCGGGTACCACCCACACCGGGGAGACATCATCGTCTTCGCGGATCCGCACCCGGGTCTGCAGCCCGACCGAGGCGTCATCGGCGGATTCCTGCGCTGGTTGTCGGAGGGGCTGGGCTTTGCCGGGGCGTCGGACGAGGACTTCATCAAGCGGGTGGTCGGAATGCCGGGCGATGTCGTGGAGCTTCGGCAGGGGGCGCTCTACGTGAACGGCAAGCTCACTCCGGAGCCGTACTTGCACGGCCCGCCCGATACGCGAGCCTACGGCCCGACACGGGTTCCGGACGGCGCGCTCTTCGTCCTCGGCGACAATCGCCTCTACTCGAAGGACTCCAGATACGGGCTTGGCTTCGTCCGACTCGATAAGGTGGTGGGGAAGGCCTTCGCCGTCGTCTGGCCGCCTTCACGGGTGGGGTGGCTGCACTGACCCTGGACCTCGGGCGCTACGAACGCCGCTTGCGGGACGAGGGGTTCATGCGCGTCGCGGGGGTGGACGAGGCGGGCAGGGGCGCGCTTGCGGGTCCGCTCGTAGCAGCCGCGGTGATACTGCCGGTCGGCTTCGACCTTGAGGGCATCAAGGACTCCAAGCAGCTCTCCGCGCTCCAGCGCGAGCGCTGCTACCAACGAATCCTCCGGGACGGCGTCGCCGTTTCGGTATGCCGCGCGATGCCCTCGCGGATCGACCGCCGCGGCCTGCACCGCTCGAACCTCTGGCTGCTCCGGCGCGCCGTGCGCGGCCTGACGGTCCCTCCCGACTACGTGCTGACCGACGGCTTCCCGGTCCCGCGTCTCGCGGTTCCGAACCTGTCTATCAGAAAGGGAGATGCCGTGACCGCCTCGGTCGCGGCCGCATCGATCGTGGCGAAGGTCACGCGCGACCGGATCATGGATCGCTACCACCGCAGGTTCCCCGCGTACGGCTTCGACCACCACCGGGGGTACGGCACGGCCGAACACCTCGAGGCGCTCTCTCGGATGGGTCCCTCGCCGATCCACCGTCTCTCGTTCAAGGGGGTCGGCTCTCTGGTCGATCCCGGCGGCTCTACTGTGGGATGAGCGGATGAGCGAAGACGACATCGAAAGGTTCGAAGAGGAGCGCGAGCTCGAGCTGTATCGGGAGTACCGAGACGTCGTCCCGATGTTCTCGTTCGTCGTGGAGACCGAACGGCGCTTCTACCTGGCGAACCACGTAGACGTTCGGCAGCGCGAGGACGGCTGGGTGGAGGTCGAGCTCGGCGACGCGTGGGTTTGGGACATGTTCCGGCCCGCCCGGTTCGTCACGCGCGTGCGGGTCATGACCAGGCGGGACGTGAACGTCGAGGAGCTGCGTCAGGGCGAGTCGATCCCTGGAGCCGGGCTTCCGGAAGAGCCGCCGCTTCCGTCCTGAGTGTCGGCGGCCCGGGCTAGGCTCCGGCGGATGGGACCGTGCGCCGCGCAGGCGGATCCGCGCTCCTCGCTCGGCCGAGCGGGCGAGGACGCTGCGCTGCAGACCTACCTGCTGCTCGGTTTCCGAACGGTCTTCCGCAACTGGCGATGTCCCCTCGGCGAGCTCGATCTCGTCCTGGAACGCGATGGACTGCTCGTGTTCTGCGAGGTCAAGACGCGCCGCGGATCCACCTTCGGGGGAGGGTTCGAAGCGGTCACTTGGTCCAAGCGGCGCAAGCTGCGCCGGCTCGCCGAGGCATTCCTCGGGGCACACGGGCCCGGGCCGGCGCAGGTACGGTTCGACGTCGCCAGCGTTCGGGTAGGTCCTGGAGGAGCAGAGGTCGAGCTGTTCGAGGACGCCTTCTGAGTGTCGGCGGGTCGCGCTAGGGTCGCGCGATCGTGTACGGGCGGGTCTTGGGGGTCACACTCGTTGGAGTTCGCGGGCACATCGTCGTCGTCGAGTCGCACATCGGGCGCGGGCTCCCGTCCCTGACGCTGACCGGGCTGCCCGGTGCGCCGGCTCAGGACGCGCGCAACCGCATACGGCCCGCGGTCGAGAGTTCGGGCCTCGAATGGCCGCTGCGGCGTATCGTGGTGAACCTGTCGCCCGGCAACGTGCGAAAGGACGCGCCCGGGCTCGACTTCCCCATCGCCGTGAGTGTGCTGGCGGCCTCGGCGCAGGTGCCGTCCGATCGGCTCGCGCGGCTGGCCTTCGTCGGCGAGCTCTCGTTGAGAGGCACGCTTGTTCCCACGCCCGGCGTCCTGTCGGTTGCCATCGCGGCGAAGCTGGCCGGGCTTGAGGGGGTCGTCGTTCCCGAGGCAAACGCGGGTGAAGCTGCGCTGGTCGAGGGGCTCAAGGTCGTGAGCGCCCCGGCGCTGAGAGAAGCAGTCGGGTTCCTCCGTGGGGCCTGGCGACCCGAACCCTCGAGCGCGAGCCCGCCGATCGGCAGGGAGAGCCACGCAGTCGACTTCGTCGAGGTCCGCGGACAGGGCCAGGCTCGCCGTGCTCTGGAGATCGCCGCGGCCGGCGGACACAACGTCCTGATGGTCGGATCACCTGGCGCCGGAAAGACCATGCTCGCGCGTCGTCTCGCCACGATCCTTCCAGCGCTCTCCAGGGAGGAGTCGCTTGAGGTGACCCAGCTGCACTCCATCGCGGGGCTGCTGACCGGCGGAGGCCTTCGGTCCCAGAGGCCGTTTCGCGCTCCCCACCACTCGATCTCGCTCGCCGGGCTGCTGGGTGGGGGTAGCAACCCTCTCCGCCCGGGAGAGGTATCCCTTGCCCACCACGGCGTCTTGTTCTTGGACGAGCTCACGGAGTTCCACCGCGATGCTCTCGAATCGCTGCGGCAGCCTCTCGAGGACGGTCGAGTCATCGTGACGCGGGCCACGGGCGCAGTCGAGTTCCCGGCGCGATTCACGCTTGTCGCGGCCGCCAACCCCTGCCCGTGCGGGTACGAAGGGGACCCACGTCGCCAGTGCCGGTGCTTGCCGCACAGGGTTCAGCTCTACCGACAGAAGCTCTCCGGGCCGTTGCTCGACCGGATCGATATCCGGCTCGTCGTCCCCAGGTTGTCCAAGCAGGAGCTGCTCGGGGAGGGGGCCGGGGAGCCGTCCTCGAGCATCCGGGAGCGGGTGGAGCAGGCCCGTGAGCGTCAGCGCCGCCGGTATGCCGCGCTCGGGTATCCCTGCAACGCGCAGCTACCGGGACCTATCGCCAGGCGCGAGGCGGGCATGTCGGCCGGTGCCCGAGACGTGCTTGCCCGGGCCGTGGACTCGCTGGCGCTCACGGGGCGGGGATTCGACCGGGCGATCAAGGTCGCTCGGACCATCGCGGACCTCGCCGGAGCTGACGAGCTGTCGGCCGAGCACGTTGCCGAGGCGCTCTCGTACCGCGCCAACCTCTCCGAGGGAAGCCTCGCCCGCGCCGGGTGACGGGACCGGCCCGTGCAGCATGAAGTGATGGCCACGAAGTGGCCCGACGGGTTCGCGAAGGGTCGCGCGAATCTCAGGGCACTGCTCGTTCTCTCCTCCCTCAGAGGACTGACTCCGCTGAAGCTGCTCCAGGTCGCCCAGCTCCACGGTTCGGCTCGCGGGTGCCTCTCCGCGGTCCGCGAGGGTAGGGCCGGCAGCGAGGCGGATCGCCGATACGCCGAGGAGCTGGACTCCTCCGAGATCGAAGCCGCCGTGACCGCCTGCGGGGCAAGATTCGTCGCGGTCGGCTCCGACGACTACCCCGCTCAGCTTGAGCACCTCAGCGACCCGCCGGCCGGGCTGTTCGTGCTCGGCCGCGCCCTCCCCATCCCCGGCTCGGCGGTGGCCGTGGTCGGTGCCCGCAACTGCTCCGATGGCGGAAGGGACATGGCCTGGATGATCGGTCGCGATCTCGCCGCCCGTGGCATGTGCGTCGTGAGCGGCGCCGCCCGCGGGATCGACGCCGCGTGCCACGAGGGCGCGCTGGCAGCGAGCGGCCAGACGCTGGCGGTTCTCGGATGCGGAATCGACCGGGCGTATCCGCATGGGAGTCGTTCGCTCGTCGCGCGGATCGCCGAAGCGGGAACGATCGCGAGCGAGTACCCGCCGGGCGTGCCGGCAGCGTCGTTTCGGTTCCCGGCGAGGAACCGGATCATCGCGGGGCTTGCCCGCGGGCTCGTCGTCGTGGAGGGAGCGGCGGGATCGGGGTCGCTCATCTCCGCGGAGCACGCGCTCGATCTCGGGCGCGAGGTGTTCGCCGTGCCGGGTGCGCTCGACAACCCTTTGGCCGGGGTGCCGCATGCGCTGATCCGTGAGGGAGCGACCCTGATCCGCGGGGTGGATGACCTCCTGTCGGATCTTGGGCTCGCCGGTGCTGGGGCGGCGGGTGGGGAGATCACGGCGCGGCTGGACGTCACCCTTCTGGAGCGGGCGGCATTCGACAGCGTCGCGGGCTCGGTGCTTCCGGAGACGGTCGCTCGCGAACTCCGTCTCACTGTTCCCGAGGTCCTCCCGCTGCTCATGGCCCTGGAGATGAAGGGCCTGGTCCGAAGCGTCGGGGGGCGGTTTCGGCGACGGGTCGGGCCGACCGGCCGAGTCTGACAGCGGAGTGGCTGGCCGTCCGACCGTCCGGGAGACGTTGGCGCCGCGGTGTTCGTGGGAAGCTTGAACGGACCCGGTCCCATTGATACAAGGGCGCCGACGACCGAAGAGGAAGGACGATGGCACCTCGGGAGGACCTTCCCCACCCCCAGGCGGCGGTGATCGAGGCCTTCGCCGACCACCTGGCGCTCGAGCGGCACCTGTCCGAGCACACGGTCGCGGCGTACCGGCGGGACGTGTGGTCTCTTGCCGTCTTCCTGGCCCGGCAGCATCGGTCGCTCGAGACGGCCACCTACTCGCTGCTTCGCCGGTTCCTTGCCCAGCAGGCGACGCTCGGCTACGCGCGAGCGTCGATCGCGCGGCGTGTCGCGGCCATCCACACCTTCTACCGGTGGGGGGCGGCGCGCGGCCACGTCACGGCCGACCCGGCAGCGCTACTCGGACGCCCGAAGGTCGCGTCTCGCCTACCCGGGGTGCTCAAGCCATCGGAGGCGGCGGATCTCGTCGAGGCTCCGGAGGCACCGGCGATGGATGATCCCGTCGACCGCGCCGTGCCCCTTCGCGATCGCGCCGTCCTGGAGCTCCTGTACGGATCGGGGCTCCGCGTTGCCGAGGTGTGTGGTCTTACAACGGCCGGCATCGATCTGGATCGCAAGCGAGTGCTCGTGATGGGCAAGGGTTCGAAGGAACGCGAGGTCCCACTTTCGGACTTCGCGGTAGTGGCCCTGCGCGAGTACCTACGCAAAGGGCGCCCAGCCATGGCTGCGAGGGACTCGGCGGCCCTGTTCTTCAACAGGAGGAAGAAGGCCCTCTCCACACGCGATGTCCGGGCGATGGTGGAACAATATGGACGGAGGGCACTTCCGGGGCGGCATGTGACCCCGCACACGCTGAGGCACTCGTTCGCGACGCACCTGCTGGAAGGGGGGGCCGACATCCGCGCCGTTCAGGAGCTCCTCGGCCACGCCAGCGTGGCAACCACCCAGCGGTATACGCACGTCTCGCGTGCCCGTCTGTTCGAGGCGTACCGCAAGAGCCATCCGAGGGCCTGATGCCCGAGACGATGAAGACCCCGCGAGCTGCGAAGGCCCCGAAGGCCGTGAAGGCCGCGAAGGCTGCCAAGGCCGCGAAGACGAAGCAGCCGGCCGCCAAGCCCGCCAGGGCCGCCACCACCCGCGTCGTGAGCATCGTCGAGGGTCCGTCAGGCAAGGGCGACGAGCTGGAGGCACTCTGGAAGGAGTTCAAGCGGAGCGCCTCGCCGCAGGCCCGGGAACGCCTGATCCTCCACTACGCACCGCTGGTGAAGTACGTTGCGAGCCGGGTCGCGACGGGTCTTCCGGCGAGCGTCGACCAATCCGATCTCGTCTCCTACGGCATGTTCGGGCTCATAGACGCCCTGGAGAAGTTCGAACCGGCTCGTGGGAACAAGTTCGAGACATACGCGATCCCGCGGATCAAAGGCGCGATCATCGACGAGCTCAGGGCGATGGACTGGGTGCCGAGGTCCGTCCGGTTCAAGGCGCGGGAGATCGAGAAGGCATACGCCGATCTCGAATCGATCCTGAAGCGAGCCCCGATCGAACGGGAGGTCGCCGACCGGCTCGGCATATCGATCCCCGAGCTCCACGACGTCATCAACCAGATCTCGTTCGTATCGGTCCTCGCCCTCGACGAGCTCCTGTCCGTCGGAAGCGACCGGGGGGATCAGGTATCGCTGCTGGATACCCTGGCCGACAAGGGCACGGATCCGACCACGGGCCTCGAAGGGCAGGAAACACGCGGGCTGCTGGCCGCCGCGATCAACTCCCTCTCGGAGCGGGAGAAGATCGTCGTCACCCTCTACTACTTCGAGGGGCTCACGCTCGCGGAGATAGGCGACATCCTCGGCGTGACGGAGTCTCGCGTCTGTCAGATCCACACGAAGGCGGTCAACCAGCTTCGACTCCAGTTCATGGAATCCGACTAGCGATCGCTCGATCGGTCCGTGAACAAGCTCACAGCGGATGGTGTTGGGTCCGCATAGGCTGGCCCGGTTCCCCGACGATCGGAGGTCCGATGCCAGGTCGCCGGCTACTCCTTCTCCCCATCGCAGTCGTGCTCGCTTGGCTTGCGCCTGCCTACGCTGGGGCAGCCGGTGAGTGGTCCTGGCCTGTGGTCGGCCCCGTGATTCATGGATTCGATGCGCCGTCGACGCCCTACGGGTCGGGGCACCGGGGCATCGACATCGCGGCCGCGTTCGGCACCCCGGTCCGCGCACCCGCCCCTGGAGTCGTGAAGTTCGCCGGTCAGGTGGGCGGCGAGCTGTTCGTGAGCATCGACCACGGCGGAGGGCTCGTGTCCAGTTACTCGTGGGTGTCGACCGTGCTCGTCCATAAGGGGGACGTGTTGGGTGAGGGGACTGCTCTTGCCCTGTCGGGCATCGGTCATGTAGGCGTGTCCCCTGCGCACGTCCACTTCGGCGTCAAGTGGGACGGGGTCTATGTGGATCCGCTCTCCGTGCTCGCCCCGGCAAGGCTTGTGGGCCTGATCCGCCTGGTACCCGTGCCTCCTGGGGAGATGTGAGCCGGCGTCACGGGATCTTCGCGGGTGCCCAGCTTCGCGGGTGCCTAGAATGTGCGGATCGCTCGACGGAGGGTGTCTCGCCTGTTCCGAAACCCGCTCCGAAGCCTATGCCGCGCCGCGCTCGCCGCTTCGATACTCCTTCTCCTCGCGGCTGGGCCGGCTTTCGGTCGCGAGGCAGGCTCGCCGGAGTGGGGCCAGGCCCAGGGTGGTGCAGGCCACGCGGGAGTCCTACGGGACGGTCCTGCCCCCCCGTACAGGGTTGCTTGGACGTTCCATGCAACCGGGGGAGCATTGTCGGGCGCGGTCATCACGGGCGACGTGGCGATCTCCGTCGGGAAGCGCGCGGTATACGCCATCGACCTTAGAACCGGAGAGGAAGCCTGGCGGCTCGTCCGAAACGGCGGCCCGCTCTCGGTCCCCGCGGTTGGTGTCGCGGGAGGGAGGCAGATCCTCGTCTTCGTGGACGAGGCTCCCATCTCCGGGATAGGCCTCGTCGGTGTGGAACTTGGCAACCGCCGCGAGCTGTGGCGTGCGCCTCTCGGCGCGAGGAGTAGTAGCGGCGTCTCCATAGATGGCACCCAGGTCTTCGTCGGTGATGACCGGGGAAGGGTCCACGCGGTGGATCTCCGGAAGGGCACGCCGCTGTGGACCGCCAAGACCTCGGGCGAGATCCTGACGCCCCCGGCGGTGTCGGACGGTCGCGTGTACGTCGTCTCGCACGACACAGACGCCCGGCAGTCAGAGCTGGCGGCCTTCGACGAGTCGACCGGACGGAAATCGTGGCCTGCGTACTCGGCCCCCGTGGCCGGGGCCGCCGGGTGCGGGGCGGCAGCTGCCGACGGTGGCGTGGTCGCCGGGTTCACCGACCGGTACGTGCGGAAGCTGTCGGCCGACGGCGGCGTCTTGCGGTGGGAGGAGCTGGCGCTCTCGTTCTTCTCTCCGGCGAACATGCCTGCTCTGGGCGGCGGGGACGTCTACATCGCGGACGTGTCGGGCGGTCTGTACCGGCTGGATGGCGAGACTGGCTCGCGCGTCTGGGACTACCAGTTCAACCATCTCGTCGTGCGGAGCTCACCGGTCGTGTCGGGGAGCGCTGTGCTGCTCGGGCTGGACGACGGGCGTATGGTCGCCGTCGATGCCCGCTCGGGTGAGCTGGTATGGCAGGGCCGACCCGGCGACGGCCTCATCGGCGCCGTTGCCCTCTCGCAGGAGGTCGTGGTGGCCGTGAAGGGGGGCAGGCAACCGGGTCTCGTTGCCTTCGTGCACGACCCCGGCGGAACGCTCACCCACATTCCGTCACCGACCGTGATCGATGCAGGCGCGCTCCTCGGTAACTTCGCGGTCGCTCTTGCGATCGTCTTGGTTGCTCTCTTGGTCTCGTTCCGATTCCTCGCCCCGCGTTGGGGGTTGTCGCACGTGAAGGCCGGTGCGAGGGAAGGCGGACCCACCGGCGGCAAGGGGGTCGCAAAGTGAGCAAGAAGCGTCGCAAGGGGAAGGCGCGGTCGGACCACAGACCCCCAAAGCCGGTGGTGACCACGACGGAGGAGCGACCGAAGCGCTCCGACACCCCGCCGCCCCTCGGCTGGCTTTCGCGAAGTGGCGATCCTCGTTGGCCCTCCATACCAAACGCTCTCGGTCGGGGGTTCGTTGCAGCCGCCTCCTCGCCGATCGTGCTCGCGATCCCCTTCCTGTTCGTCTTCCTCGGCTGGATCGCGCTCGTTGGCCTGGGGCTGGAGGGGCCGTCCGCGCTGATCGTAGATCTCGCGGCCTTGCCCCCTGTCGGTACGTACTTCGATGCGTCCAACGGGATCACGATCTACGGGTACGGGCTGCCGGCGCTCCTCGCAGCAATCGGGTTCGTCGTCGTTCGTTCCCTGTTCGTCGCTGTGATGACGGGGCTGATCGTCCAGTCGCTGGAAGGTGAGCAAGAAGAGCTCGCGGGTGTCGTGCGGGGGCTCCGCGCCTATCCGGTCGTCCTCGCCGTCAACATCATCTCGATGAGCATGATGCTCGCGGGATCGCTCATCCTGCCTTACCTGGGAGAGGCGCTGGGATCCCTCGGCTCGGTCCTGATCCTAGTTGCTGCTCTCTTCCTCTTCGCCTTCACACCGACGGCGGCCGTCCGCGAGCGAGAGGGTCTCATGGAGACGCTGCGCCGATCCACCCGGGCGGCGATGATGCCGGGAAGCCGGCACGCGATCATGTCGATGCTATACATCTTCTTGGCCTTGCCGATCCTCGTCGCCTTTGCACCGCACGGGAACGAGCTCACCGCAAACCCGCGCCTCGCCACTTGGATCTACGGGCTCGTCGTTACCTTCGTCCATTCGGCGTTCCTTGCCGCGTTCGCGTATCGCTGGATGGCCGTCGAGAGTGCGGTCCCGGATGGGGCGGTCAGAGCTGGTGGTCGGTAGCTCGTCCGAGCCTCGAAGCCACTGCTAGACTGCGACCTCGCCGGCGCTGATCGTGCCGAGCACACACGTCCGGGGACCGCTCTCGGGGTCCCGGCCGCGGCCGGGCCGGAGCGGGGAGAGCCGGGCGGAGGGACAACCGAAAGGAGGGCGCACCGTGCCGGTCGTCACCAGGCGGGAGCTCCTCGAGGCGGGTATCCACTTCGGGCACCAGACGCGGCGTTGGAACCCGAAGATGAGTCGGTACCTGTACGGAGAGCGTTCCGGCATCTACATCATCGACCTCGAGAAGACCCTCGTCGGCCTCGAAGAGACCTATCGGTTTGTGCACGACCTCGGTCGTCGCGGCGGGGTCGTGCTTTTCGTGGGCACGAAGAAGCAGGCCCAGGAGGTTGTCGAGGAGCAGGCCGGGCGCGTCGGCATGCCCTACGTCACCACGCGGTGGCTGGGCGGGATGCTCACGAACTTCCAGACGGTCTCTCGACGTCTCCTCCGGATGCGAGAGCTGCGCGAGATGGAACGAAGCGGCGCCTTCGAGTTCCTTCCGAAGAAGGAAGTCCTCAAGCTGCGCCACGAGAAGGGGAAGCTCGAACGCAACCTCGGGGGCATGCAAGACCTCGAGCGGCTGCCGGATGCCGTCTACGTCGTCGACACCAAGAAGGAGCACATCGCCGTGGGGGAGGCCCGCAAGCTCGGGCTCCCGGTGATCGCGATCGTCGACACCAATTGCGATCCGGACGAGGTGGACTACGTGATCCCGGGGAACGACGACGCCATTCGATCGGTCAGCCTTGTGACGAGGATCCTGGCGGACGCGCTCGCGGAGGGACGGCAAGAGGGGCG
>JBFMCN010000039.1:0-18957 GCA_040754475.1 Actinomycetota bacterium | reverse complement strand
CTGCTAGAGTCGTTGAACACCTGGGGAGCTGAGTGACATGGGCAAGAGAACGGCGGAGCGAAGGCAACGAGCGAGGGCACCTCAGCAGCAGTCGTCGACACGCTGGCCGCTGATCGCCGTGATCGCAGTCGCCGCCGCCGCCGCAGCCATGGTGGTCTGGTTCCTGGTCAGGTCGCCGCAGCAGAGCACTGCCGAGGGATCGGCCGCCGCGATCGCCAAGCTCACCAGCGTGCCCGCCAAGACCCTCGAGAAGGTCGGCTTTCCCGACGACCTGCCCCCGATACGGAGACTGCCGGCGGACGTGCCCACCGTCGAGCGCGACGGGAAGCCGGTGGTCACGTACATCGCCGCGGAGTGGTGCCCCTTCTGCGCAATGGAGCGCTGGCCGTTGGTGGTCGCGCTGAGCCGGTTCGGGACGTTTTCGAACCTCGCGACCACGACCTCGGCGGCCGAGGACGTCTACCCGAACACACCGAGCGTCTCGTTCCACGGTGCTACCTACACAAGCGACTACCTCGTCTTTTCTTCGGCAGAGATGCAGACCAACCAGTATGAACCGCTCGACCCTCTCACTGCCGAGCAGCAGCGCCTCTTCAACAAGTACGACCGGATGATCTATACCGGCGGGAGCGACAGGGGTATCCCGTTCATCATGATCGGCAACCTGTACGCGTGGGCCGGCGCCACCTACGACCCGAACGTCCTCGACGGCTTGACGTTCGACCAGATCGCCAACCGGCTCGCCAACCCGAACAACAAGGTGGCTCAGGCGATCAACGGGGCTGCGAACCAGATCACCGTAATGGTTTGTCAACTAACGGACGGCCAACCGCAGGAGGTCTGCTCCGCCCCCTACATCCAGGACGCGCTGGCGGGGCTCCAGGGGCAGTGAACCGCGTCGCCCGCTGGGTCCCGCCGGTGAGTCTCGTCCTCGCCCTGGTAGGCCTCGGAGCGTCCGTCTACCTGACGATCGGGCACTTCACATCGCCGGACTTCCTCGCATGCGGCTCCGGCGATACGATCAACTGCGAGGTCGTGACCACGAGCCCCCAGTCGAGGCTCCTCGGCATCCCGGTGGCGCTGCTCGGACTCGTCTGGTTCGCCGCGATGGTCCCACTCTGCCTTCCGGCGGCGTGGAACTCCGAGAACCGTCTCGTGCACATCGCTCGCCTGCTCGGGACGATCGCCGGCGTCGGTTTCGCGCTCTGGCTCGTGTACGCGGAGCTGCTCATCATCGGCGCGATCTGCGAGTGGTGCACGGTCGCCCACGTCACGGCGCTCGGCCTGTTCGTGATCGCGGTGATCACCACGCCCGCCTTGCTCTCCCGGGAAGCCCGACGTTAGCCCCAGTCAGGCCGCGGCAGACCCTGCAGCGCAGACCGTCGCGGTGATCAGCATACCTGCGAGAGCAGCGGGTATGGGTTGACGGCGCTTCCGATGACCGAGAAGCCGTAGGGGCTCCTCGGCCACGCGTCCGGGTCCGGGATCGAATCCGGGTGCCACTCGAAGTGGTCGTGGTTGATCGTTCCCGCATCGCCGGTGTTGCCCACGAAGCCGATGACGTCGCCGGCGTGCACCGAGGCGGGCATGGGGTCCGGATACCCGGAGAGGTGGGCGTTGTACACGTAGCCGTTCGCCCCGTACACGTACACGGCCAGGCCCCCCAAGGTATTCGAGCTCGCCCGGGCCGTTCCATCGAAGGGAGCGAGGATCGGCGTGCCCTCCGCCGCGAGGATGTCGTTTCCCGCGTGCCAGTGGAAGCCGCCCGCGTACCTGGGCGCCCCGAACGAGTCGGTCAGGATGTTCGGCTCGGCCACGGGGCAGACCTTGAACACGCCGTTCGGGTTGAAGTTCACGTCGTAGTGGGACTTCCAGTAGGCCGCAAGCTCCTTCTCGTGCTTCTGCACGATCCGCTTGGCCTCGTTCCTCTTCCGCTCGATCGCGTCGCTGATGCGCTCGGCCTCCGCGAGCTGGGTATCGACCTCCGCCTGGTCGGCCTGGATCCCCCTCAGCTTCTCCGCCCTCTTGTCCTGGAGCCGCTGCTGGTCGCGCGCCTCGGCGGTGAGCTGATTCTTCAGGTTCTGGACCCGGTTGGCGAGATCCGCGTCGGCCTGCGACACGGCATCGACGTACTCGACGCGATCGTTGAGGTCCGACAGCGACGTGGCGCCGAGCAGGAACTCGATCGGGCTTCCCGGTCCCTGCATGTAAGTCTCCCGGGCCCGCTCGTTCAGCTGGCTGCGAAGCTTCCTGTACTGCCGCGAGGCCTCGTCCAGATCACGTCGGGTTCGGGTCAGCTCGGCAGTGATCTGGTCGTACGCGTCCCGAGCATCCATCAGGCGCCGCGCGACCGCGGCGGCCTTGGACTCGAGCGCCTCCAGGACCCGCCGCTGCTGCTCGATCTTCCTGTCGAGCTGCTCGAGCCTGGCTTTCGCGTCGTCGAGCTGCTGCTGGAGGTCGGCACCGGCGCTGGGGGCGAGCACCGTGAGAAGCACCAACGCCGCGGATACGCCCGCGAGCCGGCGCAACTTGATCCCCGAGCGTCCCCGGTTCGCTCTCACTTGGGCCCGCCTTCGTACCGAACGAGGAGGTGAAGTGTCAACTTCCGTGCCTGTAGAGCCTGCTCCCGACCCTGGACCCGTTCAACCATCTTCCTCGTCCCCCGGTTCGGGGGACTTGAGATCGAACGGGGGTTCGGCGTCGGTGAGCCCGAGGTCCCCCGCGATGAGCAAGTGCTGGAGCTGGCTCGCTAGGAGCTTCGCAACGGCCGCCTGGCTCTCGTAGGGACGCCCGTGGTCCTTGAGCCACGCCGCGCGGAGGTAGCCGAACCGTGTTTCCTGCATGGCCGTCCTCACGTCCGCCATCTCGGGCCCGAGCGACTCGCGCCCGACCGGCAGGCCCGGGGGCCCATGCTCCATCGCGGCGGTCACCTTCTCCTCGAGGCCACGGGCGAGGCCCGCCGAGAGCGCCGCGATGGCGATCCGTCCGTCGTCCAGCGGCTGAAGGAGCTGCGCGTACCCGCGCCCGCGCTCGCCGAGCAGGTTCCCTCGCGGCACCCGGCAGCCGGACAGGACCAGATCGCGAGGATCGCCGGCGAGCCACCCAGCCCTCCGATCCGGGGGGCCGACCGAGAACCCGGACGTCCCCACCGGCAGGAGGATCGCGGAGATCTCCTGCTCTCCGGTGACCGCCGCCACCGTGCACAGCCCCGAGATCGGCGTGCCGGAGTTCGCGACGAACGTCTTCGAGCCGTCGATCACCCACTCGTCGCCCTCGAGCCGGGCGGTCGTCCGGATCGAGCCGGCGTCGGAGCCGCCGCCGGGCTCGGCGAGCCCCAGGAAGCCAAGGATCCTGCCGCGGGCCATCGGCACGAGCCACCGTTCCTTCTGCTCCTCGGTGCCGAACCGGAATATCGGGCCCGCCCCGAGGACCACGGCCGACTCGAGCAGCATGGCAACGGACGAGTCCACACGCGCAACCTCTTCGAGGCAGAGACAGAACGTCAGGAAGTCCGAGTCGAGCCCCCCGTACCGCGCCGGGAACGGGAGCCCGAAGAGCCCCAGCTCACCCATCCGTTGGACTATGTCGAGCGGGAAGCGATCACCGTGATCGAGCTCCCCCGCCCTCGGGGCAAGGACGTCGTTCGCGAACTCCCGGACGGCGCCCCGGAACCCCTCCTGCTCCTCCGTCAGATCGAAGTCCACGGCCTCACCCCCCGGCGAGGGAGGGCTCGCGGAGAACCTGCAGAAGGTGCACGGACTCGAGGAGCTTGCGCGCCGCTGCCAACTCCTCCTCACCGCCTGCTTCCTCCGGGCCCAAGGCGCGACCGATGCGCCAGACCCACACTGCAGCGTCCTTTGCCCGACCTTCGTCCCGCGCGACGCGTAGGAACTCCCCGGCCCGCTCCATCGCCCCCTCGCGATCCCCCTCGGCCAGCAGGACCCAGACCTCGGCCTCCTCGAGCCACCTCATCGGCGCTGGTCCCTCCGGGTTGGCAACGGAGGCGGCCTCCCGGAGCACCTGCCTCGCGGCCTTCGCGTCCCCGGCCCCGACGAGGGCTTGCGCGAGTGCGCTGGCCGTCCACGTCACGATGCTCCGCTCCTTCACCTCCCGGCATATCCGGTACGCCTCCCGGAGGTCTGTGATCGCCTCGGGGGTTCGGCCGGCCACCCGGTGCAGGATTCCCCGCGAGGTGAGGGCGCTCGCGAGCTCCCATCGAGCGCCCAGCTCGCGAAAGGCCCCCACCGCCCCGTCCACGTGCGGGAGCGCCTCATCCAGGCGCCACATGCGGCGCAGGGCGTTGCCGACACCCTCGCGCGCCACGCCGATCGAGAACGGGTCGCCGTTCGCCTCGCCGATCGCAAGAGCCCGAGAGTGAAGCGCGAGGCATTCCTCTTCGTCGCCGTCCTCCTCGATGACCGTCGCGAGCGTCCCGAGTGCCCGCGCCTCTGCCCAAGGGTCGCCCTGCGGGTTCGCCTGCGTGACGGCAAGGGCTTCCTCGAACATGGCACGCGCCGCCGCCAGGTCGTCCCGCCAGTAAGGCACCCAGCCGGCGACGAGAAGCGTCCGCGCAAGGGTCCAGGGGTCACCCAGCTCGCGCGCCGCCGCGAGCGCCTGATCGAGCAGCTCGCTGGCGCGATCGGGATTGCCTCGGATCGAGAGCTCGATGTCGCCCAGGAACCGCGACGCGTGGGCGCGGATGCCGGGGTCATCGGCGCCGATCTCGAGCGCTCGGGTGAGTGGCCCCGCAGCCCCTTCGAACTCGCCGAGCCAGTACCGGGCCTCCCCGAGGTTCGACAGCGCCATCGCCTCCGGGAGCCCCCAAGCCCTACGCGCCCCTGCCATCGCAAGGGCCCGCTCGCACAGGTCGGCGGCCGCCCGGGCATCGGACGCCTCCAGTGCGAGACCGCCGGCATGTGAGAGCGACCTGAAGGCCCGCTCGGCGAGCGACCGGTCTTTCGGATCGAGGTCGAGCGCCGCCCTGGCGGCCTGCTCGAGGTGGTAAGCGATCGACCGCGGATGCCGGGCTGCGGACTCCGCGTCCCCCGACAGCGCCTCGGCGACCAACAGGTGCAACCGCGTCCGCTCTCGCTTGGGAAGGCTCTCGTAGGCGACGTCGCGGACCAGGCCGTGGCGGAACCGCCACACGCCCTCCTGATCCCTCTCCAGCAGCTCCTCGTCTTCAAGTGTGACGAGCACCTGCTCGCTCGGCTCGGCGATCAGCGCCAGCTCCGACAGGTCGAAGGTGGATCGCGCGAACACCGAAGCCTTGCGGAGGAGGTCTCGCACGTCCGGCGACAGGTGGTCGATGCGCTCCGCTATCACGGCCTGGACCGTCGGCGGAAGCAGCCGTCCCGGGAGTGACTCGGCATCGGGGGAGAGCCCTACCCCCCCGTACAGCAGCATCCCAGTCGTCTCAACGATGAAGAAGGGGTTGCCGCCCGCGTGCCGCGCGATCAGCTCGGCAGTGGAGGCGTCCAAGCCCTCGCTCGCCTGCAGCGCAAGCTCGGTCGCGTCCTCGAGGGACATCGGCTCGAGGTGGAGGTTGAGCGAGTCGCTGACACCGCCTCCCCAGCCGGGCCGCCGGTCGAGAAGCTCGGAGCGAGCCACGCAGAGCACGAGCAGGCGCATCCCCTTCGGATCCCGTCCGAGCTGCTCGATGAGTTCGAGCAGCGGCTCCTCGGCAAGATGGAGATCCTCGAAGACGAGCACGACGGGGCCGTGCTGCGACAGGCCTCGAAGGAACGGCGCGAGGCCGGAACGGACCTCCGCCGCCCGGTAGCGGCGTTCCTCCCTCGACTCGTCGCCGAGTCCGAGCGCGTATCCGAGCCGGACGATCATCGGACCGGTCTCCTCGGAAGGACAGCAGGCAAGGACAACCTCCTCGAGGCGCGCCTGGAGTCGATCCGGTGGCGCGTCGGGCCGCTCGTCGATCTCTTGGAGAAGGATCTGCGCGAGAGGCGCAAACGTGACGTCCTCCTCGAACGGGCTCGCGCGACCTGTCAGCACCTTCGTTCCGTCCGGGAGTCCGGCGAGGAACTCGTCAGCCAAGCGGCTCTTGCCGATGCCCGGCTCACCCAGCAGGGTGATCATGTGGCCTCGGCGCGATTCGACGGCGCGCTCGAACGTGTCGGCCAGGAGCCGGAGCTCCCGCCGGCGGTCCACGAAGGGGATCGTTCGGCGCGACGAGCGCGGCGCCAGCGCAACGACGGGGAACCCGAACAAGGCTTCGTCGAAGCCCTTTGCCCGGACTTCCTTGCGCTCGCCGTACTCGACCGCGTCCTGCGTTAGCAGCCGGGTAACCTCGCCGACGATGACCGTCCCAGGCTCGGTTGCCTGCTGAAGGCGGGCGGCGGCGTTCACCACCGCCCCCGAGAGCAGGCCGCGCTCGGCAGCCTCCACACCGACCGCTACGGGTCCGGTGGTCACCGCCACCCGACAGCGGAGCGATACGGGCAGCGCGAGGGCGCCTCCTACCTTCTCGACCCGCGCCGCGATCGAGAGCCCCGCCCGGATCGCGCGCAGCGCGTCGTCGTCGTGCACCTGGGGTAGACCGAAGACGCCGACGACGGCGTCGCCCGCGACGTTCACCGACCGGCCGCGGAGCGATTCGAGCTCCTCGGCAACCGCCTGGTAGTAGGCGGCAAGCACGTCCCGGTAGCGCTCGGCGTCGATCAGAGCCGAAAGCCGGGTCGAGCCGACAAGGTCCACGAAGACGACGCTCACGACCTTGCGCTCCTCCGCCGCCGGCGCCCCGACGGGAAACCCGCAGCTCGGGCAGAAACGCGCGCCTTCCGGCAATGCCGCGCCGCAGCGCCCGCAGCTCGTCTGGCTCACCGGCCAAGCATACGTGCCGGGGGTGTCACGCCAGCCAGAGCAGCGACGCCGGCGAAGGCGAGCTAGCTACCCTCGAGGATGCGCTTCTTCTGCGCCTGGAACTCCTCTTCCGTGAGGATGCCGCGATCGCGCAGGTCTGCGAGACGCTGCAGCTCCGTGGTCGAGGAAGGGGCTGCCGGTCCGGCCGGCGCAAGACCCCGCATCATCTTCTGCTGGTTGAGCTCGCCCTGGTGGTAGATCGTCTTCTGGACTTCCTCCGGCTTCCTGATGTCCCGGAATGTCGAGCTGCCGCGCTCGCCCGCAGACTCTATGACTATGTCGCCCGCACCGATCACTCGCTCGAACACGCCCTGATGGAAGCGGACGTCGTTGACGGCCTCGAGCGGAATCTCCATGGAGTCCTTCGCGATCCACCCAGATCGGTGGATCACCCGGTCCGACGTCACGACGAAGTGCGACGTGAGGAAGTGCACGAGATCGCGAACCGGCCACCAGACGAGCAGCACGGCGCCGACGCCCAGAGTCAGCCAGAACAGGACGTCGTGCGAGCTGCCGCTAGGCAGGTTCGTCCAAGCGAAGAACCAGCCGACAGCCACGAGGAGCGTGACGATCACCGCGCGCGCGAGCGCCACCGGATGCGGCCGAAGGTCGAGGATCAGCTCCTCGCCGTCGACCAGCAGCCGCCGCGGGAACGCCATGGCGCGACGCTACCTTGCGCACGGTTCCCGGGCAACTAGCCGTCGCCGCCTGCAAGATGCTCTATCTCGCCGAAGCGTACGGTCTCCAGACCGGCGGTCGTGCGCACGACCAGGCCCCCGGCCTCGTCGAGATCCACCGCTTCGCCCTCGACGGTCCGGCCGGCGGTCGTTACCGCCCTGACGCGACGACCGAGCGTCTCGCAGATCCCACGGTACGCGCCGACGACGCTGCCCGGAAACCCCCGGTCGGCCGGCGCGTACCGGGAGGCAAACGTCTCGAGGAACGCCCCGAGCACGGCGGCCGGGTCCGCGCCTCGGATCGCCGCCGACCCGGGCACGCTGGTGGGTGCCGCCCCGAGGTTCAGTCCAAGGCCCAGCACGACGTGTTCGAAACGCCGCCCGAGCAGGCGCGACTCCGCCAGGATGCCCCCCGCCTTCCTGCCACCCACCAGCACATCGTTCGGCCACTTGCAGGCAGCGTCCGTCGAAGCGACATCGCGGCACGCAGCAGCCATCGCCCAGCCGGCGAGCAGCGTGAGCAGACCGCCGCGCGACGGCGCGAGCTCGGGCCGAAGGACTACCGAGAACAGGAGCGCGCGCCCGGGCTCGTCGATCCACTCGCGGCCCAGCCTGCCCCGACCCTCCGTCTGGTGCGCGGCCGCGACGAGCGTCCACTCGGGAGCCCCCGCCCCCGCCAACGCCAGCGCCGTAAGCTGCGTCGAACGAGTAACCTCGTCGAACCGGACGGGGGCCTCGGCCCCGATCCGTTCGAGCGCGTGCGACAGGTCGCGTTCGGACAGCAAGGTTTGACTCCCGTCCCGGGAGAACCGATTATCGACGACCCGGAGCCGTTCGTGCCGAAGACCAGGATCCTCGTTGCGAATCGCGGAGAGATCGCCGTCCGGATCATCCGGACGATCCGTGAACTCGGACTCCAGTCGGTGGCCGTGTACTCGGACGCCGACCGTGACGCGCTTCACGTCGACATCGCCGACGCCGCCTACCGGATCGGACCGCCGCTTGCCGCCGACTCCTACCTCTCGATCGGCTCGATCCTCGAGGCTGCGAAGCGTGCGAAGGTGACCGCGGTCCATCCCGGCTACGGTTTCCTGTCCGAGCGCGCGCACTTCGCGCGCGCGGTGGAGGAGTCGGGGTTCACGTTCATCGGCCCACCCGCGGACGCGATCGACGCCATGGGCGACAAGTCGGTCGCAAGGCGGGCGGCGGAGCAGGTAGGCGTTCCGATCGTGCCGGGCACGTCCGAGCCGGTCACGCCGAAGCAAGCCTCGAAGCATGCCGAACGGATCGGCTACCCGGTGCTCGTGAAGGCGGCGTTCGGTGGTGGCGGGCGTGGGATGCACGTCGTTCGCAAGCCCCAGGAGCTCGACGTTGCACTGAAACGCGCGGCGCGCGAGGCGAACGCGTACTTCGGTCGGCCGGAGGTGTTCCTGGAGCGCTACATCGACCGAGCTCACCACGTGGAGGCACAGGTCTTCGCCGACCACCACGGCAACGTCTTCTTCCTCGGGGAACGCGACTGCTCCGTTCAGCGGCGGCACCAGAAGCTGATCGAGGAGACCCCCTCGCCGGTCGTCGACGCGGATCTGCGGACGCGGATCGGAGAGGCGGCCGTAGCCCTCGCGAGGGGCTCCGCGTACACCAATGCCGGCACCGTCGAGTTCGTCGTCGACGAGGACGGCAGCTTCTACTTCCTCGAGATGAACACTCGCCTGCAGGTCGAGCACACGATCACCGAGATGGTCACAGGCCTGGATCTGGTTGCGCTGCAGATTGCCGCGGCGCTCGGCGAACGGCTCGACCTGTCGGCTGCGCACCCCAGCGGTCATTCCATCCAGTGCCGGGTCAATGCGGAGGATCCCTCCCGCCACTTTCTCCCCGGGCCCGGCCGGATCGCGACGTATCACGAGCCCGGCGGCCCGTTCGTCCGCGTCGACTCGGGCGTGCGGCAAGGCAGGGACGTGCCCGCCGACTACGACTCCTTGTTCGCGAAGGTCATCGTGTACGGCGACGACCGGGAGCACGCCCGCCGAAGGATGCTGCGGGCCCTGGGCGAGTTCCGAGTGGAGGGAGTCCCCACGACGATCCCGCTACACCAGTGGGTGCTCGAGACCGAGGATTTCCGGAAGGGAACCCACACGACGACGTGGCTCGAGGGGGCGCTCCGCGACGTGCATCTCCCGGGAGCCGCGACCGAGCCGCCGTTCGCCGAGCCGGGGCGGCCGGTGCCCGCGGAGCTGCTCGTGGAGGTTGACGGGCGTCGCGTGCCGATCCGCGTGTTCGATCGCCGACGGGATGTTGCCCCGACGCCCCCGGCCCGCCACACAGCCCATCACGGAGAGCACGTCCACAGCGTGATCGCGGCTCCGATGCAGGGGACGATCCTTCGTGTGCTGGTGGACAGGGAACAGGAGATCGAGGCCGGCGACGTCGTTTGCATCCTCGAGGCGATGAAGATGGAGAATGCGATCCCGGCGCCGCGTGAGGGGGTCGTCTCCCAGCTGCCCATCGAGGCCGGGCAGGTGGTCCAGCAGGGTCAGACGCTCGCGGTCATCGACTGACCGCCAGCATCCAGATCATCCTTGCGGCCGTGGCAGCCGGTCACGTTCCGGGGCGCCCCCAGGTTTCGCGACCGGTGACGCGGAACCCCGCGTCGTGGATCTTGTAGGTGCGGTTGATCGAGATCAGAAGGGCGGTCATCGTCTCGGCGATCCGGGCCATCGTGAGGTCCCCGGCGTCTACCCAGCGTAGGTTGGGGATCTGGTCGATCAGGTCTCCCACCTTGGCCTTCGCCTCCGCATCCTTGCCGCAGACCATCACGTCGCTCTCCATCGGGCGCTCGATCGCCTGGAGCTGCTCTCCCGAGATGGTGTGGAAGGCGGCAACCATGTTCACCTTGGGGCTGAGAATCGCCTTGGCCTGCTCGACCGCCGATCCGTGCCACGGACGGACGACTTGCCATGCCCTCCCGCCAACCGCCGTGGCCAGCGGGCTGGTGCAGTCGACGACGATCTTCCCCTCCGCGACGTGGTCCTTGATCGCCCTGTAGATGTCGGCCTGGCCGGCGAACGGAACGGTCACGAACACGATCTCCCCCCGCTCTGCCGCGAGCTCGTTGGTCGTGCCCTCGACCTCGATCGCACCGCCGAGGATCTCCCTTGCCTTCGCAGCCACGGTCTGGCCCTTCTCCTCAGACCGGGACCCGATGATCACGGGCTGCCCTGCCTTCGCGAGTCGGAGGGTGAGCCCGAAACCCTCCTCCCCTGTTCCGCCGATCACTGTTATGTACATGGCGGCGAGCTTATCGCAACGCACCGGTGCCAGGGCCGGGCCGAGTACGATGGTGGCTGCCTTGTCAGCCCCACCGACTCCGGCGCCCACCGAGCTCGCCGCTTTCTGCCGGGCAGCGCTCGACGAGGACGCCCCGGCGGGCGACCTCACGACCGACCTCGTCGTGCCGGTCTCTGCCCGCTGCACCGCGGAGATACGCGCCAAAGCGGCCGGCGTCCTGTCCGGCAGGGCGGCGGCGGAGGAGGTCTTCCGGGCGGCATCCGAGCGCGAGACCACCGGTGCGGTCGAGATCACATGGAATGCCGAGGAGGGCGCATGCATCGCGCCGGGCGATGTCCTTGCAGTGGTTCGCGGCCCTGCTCGCACCGTGCTCCTGGCCGAGCGCGTCGCCCTGAACCTGCTGTCCCACCTATCCGGCGTCGCGACGCTCACCAGCGTCTTCGTCGAGGCCGCCTCGCCGGCCCGGGTCCTGTGTACGCGAAAGACCACTCCCGGCATGCGCGCCCTCGAGCGCCAAGCCGTGGCATCGGGCGGCGGAACCCTGCACCGTGCATCGCTGTCGGATGCGGTTCTGGCGAAGGACAACCACGTCCGGCTGGCGGGCGGCGCCGCCGAGGCCGTCCGCCGCGCCCGCGAGGGCGGTCTCCCTGTGGAGGTCGAGGTCGAGACGCTCGAGCAGCTCGAAGAGGCCCTGGCCGCCGGCGCCGACCGAATCCTCCTCGACAACCCTACCCCGGATCTCGTGCGGGAGGCGGTCCGACGCGTCGGCGACGCCGAGCGCCTCGAGGTCTCGGGCGGGGTGACGCTCGAGACGGTCGGTGCGTTCGTCCAGGCGGGCGCCCGTGTCTTGTCGGTCGGGCGTCTCACCCATTCGGCACCGGTGCTCGACCTATCTCTGGAGATCGTCGATGGAAACGGGTAGCGCGGCGATCCTCAAGGCGTTCGAGGAGTGGGCAAGCGAGGTGCGAAGCCTGGCACGATCGCGCGGCGCCGTGATCCTCGCACACAACTACCAGGTGCCCTGGATCCAGGACGTGGCCGATTTCGTCGGCGATTCCCTGGCGCTGTCGCGCCACGCTGCGGCTACGGATGCGGAGGTCATCGTGTTCTGCGGGGTGCACTTCATGGCCGAGACGGCAAAGATCCTCTCGCCCGACAAGACCGTGCTCTTGCCCGACCTGGAAGCCGGCTGCTCGCTGGCCGCCTCCATCACCGCCGAGCAGGTTCGCGCTTGGAGGGAGGAGCACCCCGGGGCGGTCGTCGTCGCCTACGTCAACACCTCGGCAGAGGTCAAGGCCGAGTCGGACGTGTGCTGCACGTCGTCCAACGCTGCAGAGGTCGTGCGCTCGATCCCCGAAGAGCGCGAGATCCTGTTCCTTCCCGACATGTTCCTGGGCGCCCACGTGGAGCGGGTGACCGGCCGCCCCATGCACCTGTGGATGGGCGAGTGCCACGTCCACGCCGGGATCGATTCCCAGCAACTCGAGGACAAGGCGACCGCCGACCTAGAGGCAGAGCTGCTCATCCATCCCGAATGTGGCTGCACCACCAGAGCGCTCTGGCTGCTCTCGGAGGGCGTGCTCCCCGCCGAGCGCACGAAGGTACTCTCGACCGGCGGCATGGTCTCGGAGGCGGCTCGCTCTCCGGCCACGCGCTTCCTCATCGCCACGGAGACCGGCATCCTGCACCAGCTTCGGCGGGCCAACCCGGCCAAGGTCTTCGAGGCCGTGGACGAGGACGCGGTGTGCGAGTACATGAAGACGATCACCCCGGAGAAGCTGCTCACCTCGCTCCGGGAGGGGGTTCACGAGATCAACGTCCCCGCAGAAGTTGCCGAGCGCGCCCGGCAAGCGGTCCAGCGGATGATTCAGCTCGGACCGCCGGCCCCACGGCCGCCCTCCGAGCCGCACTCCGGGTAGGGCGGACCGTGCAAACCGTCGTCGTGGGAGCAGGGGCAGCCGGGCTCTTCTGCGCCATGCACGCTGCCGAACGTGGCTCGGTGGCGCTCGTCGCGCCCATAGCGCCTCTGGGCGCCGCCACGGAGTGGGCACAGGGCGGGATGGCAGCGGCGCTCGGACCCGACGACTCCCCGGACCTGCACGCCGCCGACACGTTCGCCGCCGGTGCCGGGCTCTGCGACCCGCGGGCAGTCGCGGTGCTGGTCCGCGAGGCGCGGGAGGCCGCCCACGAGGTTCGAGCCGCCGGAATGGCCTTCGACGAGGGTTCCGGACCCGCCCTGGAAGGCGGGCACAGCGCCCGGCGGGTCCTGCACGCCGGCGGCGACGCCTCCGGCCGAGTCCTCCACCGATTCCTGGCCGACCGCGTCAGGGACGATCGGCGAATCGACCGGATCGACGCCAAGGTCCTGGAGGTAACCACCTCCGCAGACCGCGCGACCGGGGTGATCCTGCAGGATGGGCGCCGGATAGACGCCGACCGAGTCGTGCTCGCAACCGGCGGCGCCTGCGGGATCTACGGACGCCGAACCGGCCCCGCCACCTCTCTCGGCGACGGGCTGGCCCTGGCGTGGGGGGCAGGCGCCGCGCTCGCGGATCTTGAGTTCGTGCAGTTCCATCCGACGGCGCTGGACCTTCGCGACATGCCGGCGCACCTGCTCACCGAGGCGCTTCGCGGCGAAGGAGCCCTGCTCGTAGATGCCGAGGGCGACCGATTCATGCACCGGTTCCACGAGCTCGCCGAGCTTGCTCCGCGCGATATCGTCGCACGGGCGGTCCTGCAGATCCGCGAGGAGACCGGTCGGCCCGTGTATCTGGACGCTCGCGCGATCCCCGCTGTGGCCGAGAGGTTCCCGGTGGCCGCCGAGACCTGCAGTCGCGCCGGTCTGGATCTTGCCCGCGACCTGGTCCCGGTGGCGCCGGCTGCTCACTACTTCGTGGGGGGCGTCCTCACCGACACGTGGGGGCGGACGTCGGTCCCGGGACTCCTGGCCGCCGGAGAGGTCGCCGCGACCGGCGTCCATGGGGCGAATCGCCTGGCCTCGAACTCCCTCACCGAGGCACTCGTCTTCGGTCGTCGGGCGGCTACCGCACCTGATGAGCTCCCCGGACTCCATCTCGCCGGAGAGCGGAAGTCGTCGGGTTGGCGGCCGCCCGGCCGCGGCCTTCCGTTGGACGAGATCAGGGCACGTGCCGATCGCGTTCTCGGGGTCCGCCGGACCGGCCGCGAGCTTGCGACCCTGGCCGCGGATCTTGCCGGGGGTGAGGAGGACGGCGGCGCCCCCGCCCCTTCTCTCGTGGCCTGGCTCATCGCGCAGGCCGCTCTCCGTCGTGAGGAGAGCCGCGGCGGTCACTACCGCGAGGACTTCCCGGAGCCGGACCCGAAGTGGCGGGTACGGCTGGCCGTCGACGCCGGGGGCTGGTGGCAAGTGCCGATCCCCGAACCGATCCCGCGACGCTAGCCGCCCGCGATAGTCTGAGCTGGAGAGATCGTGGCCAAGAGGAAGAGCGACCTCGGAACCCTCTACAGGGGCAGCCCCGGACAGTGGTCCTGGATCGCCCACCGGATCACCGGCATCGCCATCATCCTGTTCCTCTTCGTCCACATCGTCGACACGGCCGTCGTCGGTTGGGGGCCGACGGCCTACGACCGCGTGACGGTCATCTACCACAACTGGGCGGTCCGGCTGCTGGAGCTCGGCCTCGTCGCGGCGGTCCTCTACCACGCGACCAACGGCGTGAAGATCATGATCATCGACTTCTGGCCGCGGTCCGTCAGGCGCTTCAGGGAGCTGACGATCGCCACCACCGTTCTGTTCGTGCTCGCCATGGTTCCGATCACCTGGATCATGGGCAAGGAGATCCTCAACTTGGCCTTCAACCTGGACCTGTGATGCCGATACGCACGGAAGCCGAGACCGCCGCCGACCTGCCGCTGCGCCGGGGAATCCTCGGCTGCCGCGCCGGGCGCGAGCGTCCCTCCGGCGGCTGGGAGCTGTGGGCCTGGCTGTTCATGCGCATCTCCGGGATCCTGCTGCTCTTCCTCGCCGTTGGACACGTGCTGATCATGCACGTCGGTGGGACCGGGGTCTCGCGAGTGGACTTCGCTTTCGTGGCCAGCAGGTGGGAGAGCCCGGTCTGGAGGACCTGGGACTGGGCGCTGCTGTCGCTCGCTCTCCTGCACGGGATCAACGGCTTGCGCGTCGTCGTGCAGGACTATGTGCGGCCGGTCGCTTGGCGGTTCACCGTGAACATGCTCTTCTTGATCGTCGGCTTCGTCCTCTTCGTGCTCGGAAGCGTGGTCGTGTTCACGTTCGACCCGAGCGGATGGCTGGTGTCGTGAAGTGACCATCGACCATACCTACGACGCGGTCATAGTCGGCGCCGGCGGAGCCGGCCTTCGCGCCGCCATCGAGACATCGGACATGGTGCGGACCGCCGTGATCTCGAAGCTGTACCCGACCCGCTCGCACACCGGCACAGCTCAGGGGGGCGTGTGCGCCGCTCTCTCAAACGTCGAGGAGGACTGCCCGGAGTGGCACGCATACGACACGGTGAAGGGTGGCGACTACCTCGTCGACCAGCCTGCCGCGCAGCTCATGTGCGAGGAGGCGATCAGCGCGATCTACGAGCTCGAGCACTGGGGCCTGCCTTTCAACCGGACCCCCGACGGGAAGATCGACCAGCGGAGGTTCGGCGGGCACACACGGAACCACGGTGAGGCGCCGGTGAAGCGCGCCTGCTACGCGGCCGATCGCACCGGCCACATGATCCTGCAGACCCTCTACCAGCAGTGCGTGAAGCGGAACGTGCGCTTCTTCAACGAGTTCTACGTGCTGGACCTGCTGATGAGCGAAGGGCGCGCGGCAGGGGTCGTGGCGTACGAGTTGGCGACCGGCGAGCTCCACGTCTTCCGGGCGAAGTCGGTGCTGTTCGCCACCGGCGGGTTCGGGCGCCTGTACAAGGTGTCCTCGAACGCCCACACGCTCACCGGCGACGGTCCTGCCGTCGTCTGGCGTCGCGGCATCCCGCTGGAGGACATGGAGTTCTTCCAGTTCCACCCGACCGGGGTGTACCGGATGGGCATTCTGCTCTCGGAAGCCGTCCGCGGTGAGGGCGGAATCCTGCTCAACGGCGATCTCGAGCGCTTCATGGAGCGCTACGCACCCACAGTCAAGGACCTCGCGCCTCGCGACCTTGTGAGCCGCGCGATCTATCAGGAGATCAAGGAAGGCCGCGGCGCCGGTCCCAGGAAGGACGCCGTCTGGCTCGACGTCCGGCACCTGCCCCGTGAGGTCATCGAGGAGAAGCTCCCCGACGTCACGGAGTTCGCGCGCGTGTACCTGTCCGTCGAGCCCACTACCGACCTGGTTCCGATCCAGCCCACCGCCCACTACGCGATGGGCGGCATTCCCACCGACGTCGACGGGCGGGTCGTCCTCGGAGCCGAGGAGGCTCCGGTCCCGGGCCTCTACGCCGCGGGCGAGTGCGCGTGCGTGAGCGTGCACGGCGCGAACCGGCTGGGCACGAACTCCCTCCTCGATATCGTGGTCTTCGGCCGGCGAGGCGGGAGGCACATGGCGGCCTACTCAACCGAGGCCGATCTGGCCGAGCCGCCGGAGCAGCCCGCTGCCTTCGCCGAGGACATGCTCTCCGGCCTGGTCGACCGCAGAGAGGGCGCGAACGCAGCGGACATCCGCAACGAGCTGCAGGAGAGCATGTTCGACCTGGCGTTCGTAGTGCGGACCCAGGCCGGCTTGACCAAGATGCGGGATCTGTTGGCCGGCCTTCACAAGCGCTACCAGCGCGCTCGTGTCCAAGACACCGGCAAGATGTTCAACACCGAGCTGATGGAGACGGTCGAGCTCGGATTCCTGCTCGACAACGCCGACGCGCTGGTCGCCGCGGCAATGGCACGCGAAGAGAGCCGGGGGGCGCACTACCGGGAGGATCACCCGCTGCGAGACGACGAGCACTGGCTGAAGCACTCCCTCGCGTACAGGCAGGAGGACGGATCGGTCCGGCTCGAGTACAAGGACGTGAAGCTCGGTCCCTACGTCCCGGCGGAGAGGAAGTACTAGTGGCGCCCCCCTCGGACAAGGCGACGCTCACGCTCAAGATCCGTCGCTACAACCCCGAGCTCCGCGGCGACGAGTCCTGGTGGGACGAGTTCACCATCGAGGCCGACCCGAACGATCGACTGCTCGACGCGCTGCACCAGGTCAAGTTGTACCAGGACGGGACGCTGGCCGTTCGACGGTCTTGTGCCCACGGCATCTGCGGCTCCGACGCCGTGATGGTGAACGGCAGGAATCGGCTCGCCTGCAAGGTGCTGGTGAAGGACATCTTGCCGAAGGCGACGGTCGAGCCGATCCGGGGTCTGCCGGTTCTCAAAGACCTGTACGTGGACATGGAGCCGTTCTTCGCGGGCTACCGTTCGGTGCTCCCATACTTGGTCAACGACGAGGGGGAACCGGACGCGGAGCGCCTGCAGTCTCCGGACGAACGGCACCGCTTCGACGACACGACGAAGTGCATCCTGTGCGCGTGCTGCACGACCTCGTGCCCGATCTTCTGGGGCGACGGCGAGTACGTTGGCCCGGCGGCCATCGTCAACGCGCACAGGTTCATCTACGACTCACGGGACCGGGCCACGGACGAGCGCCTCAAGATCCTGTCCACCAGGACCGGGGTCTTCCGCTGCCGCACAACGTTCAACTGCACGGAGGCCTGCCCTCGTGGCATCGAGGTCACGCAGGCAATCCAAGAGCTCAAGCGCTCGATCCTGCTGGATCGCTTCTGAGCGACCGGAGGCGACTACTCGCAGCCAAGCTGCCCCGGCAGTGGCGAACGCCCTTAGGCCGGAGGGACTCCGGGGGTAGCCTCGGGCATCTCGCTCGCGCTAGAAATATGGGGACAGACAACGGCGCAGAGACTTCACGGAGGTGTCGGCATGACCGGCAAGGTCGGAGACCGGATCGTCGTCGAGTCCGAGTCCGTCGGCCAGCCGACCCGGGAAGGCGAGATCCTGGAGATCACCCAGGGCGCGGTCGGCCTTCGCTACCGGGTCCGCTGGGCGGACGGGCACGAGACCGTCTTCACCCCGAGCGGGGGTGCTGCGAGGATCGTTCCCGGCGAGACCCCAGCCAAGACGGCAGGCAAGGCGCGCAAGACGAGCAAGGCGAGGTCAACGGCTCGGGCCAAGACGACGAAGCGATAGCCCCGTCCGAGCTCGGTGCTTCCCCGCCGTGGGTATGGGTGTCATGCTGCCTCACGGTCATGGGCCGCGAGATCCTCTCCACCGCGCGCCCCACGAGGCTCCGCCTTGCGGGGTTCCTGGCAACTACCCTGGGTGGTCTGCTCCTCGGCCTCGGCTCGCTGATGAGCTGGGCCACAGTCGAGCCGTTCGATACGCCGACGCGTGGAACGGACCTGTGCGAGGGATGGATCGCGCTCGCGGCGGGCACCGCGATCCTCGTGGGCACGATCGTGATGCGTCTGCTCGCCACCCTGCGGGCACGACGGATAGCCGCAGCCCTGATCCTCACGCTGGGCCTTCTCGCGGCAGCACTCGCAGCCCTCGACATCACAAGAGCGAGATCGCGGTTCACCGACTCCGGGCAACGAGACCGCCTCGCGAAGGAGCTGGCGGCCCAGCTGCACGAACCCTATGCCGACGTGCGGGCAGAGCTCGAGGCGGTCTTCGCAGAGCGTTTCCAGGTCTCCCTCGAGCCCGGCATCTTCCTGGTACTCGCCGGCGGTGTGCTGGGTGCCCTGGGGGGTGTCTTGGGCTCGATGTGGGTCAGCCGACCGAGCCGTTGCTAGAGCTTCGCCGGGTCCGCGCACCTGGCGCGGATGCCTTCGGCCGCCGCCCGGAGCGCATCGAGGTCCTCGGCGTTCAGTTCCAGCTCTACGATCTCCTCGACCCCGTTCCGCGACAGACGGACCGGCACGCCTACGTACACGCCGTCCATCCCGTACTGGCCGGTGCACCATGCGCAGGCAGGGAGCGTCTCCCCTGTTCCCCGCGTGATCGCATCGACCATCTTGGCAACCGATGCCGAGGGCGCGTAGTAGGCGCTGCCCTTCTTGAGGAGGGCCACGATCTCCGCGCCGGCGTCGCGCGTGCGCGCGTACAGGTGCTCCAGCGTGGCGGC
>JBFMCN010000038.1:0-5692 GCA_040754475.1 Actinomycetota bacterium | reverse complement strand
AGGCTCCTGCTCGTGCACGAACTTCTCCATGAGCAGCTCGTCGTGGTCGGCGAGCTGCGCGGTCAGGTGGTGACGGGCCTGCGCCGCCGCGTCCTGATACTCGGCGGGGATCTCGGCCGTCTCCCACTCCTCGCCCATCTCGCTCGTCCACCGGTACGCCTTCATCTCGACGAGGTCGATCACGCCGACGAAGCCGCCCTCGGTCCCCCAGGGAAGCTGCAGGACCAGCGGGTTCGCATGCAGGCGATCGACCATCATCCGGACGGTCCGTTCGAAGTCGGCGCCGGTGCGATCCATCTTGTTCACGAAGCAGATCCGGGGCACCCGATAGCGGTCCGCTTGGCGCCACACCGTCTCCGTCTGAGGCTCAACGCCGGCGACCGCGTCGAAGACCGCGACGGCGCCGTCGAGGACCCGCAGAGAGCGCTCTACCTCGACAGTGAAGTCGACGTGCCCCGGAGTGTCGATGATGTTGATCCAGTGAGCCTTCCACTGGCAGGTCGTGGCCGCGGACGTGATAGTGATGCCTCGCTCGCGCTCCTGGACCATCCAGTCCATCTGCGCGGTGCCCTCGTGGACCTCGCCGATCTTGTACGCCTTGCCCGTGTAGTAGAGGATCCGCTCGGTCGTCGTCGTCTTGCCGGCGTCGATGTGCGCCATGATCCCGATGTTCCGCGTGCGGGCGAGCGGATACTCCCGGATCACCAGGCCCTTGCCCGGTCCGGGGATCCCTCCCTTTGCCCGTTCCGCCGCGTCGACCACGTCGATCTTCCTCGCAGGGGTGGCCATCAGCGCACCCCCTCACGAAAGGCCGGGCCCTCCAGCCCGGCACGGACGTTCGCGTCGATCACCATCGGTAGTGCGCGAACGCCCTGTTCGCCTCCGCCATCTTGTGCATGTCTTCGCGCCGCTTGACCGAGACGCCCTGACCCTGCGAGGCGTCCATGATCTCGCCGACAAGGCGCTCGGCCATCGAGTGTTCCTTCCGCGCCCGCGAGTTGGTCACGATCCACCGGAGCGCCAGCGTGGTGCCGCGTGCGGGTCGTACTTCCACCGGAACCTGGTAGTTGGCGCCGCCCACCCTACGCGAACGGACCTCGAGCATCGGGCGGACGTTCTCCACGGCCTTCTTGAGCGTGATCACCGGGTCGTTCGCCGTCCGCTCGGAGATGACCTCGAGCGCCTTGTAGACCGTGCGCTCGGCCAGCGACTTCTTCCCCTTGAGCAGGACCTTGTTGACCAACTGCGTGACCAGCGGGTTCTGGTACACAGGGTCCGGCTCGATCTCCCGGCGTACGGCAGGGCCCTTGCGTGGCATGGTCAGGCCTCGCCCTTCTTCGCACCGTAGCGCGAACGTGCCTTCTTGCGGTCCCTCACGCCGGCGGTGTCGAGAGTTCCGCGGATGATCTTGTAGCGGACCCCCGGCAGGTCTTTCACACGGCCTCCGCGCACCAGCACGATGGAGTGCTCTTGGAGGTTGTGGCCGATGCCGGGGATGTAGGCGGTGACCTCGATCTGCGTGGTCAGGCGAACCCGTGCAACCTTGCGAAGTGCCGAGTTCGGCTTCTTCGGGGTCGTCGTGTACACACGCGTGCAAACGCCGCGCCGCTGTGGAGAGCCCCTGAGCGCGGGGCTCTTGGTCTTGCTGCGCGGACGCTCGCGTCCCTCCCTGACCAGCTGCTGGATCGTAGGCATGGCTCTCTCGTCTTCGTGCTTCCTTGTTCCGTCAGGGGTCCAACGAAAAGCCGGACCCGCGGGTCCGGCTTCCAGGGACGGCCTCAGGCGCAGTTGTCCCTTCGGGTACCCCCTGAAAGCTCGCTAGGATAGCGGACCCACCCGCCGGGTCCGCGGCGCAAACGCTAAGGCTACTAGGCACGAGCCGCGCCCGTCAACGAACACAGCGCAGTCTGTAGTTGGTGAATCCGACCCTCGAACTGGCCAACTGCCAATACCCCGATGGCGTTGGTTGACCTGTCTCAGCCAAACCGTTCGGCCGGCGGCCCGCGGCGCCCTGCTAGCGTAGTTGCCGTGCCACAGCCCATCGCGCTCCGCGAAGTCGCTCGAAGGGCCGCTCTCCGGGGCGGCGAGATCGTGCGGAGCGCCCGCCCGGCCGGTCCCGCGGAGCAGAAGGGAGCAGGCGACTACGTTACCGATGTCGATCGAGCATCCGAGCGCGCGATAGCGGAGACCCTGGCCTCCGCGCCCGAGATCCCCGTTCTCGGGGAGGAAGGAGGCGGCGCCGACGGCGAACGCTACTGGGTCGTCGATCCCCTTGACGGCACCACCAACTACCTGCACCGGTTCCCCGCCGTCGGCGTCTCGGTCGCCCTGGTCGAAGGTGGGAAGCCGGTGATCGGGGTCGTTCACGCCCCCTTCCTAGGCGAGACCTACGTGGGCGAGAAGGGCAAGGGTGCGGTGGTGGAACGCCCGGGGGTGGAGCCGGCGCAGCTCCGCGTCTCGGAGTTGCCGCCGGAGCGTGGCGTCGTGGGGACGGGCTTCCCCTTCCGGCACAAGAAGATGCTGCCCAGGTACCTGGGGGTCTTCAGGCGGTGCCTTGAGCGCTTCGAAGACCTCCGACGCCCGGGTGCGGCCTCGCTCGACCTGGCCTGGGTGGCCTCAGGGGTCTTCGAGGGGTTCTTCGAGCTCGGCCTCTCGTCGTGGGACGTGGCTGCGGGAGCCCTGCTGATCGAGGAGGCCGGCGGGGTAGTGACCGACTGGGAGGGCGGACCCGGGTACCTTTCGGGCGACATCCTGGCCGGATCGCCCGAGGTGCACGCCGAGCTGTTGGCCATCGCACGCGGCTAGACGCAGCATTGCCCTCCCGGGCTGCGGGCTATTCCTCCGGCGAGAAGGACCCGCCGAGCATCTGCTCGGCCTCCTCTCTGGTAAGACCCGTTAGCACGGGCTCGCCCTCCACCTCCTGCTCGGCGAGCTCGCGCTGCCTCGCCAGCCAGTACTCGGGGATCGCCTCCGGCTGGATCTGTACCTGGACGTTGCGGTAGCGGCCCATGCCTGTGCCGGCGGGGATGAGCTTGCCGATGATCACGTTCTCCTTCAGCCCCAAGAGTTGATCCGACTTTGCGCCGATCGCGGCCTCGGTCAGGACCCTGGTGGTCTCCTGGAACGATGCCGCCGACAGCCACGAGTCGGTGGCGAGCGACGCCTTCGTGATCCCAAGCAGCTGCGGACGGGCCGTCGCCGGCTCACCGCCGTTCTCCACGGTCTCCTGGTTGATCGCCTCGAATCTCCGGCGGTCGACGAGGTCTCCGGGGAGGAAGTCGGTATCGCCGGGCTCGATGATCTGCACCTTGCGCAGCATCTGCCGGACGATCAGCTCGATGTGCTTGTCGTGGATCGTCACGCCCTGGCTGCGGTACACCTGCTGGACCTCTTCGACCAGGTGCGCCTGCAGGGCCTGAACCCCTTCGACGCGGAGCTTCTCGTGGGGATTGACAGAACCCTCCGTGAGCTGATGCCCGACCTCGACAGTGTCTCCGTCGGCGACGGTCAGCCGAGCGCGGAACGACACCTGGTACTGGACCGGTTCACCGTCCTCGGAGGTGACCGTGATACGCCGGACCTTCTTGTCCTCGTCATCCTCGACGATCACGGCGCCAGCGAGCTCGGTGATCTGCGCCTCGCCCTTGGGCCGGCGGGCCTCGAACAGCTCCTGGACGCGCGGCAGACCGTGCGTGATGTCCTCGCCCGCGACCCCTCCGGTGTGGAACGTCCGCATGGTGAGCTGCGTGCCCGGCTCGCCGATCGACTGAGCGGCAACGATGCCGACGGACTCGCCGATGTCGACGAGGCGACCGGTCGCGAGGCTCCAGCCGTAGCACAGGCGGCAGACTCCGTACGCAGCCTCACAGGTCGTGGCCGACCTGACGCGAACCACATCGACGCCAGCCTCGACGAGCCGATCGACCAGCGTGTCGTCCAGCTCGTCCCCCCGAGATGCCACCTTCTTCTTGTCGGGGCCCCTCACGTCTTCGGCTAGCACCCGGCCGAACAGAGACGTGTCGAGGTGGGCGTTCGGCTCTCGATCGCCCTGCGGGGTCTCGACCGTGACGACGACCGGGACGCTGCGGTCGGTCCCGCAGTCCTCCTCCCGCACGATGATCTCCTGAGCGACGTCCACGAGCCGCCGCGTGAGGTAGCCGGAGTCCGCAGTCCTAAGAGCCGTATCGGCCAGGCCCTTGCGGGCGCCGTGGGTGGAGATGAAGTACTCGAGCACGGACAGACCCTCGCGGAAGTTGGACTTGATCGGACGCGGGATGATCTCGCCGCGGGGGTTGGCCACGAGACCACGCATTCCGGCGATCTGCCGGATCTGCATGATGTTCCCGCGGGCGCCGGAGTTGGCCATCATGTAGATGGGGTTTGTCTTGCCGAACTGGGCCTCCATGGCGTCCTTCACCCGATCGGTCGCCGCGGTCCAGATCTCGATCAGCTCCTGGCGCCGCTCGTCGTCTGTGATGATTCCCTTGCGGTACTGGCTCTCGATCTTCTGAGCCTGCGTCTCGTAGGAGTCCAGGATCTTCGCCTTGTCGGCCGGTGTGGTGACGTCCTCGACGCCGAGCGTCACGCCGGCGCGTGTGGCGTAGTGGAACCCGATGTTCTTGAGGTTGTCGAGGATCTGCTCCACCTGCGCGCGGTCGTACTTGTGCACGCTCGCGTCGACGAGCTTGGCGATGTCGCCCTTCATGAGCGGCCGGTTCACGAACTCCTGGTCGTCGGGGAAGGCCTGGTTGAAGATCAGTCGGCCGATCGTCGTCTCGACGAGCGGAACCCGGCCGTCCCCCTGCAGGTCGACGCGATCCGGAAGCATCTCCGGCGGCAGAGCCTTCCCGGGCATCCGTACCTTCACCACGGTGTGCAGCTTCACGAGCCGGTGATCGAGAGCCATCAGCGCCTCGGCTACCGAGGTGAACCTCGGGATGTCCTCGTCCTTGGCCGGTCGCTCCGGCTCCAGCGTCAGGTAGTAGATCCCGAGAACCATGTCCTGTGTGGGCACGGCTATGGGCCGTCCGTGCGCCGGTGACAGGATGTTGTTGGCCGACAGCATCAGCACGCGGGCCTCGGCTTGCGCCTCTGCCGACAGCGGCACGTGCACCGCCATCTGGTCACCGTCGAAGTCGGCGTTGAACGCGGTGCAGACCAGCGGATGGATCTGGATGGCCTTGCCCTCCACGAGCACCGGCTCGAACGCCTGGATCCCCAACCGGTGGAGGGTCGGGGCCCGGTTCAGCAGCACCGGGTGGTCCCGGATGACCTCCTCGAGCACGTCCCAGACCTGGGGCCGGGCGCGTTCCACCATCCGCTTGGCGCTCTTGATGTTCTGCGCCTGGTTCTGGTCGACGAGGCGCTTCATCACGAACGGCTTGAACAGCTCCAGCGCCATCTGCTTAGGGAGGCCGCACTGGTGCAGTCGGAGCTGCGGTCCGACAACGATCACCGAGCGCCCCGAGTAGTCAACGCGCTTGCCGAGCAGGTTCTGGCGGAACCGACCCTGCTTGCCCTTCAGCATGTCCGAAAGCGACTTGAGCGGGCGGTTGCCGGGTCCGGTGACGGGGCGGCCGCGCCGACCGTTGTCGAACAGCGCGTCGACGGCTTCCTGGAG
This sequence comes from Actinomycetota bacterium, assembly GCA_040754475.1. Taxonomy (GTDB): domain Bacteria; phylum Actinomycetota; class UBA4738; order UBA4738; family HRBIN12; genus JAJPHY01. The sequence continues at coordinate 72 of JBFMCN010000038.1, read as the reverse complement.
CATGCGCTTCTCGTTGTTCACGATGATCTCGGGGGCCTGGAGGTCGAGAAGCCGCTTCAAGCGGTTGTTCCG
>JBFMCN010000037.1:0-6196 GCA_040754475.1 Actinomycetota bacterium | reverse complement strand
GGCCGAGACGGCCGAGGCCGGCGCCGCCGAGGCTGCTCCGGCTGAGGAGCTACCGGCGCAAGTGCCGGCCGCGTCCGAAGCCGAGCCCGTCGCGGCCGAAGAAGGAACTGCTGAGCCGACGGCCCCCGAGGAAGCGGCGCCCGAGGAAACAGCCCCTGTGCCCCCGCCCGAGCCGGAGGAGCCCGAGGAGGAGGAGGTGTCGCTCGAGGCGATCCTCGAGGACCTCAAGCGGCGCGAAGGCCGCTCGGAGTAGCGGCTTGCTGCTCGTCGGCCTCACCGGCGGGATCGGTTCGGGCAAGTCGACCGTCGCCGGCCTGCTGGAGAAGCGCGGAGCTGTGGTCTTCGATGCGGATCGGCTCGCCCGCGAGGCGGTCTCCCCAGGCACGGCCGCTCACGACCGGGTCGTCGAACGCTTCGGGCCGAACGTCCTCGCTCCGAACGCCGAGCTCGATCGCGAGGCGCTTGCCGAGATCGTCTTTGGCGATCCCGACGCCCGCCGAGACCTCGAGGCGATCGTGCACCCGGAGGTACGAAGACTCTTCTACGAGGGCTGCGAGGAATACCGGGGGACGGACAGGATCGTGGTCCTAAGCGCGCCCCTGCTCGTCGAGGCGGGTATGCACGACGAGTTCGACGTCCTGATCGTCGTCTCGACGGCCGAGGAGACCGCGGCCGAGCGCCTCATGCGGGATCGCGGGATGTCAGAGCCGGCCATCCGGTCGCGGATCGCCGCGCAGATGCCGCTCGAGGCCAAGGCGGAGAACGCGGACTTCATCCTCGACAACGACGGCACCCCCGATGACCTCGAGGGCCAGGTCGACTGCGTTTGGCAGGCCCTTCAAGCCCGAGCGAAAGGCGGAAGCGGCTGAGGCTCCGCCGGTCGCTATCATCGGCCCGATGAGGTTCGAAGCGGTCTTCTTCGACGCGGGGGAGACGCTCGTCCACCCTCACCCGACCTTCCCGGACCTGTTCGCCGAGATCCTCCGCCGCGAGGGCCACGACGTCGCCGCGCAGACGATCCGTGACCGGCTCCACGTCGTGTTCGACAGGTTCAAGCAAGCCGCCGATGCGAATGAGCTGTGGACGACCTCCAAGGAGAGGTCGCGCCGGTTCTGGCACGACGTGTACGGGATCTTCCTCGGCGACCTAGGCATTGCCGACCCCGGCCTGATCGACACGGTCTACCGGGAGTTCTCCGACCTCGCGAACTACGCGATGTTCGACGACGTGGTGCCGGTGTTGGAGGAGCTTCGCGATGCGGGCCTGAAGCTCGGGGTCGTGTCCAACTTCGAGGAGTGGCTCGAACGGCTCCTCGACGATCTCGGCCTGACCCCATTCTTCGAGGTGCGCGTCATCTCGGGCGCGGAGGGGATGGAGAAGCCCGACCCGCGCATCTTCAGGCTGGCGCTGGATCGCGCCGGCGTAGCGCCTGAGGTGTCCGTGTACGTTGGGGACGATCCGGAGTTCGACGTCGCACCTGCGAGCGCGATCGGGATGTTCCCGGTGCTGATCGACCGGCGGGGCCGCTTCCCCGACGCGGACGGCGCGAGGATCGTCTCCATGGGCGAGCTCCCCGGTCTGCTGGGGCTGTGATGGCCGAAGATCGCGTGTACTCGGTTGAGGAGGCGAACGCGGAGCTACCGGACCTCCTTGTACGGCTCCAGCGCATGCGCGAGGCACGGCAAACGATCCTCCGTGCGGCCGAACGGATCCGCAGCAGGGTGGTGGTCGACGGCGGAGAGCGCGAGGGCGACGACTACTGGAAGGCCTCGGCCGCGCTGAAGGGGGAGCTGGAGCGGCTGGCGGAGCAGGGCATCCTCCTCCGGGACGCGGAGGTGGGCATCGTGGACTTCCCCGCCGAGCGCGACGGGCGGGGCGTGTACCTGTCCTGGCGTCTCGGGGAGGATCGCGTGGCCTGGTGGCACGACGTCGATTCGGGGTTCGTCAGCCGCAAGCCCATCTAACCGGTCAGGGCCGGGCTCCGATCGAGTCGCGGCGTGACTCGCGAGGCTCGGTCTCGGGGGGCGTGCTAGGCTCGCGCTCGGGCGCCGACGGCGTCTCCACGAGGGTTCTTCGGGGGGGATCGACGATGCGTAGGATGCTTGTCTGTATCGCGGCCTTCGGCCTTCTGCTTGCGGCGTGCGCGGAAGGCACGGAGGAGACGGAAGGCTCACCGAGCGCCACAGGATCGACTGCGGCGGAGTGCGCGGAGAGCGTCACCAGCTACGTCGACTCCGGCGTGTTGACGATCGGCACCGACAACCCCGCCTACCCGCCCTACTTCGCCGGCGGCGAGACGGAGGACAACCCCGACTGGAAGTTCAACGACCCGTACACGGGCGAGGGCTTCGAGGCTGCTGTGGCATATGAGGTTGCGGACCGGATGGGGTTCGCCACGGACGGAGTGCAGTGGGTCGTAGCGCCGTTCGGCCAGACCTACAAGCCCGGGCCCAGGGACTACGACTTCGCGATCGAACAGATCTCGTACTCCGACAGGAGGGCGCGAGCCGTCGACTTCAGCGATAGCTACTACGACGTGAACCAAGCGCTCGTCGCGGTCAAGGGCACGCCGATCACGAAGGCGACGAGCATCGCGGACCTGAGGGATTGGGCGCTTGCGGCGCAGCTCGGGACCACCAACTACGACTTCATCGTGAACACCATAAGTCCCAACAAGGAAGCGGGCGTCTACAACTCCACGGCGGACGCGGTTGCGGCCCTGAACGCCGGGCAGATCGACGGCATCGTGGTCGACCTCCCGACGGCGCTCTACATCGCCGATCCGTACGTCCAGGAAGTGAAGAAGGGCGTAGTCGTCGGCCAGTTCGAGAACCTGTCGGGTGAGCACTTCGGCATGACGTTCATCAAGGGCAGTCCGCTCGTCGGCTGCGTCAACCTGGCGCTCGAGGAGATGAGGTCGGACGGGACGCTCGCGGACATCACGAAGACCTGGCTCTCGGACAAGACCAACGTAGGCGTGGTTCCGATTCTGAAGTAGCGGGTTCGGCGGGCGCTCGTGGCGGTTGGAGGAGGGGGAGGAGCCCCCGAGCTGTGCCAATACCAGCCGGGCGATCCGCGGCTCCCCGAGGGTCGGCCAGCCTCTAGGATTCTCGCTCCTCTGCGGGCGGAGGGCGCCAAGGGCGTGCTGACGGCCGTCGTGAGCACGATCGTCGTGTTCACGGTCATCGGGTGGACCATCGCGCGCTCACCACATTGGCCCGACGTCAAGGCCTTGTTCTTCAGCGGAGAGGTCTTCCGCGACACGTTCCCGGAGATCGCGGAGAAGTTTCTCCGCAACATCCAGTACTTCATGATCGCGGAGGTCTTCATCCTGGCCTGGGCGCTCCTACTTGCTGTGATGCGGAGCCTCCCCGGCCCGGTCTTCTTCCCGCTCCGCCTCATGTCGATCGCGTATACGGATCTGTTCCGGGGGATCCCGACGGTTCTGGTCGTGTACTTGCTTGCGTTCGGCGTACCGAGCCTCGATCTGCCGGGCATCCCGAAAGGAGCGGCTTTCTGGGGGGTCGTGGGGCTGATCCTCTCCTATTCGGCCTACGTGGCGGAGGTGTACCGGGCGGGCATCGAGTCGGTGCATCCGAGCCAGGTGGCCGCGGCCCGTTCGCTCGGCCTGTCGCGGTGGCAATCGCTACGCTTCGTCGTGATCCCCCAGGCGGTACGGCGCGTGATCCCACCGCTGCTGAACGACTTCGTCGGCCTCCAGAAGGACACCGCCCTCATCGCCTTCGTGGTCGCCGTGCCCGAGGCGTTCAAGATGGCTCAGATAGAGAAGGAAACGCTGTTCAACTTCACTCCACTCCTCGCGGCCGCGTTGCTGTTCCTCGTGATCACCATCCCGATGACGAGGCTTGTCGATTGGCTCGTCTCGCGCGAGCGCCGGCGTCGACAGGCGGGAGGTGCGCTGTGAGTGGGGACTCCGCGGCTCTTCGCATCGAGGGTGTTCACAAGTCCTTCGGCAAGCTCGAGGTGCTGAAGGGGATCGACCTCTCCGTCTCGGAGCACGAGGTGATCTGCCTGATCGGCGCCTCCGGCTCGGGGAAGTCCACGCTGCTCAGGTGCGTCGACCTGCTCGAGCCCATCGACAAGGGCCGGATCGTCATACACGGAGAGGAGGTCACCTCCCACGGTGTCGACGTGAACCGAGTGAGGCGGCACATCGGCATCGTGTTCCAGTCGTTCAACCTGTTCCCGCACATGGCGGTGCTTCGGAACATCACGCTCGGTCCGACCGAGGCGCTGAAGCTGTCGAAGGGCGAGGCCGAGGCTCGAGCGCTGGAGCTCCTCGAGAGGTTCGGGCTGGCGGAGAAGAAGGACGACTACCCAGATCGCCTGTCGGGCGGCCAGCAGCAGCGGGTGGCGATCATCCGCTCGCTCGCGATGCAGCCGGACATCCTGCTCCTGGACGAGGTGACGAGCGCCCTGGACCCCGAGCTGGTGTCGGGTGTGCTCGACCTGATCCGCGAGCTGGCCCGCGGCGGCATGACGATGGTGATCGCGACGCACGAGATGGGGTTCGCACGCGACATCGCGAACCGCGTCTGCTTCCTGGACGAGGGCGTCATCCTCGAGGAGGGTCCACCCGAGCAGATCTTCTCGTCACCCCTGCAACCACGGACCCAGCAGTTCCTCCAGAGCATCATCGAAGCCGGTCGGATGTAGGAGGCGCCATGGGTGAGGAAGGCCTGCTCACGAGGGAAGAAGCGGTCCGCGTCCTCGAGGAAGGGCGAGCCGAGATCGGCGCGCTCCTCGCCCGCGTGCCGAAGGCCGACCTGGAGCGGCCGGGGATCGGAGGCGGGGAGTGGTCGCCGAGGGACCTCGTCGGGCACCTCGAGAGCTGGGAGGAGCACGCGCTCGATGCCCTTGCCGCCTGGGAGCGAGGGGAGCGGGCGCCGATAGACCGCCTCATCTCCTCGCGCGGCATCAACCGGATCAACGCGGACGATGTTGCCCGAAAGGCCAGCTTGTCGTGTTCGGAGGCTCGGCGGCGGGCCGACGCCACCCACGCCCGGATCATCGAAGCCATTCGGACAATGCCCGACGAGCGGTGGCGGACGCCGGCGACGGCGCGAGCCCGGAAGCCCCTCGGCGTCCGTCTCGGCGAGCTCCAGGGCGGGCCCCGTGGGCTCTTCATGCATGCCGATGCCCACGTGGAGGACCTCGTGGAGTTCGTCCGGGAACGAATGTCCGGGAGGCACAGCCGCTAGCCACTCGGACTGTTGGGGGCGTACCCGACCGGACTACGATTCGCGCATGGCCGTACGCGGGCCGCTTGAAGAGGAGACTTGCCGGGACTACGTGGTGCCGCTGCTCCACGCGGCGGGCTGGTCCGATGACCAGATCGTCGAGCAGTATCCGGTAACGGACGGCCGGATCATCCGCGTAGGACGAAAGCACCGCCGCGACAAGCCGCTGAGGGCCGACTACCTGCTCGAGGTGGAACCTGGGTTCCACGTCGCGGTAGTCGAGGCCAAGCGGGAGTTCAAGAAGCCGGGCGACGGTATGCAGCAGGCCATGAGGTACGCGGAGCTGCTCGACATCCCACTTGCCTACTCCTCGAACGGGAAGGGGATCGTCGAACACGACTACGACACCGGAATCGAGTCAGAGCCGTCCGCCTTCCCGAGCCCCGAGGAGGCGCTCCGCCGATACCGGGCCTGGAAAGGCTTGACCGAGGAAGACGCAGGCGTCCTTCTCACGCCGTTCAGCCGAGCCCTTCGGAACTCGGACGGAACCATCAAACAGCCCAGGTACTACCAGCGGGTCGCGATCGCGCGGGCTCTCCAAGCCATCGTCGCCGACAAGCGCAGGGTGAGGAGTGTGGCCGCAAGATCGAGGGCGCTCTCACCGGGCCGACCGCTGCGGAGGATCAGCGCCAGCAGCTCGCGTTCGCCAAGTGCTTCCACGCCTCGAGCCAGCAGGCGCTCCCTTGGCCGATCGTGTTGCGGCATGTCGGGCATTCTGGCTCGCATAGGACGCGACGGTAGTGCCTGACGCTGACACCCTGACAGGGACTGACGAGCGGTCGCCGGAAACCGGTGCGGCCGGCGCGCTGAGCCCTCGGGCCTGTCGCAGCGCGGGCCTAGAATCCCTTCGATGCCCCCCTTCAGGGTCCACGCCGAGTTCGAGCTCTCGGGAGACCAGCCGAAGGCGGTCGACCAGCTCGCCGAGGGAGTCCTCG
>JBFMCN010000036.1:0-100791 GCA_040754475.1 Actinomycetota bacterium | reverse complement strand
TCTCCTACTTGATGATCTTGGTCACACGCCCGGCGCCCACGGTGCGGCCGCCCTCGCGGATGGCAAAGCGCAGGCCCTCCTCCATGGCGATGGGGGCGATCAGCTCGACGGTCATCTCGATGTTGTCCCCGGGCATGACCATCTCGACGCCCTCGGGAAGGTGCGCCGCGCCGGTCACGTCGGTGGTGCGGAAGTAGAACTGGGGACGGTAGCCGTTGAAGAACGGCGTGTGGCGGCCTCCCTCGTCCTTTGAGAGCACGTAGACCTGCGAGGTGAAGTTGGTGTGGGGGGTGATCGTGCCGGGCTTTGAGAGCACCTGGCCTCTTTCGACCTCGTCCTTGTCGATACCTCGTAGCAGCACTCCGACGTTGTCGCCGGCCACGACCTCATCCAGGAACTTGCGGAACATCTCTAGGTCTGTTGCCACCGTCTTCTTGGTATCGCGGATGCCTACGATCTCGACCTCTTCCATCTTGCGAAGGGAGCCTCGCTCGACCCTTCCGGTCACGACGGTGCCCCGCCCGGTGATCGAGAACACGTCCTCGATTGACATCAAGAAGGGCTTGTCGGTGTCTCGGGTGGGCTCGGGGATGTAGGTGTCGACGGCATCTAGAAGCTCGACTATCTGGGTCTTTGCCTCCGGATCGTCCTCGAGGGCCTTGAGGGCCGACATGCGGATGACGGGCACGTCGTCTCCTGGGAACTCGTAGTAAGAAAGGAGCTCCCTTACCTCGAGCTCGACGAGATCGAGCAGCTCGGGGTCATCGACCATGTCGATCTTGTTCAGCGCGACAACGATGTAGGGGACGTTTACCTGGCGGGCAAGGAGGACGTGCTCTCTTGTCTGGGGCATCGGGCCGTCTGCGGCCGATACGACAAGGATCGCCCCGTCCATCTGGGCGGCGCCTGTGATCATGTTCTTGATGTAGTCGGCATGGCCCGGGCAGTCCACGTGGGCGTAGTGGCGGTGATCGGTCTGGTACTCGACGTGGGCGATCGCGATGGTGATGCCCCGCTCGCGCTCCTCGGGAGCCTTGTCGATCTCCTCAAAGGGCGTGTAGTCGGCAAGCCCCCGCTCGGCGAGCACCTTGGTGATCGCCGCCGTGAGCGTGGTCTTGCCGTGGTCGATGTGCCCGATCGTGCCGATGTTCACGTGGGGCTTGGTCCGCTCGAACTTCTGCTTTGCCACTTCGGTTCCTCCTGGACGCGCACGGGCTCTTCGGTTCGGGGCTTCGTAGCGGCGGGTGGACTCGAACCACCGACACAGCGATTATGAGCCGCTTGCTCTGCCCCTGAGCTACGCCGCCTCGGCGAAAGAGTCTACCCGGACAGTGGGTACACCGCACCTCTGACCTGCGGACTCAGGCACGCGCGAGGGCCCGCAGCTCATCCGCTCTGTGAGAGCCGGAGAGGGGACTCGAACCCCTGACCCCCTCCTTACCATGGAGGTGCTCTGCCGACTGAGCTACTCCGGCGCCGCCGCGATCATAGCAACGCCCTGGCTCGACCCCCGTGGCACGATGGACACATGCGGAGGCTAGCCGTCTTCTTGTCAGTGGGACTCCTCTTGGGCTCCTGCGGAGCGAACCATCAAACGGACGAGCGGCCGAGCCGACACCTCACGATCCACTCGAGCCCGGAGCCGACACACCTCGTCGTGGAGATCGCCGACACGCCGCAGGCCCGTCAACAAGGCCTGATGGGTCGGACCTCGCTCGACCCCGACGCCGGGATGGCTTTCCTCTTCGACGCGCCGACCCGCGACGCCTTCTGGATGAAGAACACGCTGATCCCGCTCTCGATCGCCTTCTGGGACCGGCAGGGGCGAATCGTGGCGGTCCTGGACATGGAACCGTGCACGGTAGACCCGTGCCCTACGTACCGGCCGGATGTGCCCTACGTCGGAGCGGTAGAGGTGAACCTGGGGTTCTTCCAGGATCACGGGGTGAAGGTGGGAGACGTGGTCGAACTCGGCAGCGTTGACAGCGTGTCGGCGACCTGACGGGAGGCGAGGAGCCGAACGCGGGCACTAGGCGGGTCCGCCGCCGGACTCATGCGAGACCTCGCCGGTCGGGACCGAGAGGCTGAAGCCTTCCTTGCGGACGCGCATGTCAAAGTAGAGGAGCACAAGGACCGCCGTCGTGAACGGCGTCGTGAGCAGCTGGCCGATCGAGCTCAAGATCTCGGACAAGATCGGGCCGGCAATCGTCGACCCGGCGACGTACGAGGGCAGCCAAAAGACCCCTGCTGCGATCCCGGCAAGGACCCCGGTGACCAGCAGGACCCCGACGATCCACCAGAAGCTCCCCCTGGACAGCTCCCACGAACGCCGGAGAGCTGCGGGTCCGCGCACTCCCTCGAGGATCAATGCGTTGGTAGCGAAGGCCAACCGGACCGCGAAGATCACCCCCGGAACGATGAGCAGGACCAAGCCGGTTATGACGACCAGACTCTCGAGCAGCGTCACCAGCAGGAGCGACCACATCGCACCTAGCGCATATCGGTACGCACCACCGACCGTCAGGCGCTCACCCATGTAGGCGCCAGCCACCGCCTTGACCATGGCCCCCGCTGCAAGCGGCTCCACCACGAGAGCCGTCACCACGATCAGCAGGGAGAGCATCACCGCCGTCGTCACGCTCACCTGCAATGAAGGGCCCCATCCCATCGGCCATTCCTCCGGGAAGAGGCGGCCGAGGCTCAGCGACAGGAGAAGGAAGGGCACATAGGCCACCGCGGCCACTCCCATGAAGGTGCGCCAGTTGCGCAAGTACAGTGTCATAGAGGCTTCCAGGATCTCGCCAAGACCCATAGGTCGAAGGGCCGCTGCGCCCTCTCCGATCCCACCGCCGGGCGGCGGAGGTGGTGGCAGTCGCGGGGACGGCGGCGGCGGCGGGAACTCAGGCGACTGCGCGGACGTGCCCGGCGTGTCGTTTCCGGCTGTTCCGTCGCTGCTCACACCGCCATCTCCCTGCCGGACGACCCACACTCTCCGGAGCAACCACCCGCTTGGACACGGAGCATATGCCAAGCCTCAAGCGCCGAGAGTCCGGGGTCAGGCGGATGGACTCGTGCTACCGTCGTGAGGCGGGGGAAGGACAGGCTCCCAGAGTCCCCGGTTGGGTAAGTAGGTGGGTAGCTCCGCATGACTGCCAGCCGTTCATCACGACGATGGAGAGCGGAGCATGTGGCTCTCCCGATTGCGGTTCTTCTAGCGCTCGTCCCCGCGGCCCCGGCTGCGGCGCGGCACCATCCGGCTGTGACGGTCTCGGCCGCGGCGTTCCCCAACCCGGTTTCGACGATCCCGGCTGGGTCGCTGCCCGACCCGGTGCCGTGCCCCGACTGTTGGGTCCCCGAGGTCCAGACCAGTTGGCAGTGGCAGCTCCAAGGACGGATCGATACATCCATCGACGCCCAGATGTTCGACGTGGACGCGTTCGAAGTCTCCGCGCGAGTCGTGCGTAGGCTGCATCGCGAGGGGCGTGCGGTCGTCTGCTACGTCAGCGCGGGATCGTGGGAGCAGTGGCGGCCGGACGCCGACCGCTTTCCGGACTCGGTGCTCGGCAACGAGCTCGACGGCTGGCCCGGAGAACGATGGCTCGACGTGAGACGGATCCGTCTGCTGGCTCCCATCATGAAAGCGCGGATGGATCGGTGCACCAGGAAGGGGTTCGACGGCATCGAGTTCGACAACGTCGACGGCTATCAGAACGACACGGGGTTCGAGCTGACGGCCGCTCATCAGCTCCGCTACAACGTTTGGCTGGCGAATCAAGCACACCGCCGCGGACTGTCCGTCGCACTGAAGAACGACCTGGAGCAGGTCGAAGACCTCCTGCCCTACTTCGACTACGCGCTCAACGAAGAATGCTTCACCTATGACGAGTGCGACCTTCTGACGCCGTTCGTCGACGCGGGAAAGGCCGTCTTCGGCGTGGAGTACGACCTCGCCAAGGACGAGTTCTGCCCACAGGCGAACGAAATGGACTTCAACTTCCTGAAGAAGCGGTCTTCCCTCGGTGTCTGGCGCATCCCCTGCCGCTGATCGCACGACACGACCAACAGACAGAGACCCGCTGGTGGGAGGGGGAGGATTCGAACCTCCGTAGGCTTCGCCGGCGATTTTACAGACCGCTCCCTTTGGCCACTCGGGCACCCTCCCGGGAGACCGGAATCTTAGCGCCACGGAGACCGCCTCGCCGCCCCTCGAGGTCGGAGTCGGCCTCGGGCTCGAGGATCAGACGCGCCCAGGCGAAGAGCCCGATCGGATACAGCAGGTAGCCGAACCGCCCGGCCGTGGCCAGCAGAACCGCGAGGAGCAGCACGAGGGCAGTCCGCTCCGCGGCACCTCGAGCGCCGACGGGCGGCCGCACGACGAGCAGATATGCAGCCACGGCCAGCACGACAAGTCCCAGCCCAACCGCGATCGCCCCCTTCGGGAACGGAAGAACCTCCGATAGCACGCTTCCGAGGGTCGGGCTCGCCGCAAGCGTCGGCTCCTGCGCCAGCCCGAGCGGGAACAGGACGGCGTCCTCGATGAACGCGCGCGGGTTCCACAACAGGAATGAAAGGACCACCGGAACCATCACCGCGAGCGAGGCCGTGAGCGCTTTCCCCCACTCCCGGCGCCCGTCACGGTCCCTCGCGGCCACGATGAGGAAGGGCAGCAGCGGCAGCGCCGTTTGCTTCACCACGGCGGCCAGACCCGCAACCAGGCCCGCCGGCACCGGCCGTCGCCGGTCGAGGAGCACGAGCGAGAGCAGCATCAGGGCCAGGACGGCGAGGTCGTCGCCGCCCCCGGTCATGTATCGGGCGCCCGTCGGTAGCGCGACCACCACCAGCACTGCAGTCAGCGCCCTCTCCGGTCGCGCCCGGGAATGGCCAACCGCGAGGCCGATCGCCGCGAGGGCGACGACCGCGAAGGCTATCCGCGCGTCGGTGTGCCAGCCCGTGCCGTCGAGCGCCCGCGGCATCCCGAACAGGAACATGCCGGGCAGGTACGGGACGTGGTCTGCGGTTCCTTTCGGCCACGCGCCGAGTGGTCCATCCGCGAAAGACGCCGCGTAGGGATCGGCGCCGTGCAGCAGTGCCGAGGCAGACTCCTCCGTCACAAGAACCTCGGATTGGACGTGACCTCGGAAGCCTTCGGTCTGGCGCCAGTAGGCCTCCAGAACGAGGGGGCCGAGGGCTACTCCAACGATCGCCGCCAGGAGAATCCCTGCTCGCAGACGCAGAACCAGGCGCTCCGGCAACCTGCGTGCGCCCACCGCCACGGCGATCGAGAGCGCCATCGCCCCCAGGTACGCCGGAAGCGCAAGCCGGCCCCACTGTCTCTGAAGGGGGATGTGATCCAGCCACACGGCGATGCCGGCCACCAACGCACCCGCGGCGTACAGAGGTGCGTCCCATCGGAGGAGACCACGATCACGCACGGCGCCAGCCTACGGCGCGGCTCGGAACGCGAATCGGGTACCGGTACGATGTGAACGTGGCGAAGGACCAGTTCTCGTTCGACATCGTCTCGCATGTCTCGATGCCGGAGGTGGCGAACGCCGTCGATCAGGCCAGGCGGGAGATCGCCCAGCGGTTCGACTTCAAGAACACGGGGACTTCGGTCGACCGGGACGACAAGCTCATAGAGCTTCGCTCCACCACTGAAGACCGCCTGAAGGCGGCCCTCGAGGTCCTCAAGGAGAAGGCCGTCCGCCGGGAGGTACCGCTCAAGGCCCTGTCGGAGGGCCCGATTCAGCCTGCCGCCAGAGGGACTTACCGCCAGAGCATCCACGTAAACGTCGGGATCGCCGAGGACAAGGCTAGGGACATCGTCAAGCTCATAAGGACGACGGGCCTCAAGGTCCAGAGCCAGATCCAGGGCGATCAGGTTCGGGTGACCGGCAAGAAGAAGGACGACCTCCAGGCCGTCATCCGCGCCGTCAAGGAGCACGAATTCGGCATTCCCCTGCAGTTCGTGAACTTCCGGCCCTGAGTGCCGCCGCTCAGGGCCGACAACGCCCCGCTCAGCCGCCTACGAGCGTAGACAGCGGGGGGAAGTGATAGAAGAGCTCGGGGTAGACGCCGATGGCCAGTATCGTCACGGCGGCCAGCACCGCGACGCCGGTCACCAGGGCCGGAGAGGCAAACGGGCGGTCCAACTCGGGCTCAGCGAAGATCATCTGTCTCGGGACGAGCAGGTAGTAGTAGAGGCTGGTCACCGAGTTGACGAGCATCACGATCGCGAGCGCCGTGCCGATCCCGCCACGCTCGATGGCTACCTTGAAGATCAGAAGCTTGGCGAAGAAGCCGCCCATCGGCGGCACGCCGGCCAACGAGATCATGAAGATCGTCATCGCCGCCGCGATGACCGGAGCCCGGCGCATCAGCCCGGCAAAGTCGGAGATGAGCAGCCCGGAGGACTCGCGCGAGAGCGCGATCACGACGGCGAAGGCACCGAGCGTCATGACCGCGTAGATCAGGATGTACGTCGTGGCCGCCGCGAAGGCGTCCTGGTTCGCGACGCTGTTCGCCGACACGAGCGCGAACGGAAGGAGCATGTAGCCAGCCTGGGCGATGCTCGAGTACGCGAGCAGCCGCACCATCTGCTGCTGCTTGAGGGCGATGAAGTTGCCGATCGTCATCGTCAGGATCGACAGGACGGCGAAGACAGGGGTCCAGAACTCGTACTCCGCCGGGAACGCAACGAACATGAGCTGGAGCAGGCCCGCGAAGCCGGCAGCCTTCGACGCCGTCGCCAGGAACGCGGCCACCGGAACCGGCGCTCCCTCGTACGTGTCCGGCGCCCAGAACTGGAACGGCACAGCCGAGACCTTGAACGCGAACCCGGCCACGACCAGCAGGATCGCCGCATCGGCCAACGTCTCGCGCCCGGCCGGGAGCGACCCGGAGAGGACCCGGCCGATCTCGTATAGGTTCGTGTGCCCCGTCACGCCGTAGACAAGGCTCATCCCGTAGAGCATCACCGCCGACGACAGGACCCCGATCAGGAAGAACTTCAGGCCCGCCTCGTTCGAGCGCGGGTCGGACTTCCGAAAGGCCGCGATCAGGAAAGCGGGAGCCGAGACCAGCTCCAGTGAGATGAACAGCATGAGGAGGTCCCGCGCGGACGGCATCAGCACGCACCCGAGGAAGGACGTGAGGAGCAGGTAGTAGTACTCGCCCTGGTACCAGCGCCCGTCCCGGAAGTACCGGAGCGAGACGAGCAGCACGACGAGCGCGACCGACAGGAAGAAGACCTTGAACAGCAGGGCGAAGTTGTCGACCCGGTACATCCCGTCGAAGGTCGTGCGGCTCGATCCGATCAACGTGAGGACTGCGATCAGCGCGGCCACGACGCCCGCCAGCGAGATCGGCATGGCGAGCCACTTGCGACGCGGCCGAATGAAGGCGTCGGCGACGAGGACGAGCAGGATCGTCCCGGAGAGGATCAGCTCCGGCAGGATCGCGTGGTAGTCGATCGTCACTCGGTCGCCCCCAAACCTAGCCGCCGAACAGGTGCATGAGGCCCTCGACGGCGCCGTCGGTGACGCCGAACACGAGGCGCGGGAACACACCCAGGACGACGATCGCGACGAGCAGCGGGGCCCAGGAGACCCACTCCACGGTGACGACGTCGGGGAAGACGGCCTCCTTCCACCTTTCGGGGAGCGTGCCCATGTTCACGCGCTGCAGCATCCACAGGAAGTAGCCGGCGGTCAGGATCATCCCGATACCGGCCGCGACCATGAACACTCGGAACAGGCCGGTGTTCAATGCGCTCGCGGGGTTGTACGAGGACAGGAGCGCCATGACCTCGCCCCAGAATCCCGCGAGGCCGGGGAGCCCCAACGAGGCGATCGAGACGAACGCGAACACCCCGCCCAGATAGGGGAGCTTCTGCATGAGACCACCGCCGATGTCGGCGATCTGGCGCGTGTGGTAGCGGTCGTACACCGAGCCCACGCAGAAGAACAGCATCCCGGTGATCACGCCGTGGGCGACCATGCCGAAGATCGCCGCGTTGACGCCGATCGGCGTGAGCGTCGCGATCCCGAGCATCACGAAGCCCATGTGGCCCACCGAGGAGAAGGCGATCAGCCGTTTCAGGTCCTTCTGGGCAAGACACGCGAGCGCTGCGTAGACGATGCCTATCGCCGCGAGCAAGCCGATCCACGGCGCGTACTTCTGCGCCGCATAGGGCAGCAGCGGGAGCGCGAGGCGGACGAACCCGTACGTCCCCATCTTCAGGAGGATCCCCGCCAGCAGGACCGAGCCCACCGTCGGCGCTTCGGTGTGGGCGTCGGGAAGCCACGTGTGGAACGGCCACATCGGAACCTTGATGGCGAAGCCGACGAACATCGAAGCGAAGGCGACGAGCTGGAAGGTGTGCCCGAACCCGCCCGCACCCGCGAACTGCCCGAGTCGCACGATGTCGAACGTGTGAGGTTCGGACCGGAAGTACATGCCGAGGAAACCCAGGAGCATGAACACGCTTCCGAACAGCGTGTAGAGGAAGAACTTGATCGCCGCGTACTCGCGCCTCTCACTGCCCCAGATCCCGATCAGGAAGTACATCGGGACCAGAACCAGCTCCCAGACGATGAAGAACAGGACCAGGTCGAAGGCGATGAACGTTCCGGCCATGCCGGTCTCGAGCAGGAGCTGGAGCGCGAGGAAGGCCTTCGTCTTGCCGGGGCTCGGCACGAAACGCCAGCTGTAGATGGCGCACAGGAACGAGAGCGCGAAGGTGAGGACGAAGAGCGGGAGGCTGATGCCGTCGATGCCCACGTGGTAGCGGGCCCCGATCACGGGGATCCACTTCGCATCGAGCTCGAACTGCAGCTTGTCGGTGGCCCCGTAGTCGAAGCCCACCGCGATCGCCAGGGCCACGACCAGGGCGGCGCCGGTGAACAGGACGCCGAGGCCACGGACCAGCCGCTCTTTCGACCTCGGCGTGAAGGCGATCACGACCGCTCCCACCAGCGGCAGGAACGTCGCGATCGAGATCGCCGATCTCTCCCACCCGCTCATCAGTACTCCCTCTCTTCCACCTGCTTGCTCAAACCCTCGTGAAGATGACAGCCAGCACGACGACTCCCGCGAACAGGATCGCCGCGTAGCGCTGGACGTTCCCGGACTGGAGATAACGGAGGAAGCCGCCGGTGAGCCCCGCGGTCTGTGCGACGCCATTCACGGCGCCGTCGACCACACTCTCGTCGAAGCCGTTCACCAGGCGGGCGAACCCCCGGGCGAGCCTCGCGGCCCCGTTCACCACGCCGTCGACGATGTTCTGGTCCACCCAGCGGACGAACGCGGATGCCTTGTCCCGGATCGGAAGGACCACGCCCTTCATGTACACGTCGTCCAGGTAGTACTTGTTCACCAGCAGCTTCGTCACCGAGCCCATCGCAAGCATCGGGTCCCGCGCCCGTTCCCTCGCATACACGGCGTAGCCACCGAGCACGCCGAGGAGCGCCGCGCCGATCGAAAGAGCGGCGACCCAGGGCACGAAGTGAATCGTCTCAGGCTCCTCGAAGTACACCCACTTGAAGAAGACGGCCTTCGCGAAGGGCGCACCGAGGAAGCCGACCCCGACCGTCCCGGCGGCAAGGGCAGTGAGAGGGCCCGTCATGCTGGCGGGGGACTCTTGCGGCCGCCCCTTGCCCTTGTAATGGCCGAAGAACGTCTGCATGACCATCCGAGTCGTGTAGAAGGCCGTCACGAGCGCGGTGAGAAGCAGCACGGTGAAGAGGACCTCGTGACCCGTCGAGGCGCTCGCAAGCAGCTCGTCCTTCGACCAGAACCCGGCCAGCGGCGGGATCCCGGCAAGGGCCGCCGACCCAATGATGAAGGTCCAGAACGTGACCGGCATGGGCTTCCGCAGGCCGCCCATCTCGCTCATGTTGTTCGAGTGCACGGCGTGGATGACCGAGCCCGCGCAGAGGAACAGCAGCGCCTTGAAGAAGGCGTGAGTGAACAAGTGGAAGAAGGCCGCATTCCGCCCGGCTGCCCCGACGGACATCAGGGCCACCATGTACGCGAGCTGCGAGATGGTCGAGTACGCGAGCACGCGCTTGATGTCGTCCTGGACCAGGCCAAGGAGCGCCGAGCCGAGCGCCGTTATGCCGCCGACTATCCCGACGATCTGGAGGACCCACGGATCCGCGTGGATGAAGACCTCGAACAGCCGACCCACCAGGTAGACGCCGGCAGCCACCATGGTCGCGGCGTGGATCAGGGCGGACACCGGCGTGGGGCCCTGCATCGCGTCGGGGAGCCAGACGTGGAGCGGGAACTGCGCAGACTTGCCGATCGCCCCACCGAACAGAAGCAGCGCGGCGGCCGAGACGATCACGCGCGAGATCTCGCCGCCGCCCACCATCTCGCCGATCTGGTGGATGTTCGTCGTCCCGCTCGCGACGACCAGCGCAAAGACGCCGAACAGGAACGGAACGTCTCCGGTCTTCGTCGTGATGAACGCCTTGATCGCGGCGCTCGAGTTGACGTGCTCCTCCCACCAATGGCCGATCAGCAGGTAGGAGCAGATTCCCATGATCTCCCAGCCCACGAGCAGCTGGAGCAGGTTGTCGGACACGACCACCGTCAACATGGCCGAGGTAAACAGCGACAGCGCGACGTAGAACCAGGTGAACCGCTCGTCGCCGCGCATGTAGCCGATCGAGTAGATGTGGACGCACAGCGAGACGGTCGTGACGACTATCAGCATGATCGCGGTCAGGCCGTCGACGTACTGCCCGACCTCGAGCCTCAGCGAGCCGATCCGGAACCATTCGACCGACGACGCATGCCCTTCTCCGCCCTGGACGAAGTGCCACAGCACCAGCAGCGACATCACGAACCCGATGCCCACGGTGGACACGCCGTAGATCCACCCACGACCGGGAGTCCGCTTGCCGAAGAACAGCGTGAGGAGGACTGAGAGCATCGGCAGAGCCGCGATGATCCACGCGTACTTGGCGAAGCCCGGCGAGGTGACGGCCGCTACCACTTGAGGAGGTTCACCTCGTCGACGTTTATCGTCTCGCGGTTGCGGTAGATCAGGAGCACGATGGCGAGGCCGATCCCCACTTCCGCGGCCGCGACCGCTATTACGAAGAGGGCGAAGACCTGGCCGGTCACGTCCCGCAGCGCCTGCGAGAACGCGACGAGGTTGATGTTGACCGCGTTCAGCATCAACTCGATCGCCATGAGCACGAGCACGGCGTTGCGGCGGGCCAGCACCCCGTAGACACCGGCAGAGAACAGGACCGCCGAGAAGAAGAGCGCGAGCGGCAGCCCGATCACTGGCGGTCGTCCCTACGCGAGAGCACGATGGCGCCGATGAGCGCCGCGAGCAGCAGGAACGAGACCGCCTCGAACGGCAGCACGTACTGGCGGAACAGCGATTCGCCGAGCAGGCCGGTGGTCCCGTGCGCGGGCCGGATCTTCGGGTCGTTCCAGTGGAATGCGTTCTGCATCAGGAACACGAGCCCTGCGAGCACCCCGAGACTGACCAGGAGGGCGACTCCCCGCTGCTGGTTGTCGAGGGCTTCCCGTCCGGTCGGCGCCCTCGTCAGCATGAGTCCGAACAGGAACAGGATCACGATGGCGCCCACGTAGATCAGGATCTGCACCCAAGCGACAAACTCGGCCGCCAAGACCAGGTACACCCCGCCGGTCATAGCAAGAGTCACGACGAGATAGAGAGCGGCGTGGACGACGTTCTTCGCCGTCACGAGACGGAAGGCCGAGACCGAACCTACGACGGCGAGCACGACGAGCGCATACTCCTGCGCACTCATCCCGGCGCCTGTCCTTCCTCCGCCTTCTTGCGCGCGGCGATCATCGCCGCGCGCCGCGCCTGGCCCTCCGCCACGCGCCGATTCGTGCCCTTCTCGAGCTGCTCGGCCAGCACCCGATCGAACGTCTCTTGATCGAGCGGAACCTCCTTCCGCTCTCTCGAAGGTGCCCGGGGCACCGACGGCGGGGTGGGGGTGGGAGCGGGTCCTGTCTCAGCGGTAGCGACGGACGTGCTCGGAGCGGCGCTCGGAGCAGCGCTTGGAGCAGCGGCGGCGGGCTCCACGGCCTCCTCTGCCGCTGTGACGTCGGCGACCTCAGTCGGGCGGGCGAGCATCTCCGCTCCCTCCTCGAGGGGCGGCGGGGGCAGAACCGTGTAGGTCCACTCCTGCAACCTCTCCTTCTCGTGGATGAGATCCACGACGGAGTACTCCGCGTACTCGAACTCCCGGCTCCAGAACAGGGCGTCGAAGGGGCAGACCTCGACACATATCCCGCAGTACATGCAGAGCGCATAGTCGATGGCGAAGCGATCGAGCACCTTCACCGAGCGGGCCTTGCCGACGGACGCCGGCTGGTGGGTCTCCTTGTGCGCATCGATGTAGATGCACCAGTCGGGACACTCACGCGCACACTTGTAGCAGACGGTGCAGTTCTCCTGCTTCAGCGCGATCACGCCGCGTGTGCGGGGGGGGAGGTCCGGCCGTTCCTCCGGATACCGCTGCGTCACCGTCTTCCTCATGAAGTGCTTGAGGGTGACGCCGAGGCCCTTGAGCAGGCCCAGGCCGGTGCCTGAGACCTCCTTCTCCGGCCTGCGGACGCCCTTCTCCTCGATCGCCACGCTTCCCCGCTCTCCGGCCTACCCGACCGCGACCTTCACCAGCCCGACCACGACGATCTGGACGAGCGCCAACGGGATCAGCACCAGCCAAGAGAACCGCTGGAGCTGGTCTTCGCGCATGCGCGGGTACGTGGCCCGCAGCCAGATGACGAAGAACGATAACGCGCCGATCTTGGCCGCCATCCAGAGCGGCTCGGGTACCCCGAGGAACCCCTGGTAACCGCCGAGGTACAGGACAGAGGCGATCGCGGAGAGCGCGACGATGCCTGCGTATTCGGACAGCAGGCAGAACGCGAACTTCATGCCCGTGTACTCGGTGTACGCGCCCGCGATGATCTCCGAGTCGGCGATGGGCATGTCGAAGGGCGAACGCGCCAGCTCGGCGAGCGATGCAGTCAGGAAGATGAGGAACCCGATCGGCTGGGTCAACGCGAACCAGTACCGGTCCTGGGCTTCGGCGATGCCTATCAGCGATAGCGTGCCGGCCTGCATCACGACGGCCGCCGCCGCCAGGATGAGTGGCAGCTCGTAGGCGATGAGCTGAGCCGCCGCCCTGAGAGCCCCGATCAGCGAGAACTTGTTGGCCGAGGACCATCCCGCCATCAGGATCCCGATCACGCTCATGGACCCGATCGCCATCACGAAGAAGATCCCCACGTCGAGGTTCTCCGCGTAGATCGTGTTGGAGAAGGGGATGACGACGAAGATGACGACGTACGGGATCATCACGACCGCAGGAGCAAGCGAGAACACCCACCGGTCGGCCGCGGCTGGGATCACGTCTTCCTTCTGGATGAACTTCGCCGCGTCGGCGAGGAGCTGGGCCCAGCCGTGGAAGCCACCCGCGTACATCGGTCCGAGCCGCGCCTGCATGTGGGCAAGGACCTTGTGCTCCAGATAGCCGATCGCCAGCGCCGCGATCAAGAAGAACCCGAGGGCGGCGATGGCCTTGACGACGAGGACGACCCAGAAGTTGCCGATCCAGTCGTTGAAGATGCTCACGCCCTGAGCAGCCACGATCACTCTTCCTCTTCCGCCTCTTCGCCCTCTATTGCCCCCGGCCAGGGCTTGACCTCGCGGCTGATCAGGGGGAAGTCCTTTCGCAGCGGATGACCCTCGAAAGGCTCCGGAAGCAGCAGCTTCACAGGCTGCGGATGCCCCTCGAAGACGATCCCGAACATCTCGGCTGTCTCGCGCTCGTGCCAGTTCGCACCCGGGAAGACGTCGGAGATGGTCGGGCACACCGGGTTCTCGTGCGGAAGCCGAACCTTCAGACGGACATTGTGGTTGTGCGTTGTCGAGTAGAGGTGGGTCACCACTTCGAACCCGGCCGAGCCGAGATCGACACCGCCCGCGAAGTCGCAGAAGTCGCACGCGAGATCCGGATCGTCGCGGAGGAAGATGGCCACGTCCCGGTAGCGGGCCGGCGCGACCGAAACGACCGCGTGCCCGTACTGATCCTCGAACGAAAGCACGTCATCGCCGAAACTCGCCCGCAGGCGCGACTCGACCTCAGGGGGTGGTAGCGGGCGCCGTGTGCTGGCCACTCCACTTCTCCCTGATGTCTTCCTTCGCGATCTTCTCCTGCAGCCTCATGATCCCCTGCAGCAGGGCCTCGGGGCGGGGCGGGCAGCCCGGCACGTACACGTCCACCGGCACGATCTGGTCCACGCCCTTCGTGACCGAGTAGCTGTCCCAGTAGGGCCCCCCGCAGTTCGCGCACGAACCGTAGGAGATCACGTACTTCGGCTCCGGCATCTGCTCGTACACACGCTTGACCACCGGAGCCATCTTGTCGGTGAGAGTCCCCGCCACCACGAGCAGGTCGGCCTGCCGCGGACCGTGGGCGAACGGAATGACTCCGAAGCGGATGAAGTCGTGCTTGGACGTCGAGGCCGCGATGAACTCGATGGCGCAGCACGCGAGACCGAAGTTGATCACCCAGAGCGAGTAGCGCCGACCCCAGTTCAGGATGAACTTGACCGGCTGAAGCTTGGGGAGCGACGTCTTCTCGATCAGGCCCAACGCAGGACCCCCTTCCGCCACGCGTAGACGAGACCGGCCGCGAGGATCCCGATGAAGATGGCCATCTCGATCACGGCCTGATAGCCGAGTCCCTCGAATACCCGGGCCCACGGGAAGAGGAACACGCTCTCGACGTCGAAGATGACGAAGAGGAACCCGTAGACGTAGTAGCGGACCTGACTCTGGGACCATCCCTCCCCGACCGGATCGATACCGCACTCGTACGTCTTGAGCTTGTCGGGCAGCGGACGGTGAGGCGCCAGCAGCCGCGCGATCCCGAATGCGGCCGCGACGAGCACCGCGCCAGCGACCAGGACCGCGAGGACGACCCCGTAGGACTGGTAGTAGGTCTCCACGCTTGTGGATGCTTCTCCGAGCAGCGGGGATTCTAGCAACAAGCCCGTCACGACCGCCCGGCCCCGCAGCGCGTCGCGAGGAACTCGGCGAGCGTGACCAAGGCCCCGCGAGAGACGTTGTCGGGGAGCTGCCGGGCAAGGTCGGTTGCCCGGCGGACCTCGGCGGCGACGGCCGCTTTCGCGTGCGCCAAGCTGTCCCCTGCGCGCACTATCTCAAGCGCCCGGTCCAGACGCTCCTCCGCGGGTGGTCCTGCAGCGAGCAGCCGAGCCAGCTCATCCCGCTGCCCGGCGGTAGCGAGCGCGTGGAGCACTGGGAGCGTGTAGACGCCCTCCTTCATGTCCACTCCCGGCTCCTTGCCGAGCTCGAGCTGGGTCGAAGTGATGTCCATGATGTCGTCCGAAAGCTGGAAAGCCATGCCGAGCGCCTCACCGAACTCCTCGAGCACCTCGACGAACGGAGCCGGAGCGCCCGAGAGCATCCCGCCCAGCCTGCATGAGGCGGCGATGAGCGCCCCCGTCTTGCGGCGGATGATCTCTCGATAGGCCTGTTCGGTCTGGGTCAGACGCCCGGCGGCCTCGACCTCGCGGATCTGCCCGTCGCACAGCGTTGCGATCGTGCGCGCCAGCAGGGCACAAACGTCCGTCCCGAGCTCTGCCGCTATCTCGGACGCTCGCGCGAACAGGTAGTCACCGGTGAGGATCGCAACGGTGTTGCTCCACCTGGCGTTCGCGCTCGGAACCGCGTGGCGCGAGTCCGCCTCGTCGATCACATCGTCGTGGTACAGCGTGGCCACGTGAACGAGCTCGATCACGACCGATCCAGGGATCAGACGGGGGTCCGCCGGGTCGCCGAAGTATCCGGAGAGCAGGATCAGCATCGGCCGGAAGCGCTTGCCGCCGGCCGCCAGCAGGTACGCGGCCGTCTCACCAAGCATGCCCGAGTCGGCCCGCACGGCCTTCTCCAGGGCCGCTTCGACCTCGCGCAGCCGACCGCGTATCTCTCGCTCGAGCGTCGGGTCCGGCGGCGCGACCCCAGGGAGCAGGCCACTGCTCATGGGCCGGACTCTATCTGGAACCCGGACAGCATCCCCGCCTTCCTCCCTTTCACGCCGGAACCAGTCTGAGAAGCGCGTCCATCAATCGGTCCTGTGCGTCGCCCTTCCTGCCGTCCGTGAGGTTGCTCATGAACCGGTGGGCAAAGCGCATCAGCCACTGCCGCGGGAGACCGTACTCGGTGAGCACTCGCATGACCTTCGGGTTCCCTATGAGTCGAACGAACTCCCTACCAACGCGGAAGTACCGCCCATATCGCTCCCGTAGAACCGCCGGATACATGTGCGCGAGTCCTGGCCGATCCTTGACCAAAGCGTCGTGGATCAGCTCTGCGGCGATCTCCCCCGACTCGATCGCGTAGGCGATCCCCTCTCCGTTGAACGGGTTCACGAGTCCCGCCGCGTCACCGACCACCAGCATTCCCGGTACTGCCTGGGGGCCGCGGTTGAGCGCCATCGGGAGCGGACCGGAGAGAAGGCGGCCGTCCGAGGTCTCCTCGCCCACGCCCCAGTCCCGCGGGAGCGTACTGCAGAACGCGTCGAAGACCCGCTGCGCGGAGACGTTCTTGAAGTTCCTGAATGTGTTCAGGAGCCCCGCCCCGACGTTCACGCGACCATCGGCAAGCGGGAAGATCCAGCCGAAGCCCGGCATGAGCGAATCCTCGTCCCACAGGTCCATCCAGACGTCCATCCAGGGACCGGGGCGGCGATTCGTTCGGTAGTAGCGGCGCGCCGCGATCCCCAGCGGGCGAGACGCGTCTCGACCGACGCCGGCCTGGGCGGCAAAGCGAGAGGAGGCGCCGTCGGCGGCGACGATGAACCGCGTTCGGACCTCCGCCGGCTCGCCTCCGTCGACGGGACGGACCGTGGCGCCGGCGACCCAGCCATCGACGAGGACGGGCGAGACCGCCTCGATCCTCTCGTGAAGCGTGGCGCCGGCCTTCTCGGCGCGGCGCACGAGCAGATCGTCGAGCTCCATACGTGTGCGAATGAGCCCGTAGTCGGGGTAGTCGTGCAGAGTCGGCCACGGGAAGTGCAGAGTGACCTTCCGCGTGTGCACCTGAAGGCCTCGAACCCTCTCGAAGCCGGGGTCGTCAGGGTCGACCCCCATTCGGATCACCGCCTTGACCCCGCGGGGCGTCAGCCCGTCGCCGCACGCCTTCTCGCGCGGGAATGCGGATCTTTCGACCAGCATGACGTCGATGCCGTGGCGAGCCAGGTGGTAGGCGGTCGCCGAACCTCCGGGGCCTGCCCCCACGACGAGCACATCGACGTCTCGTCTGGTGTTTGCCGTATCGGTCACGACGTGGCCGTCCCCAACCGTCTGTGAAGACTCCGCAGCTTTCCGACGACTTGTGAATCCGTTCTCAAGCCTAGACAACGGCCCTTCGAATCGGCAATGAAGGCTACCCGCGGGCGTGGTCCCATGACCGCGCGCGCTCGGGGACGACCCGCAGGAAGACCAGACGCTCGACCTCTTCCGAGAAGCGCTCGAAGCCGTCGCCGGCAAGGAGCGAGCGGTACTTCTCGTGCCAGGCCGAGATCGGCTTGCGCATCGACGGGTGGTCCGCTGCCAGCGGCTCGGCGCTTCCCTCCACGACGATCCCTGCGATCTCCACCCAGCTCCGCCCAAGGTCTATGGCGAGCGATACGCTCCGATCGGCGTTCGCGTTGCTCCACGTCCGGCTGGGCTGGCGCGTCGAGACATAGATCGCGTCCTCGGTCCACACGAACCAGAGCGGCACGACGTGGGGCGTTCCCCCAGGACCGACCGTGGCCACGTTCGCGACCGGCAGCCCACCGAACATCCTCCGCGCACGGGCGAGATCCATCAGGCCCCCACGACCGTCAGCCCCCGACGAGAGATCGCTACGCGCCTCTCCACCGCCCGTCTGCCCATCTTCACGTCGCGAGCGCCCGCTTGCGCTGCTCGTGGAACGCGAGGATCTGGAGCTCGACGGCCAGGTCGACCTTCCTCACCGAAACGCCCGCCGGCTCCAGGATCGTCACCGGAGCGAAGCTCAGGATCGAGCGCACCCCGGCGGCCACGAGCCGGTCGGCCACCGCCTGAGCCTGGGAGGCCGGCGTGCAGATCACGCCCATCGCCGGACCGTGCTCCCGCAGGATCTCGGGAAGCTCGTCCACGTGGCGGACGGTGAGGCCCCCCACTACTTCCCCCACCTTCGTCGGGTCCGTGTCGACGAGGGCCGCCGTCCGGAATCCCCTGTCGGCGAAGCCCGGGTAGTTTGCGAGCGCGTGACCGAGGTTGCCGATACCCGCGATCACGACCGGCCAGCACTCGGTGAGCCCCAGCTCTCGACGTATCTGGTGGATGAGGTAGGCGACGTCGTAGCCGACGCCTCGCGTCCCGTACGACCCCAGATGCGAAAGATCCTTGCGGACCTTCGCCGAGTTGACCCCGGCGGTCTCCCCCAGCGCCTCTGACGAGACCGTCGACGCCCCGCCCTGGCCGATCTCGACGAGCGCTTGCAGGTAGATGGGAAGGCGCCCCACGGTGGCCTCGGGGACGGGGCGCTCGCTCACGGCCGGGATGCTAGCCCAGGGCGTGATCGGCGCACAAATGCTCAAGCCCTGCGTCGGAAGGGCCACGGCCGACCGGCACTGGGCTCTGCCCCCCCGCCGGAGCGCGCTCCCGATCCGGAGGCCCTAAGGAATCCCCAGAACATGACGGCAACCCCGGCGAGCAGGCCAACGGAAAGCACGGGAACCACTTCGAGGCCCGCTCCCACCCCCGACCCGATCGCCACGATCGTGGCGCCCACCGCAATCAGAAGCGTCCCACCGAAGCGGTCCCTGAGCTCCGGCCTGCCACGCATCCGCCAGGCCGACCACCCGCATGCGGCAACGAGCAGGACGTACGCAGGGTACGCGTAGTACTGGGCGAGCCGGTGCGGCACCGAGCCGTCTCCGAACACGTCCTTCCCCAGCGGCAGATCCGTCGACAGGCTGCCGACGATCGTGGCCGTACGAACACGTGAGACGGCAAACGCCGTGAGGAACAGGAGGGCGACGAGAAGGCCGTCCACGATCACGCGACGGCGCACGAGGAGGTACAGCTCGCCGAGCAGCAGACAGGGGACGTTCAGGATCGCACCGAAGAGCCAGTACACCTTGAACTCGCCGGCCGACCACCCGTCCAGCAAGCCCAGGAACAGCGCGAGCGAGGCCGCCGCGTACATGAGCATCGCGACAGCCCACACCGCCTGATGGGGACGTCGATGGAAGAGCCACTGGCGCGCAAGGACCCCGGCGAAGGCCAGAGCGACGGCGCCGGCTCCCAAGGCGAGGACCCACATGGCGCCAAGCAGCATAGGCGGCCGAGATCGGCGCCGCGGCCGGACTCCCCGGGCGTGAGCTCAGACACCCCCTTCCCCGGGCCACATCTCGCCTTCTCCACCGGCGGCTTCTTCGGGCGCCCGCTGCGCAACGCGTTCGACCGGATCTCGGCGGCGGGGTTCACGGCGTGGAGGTGATGGTGACCCCCGACCCGATCACCCAAGACCCGCACCGTCTCCGGGAGCTCTCGGGCGGACACGGACTGGCGATCCGGGCAATCCACGCGCCCTTCTTGCTGATGACGAGGAGGGTCTGGGGCACCGAACCCGTTGCGAAGATCTTCCGATCGATCGACCTCGCCGAGAACGTCGGCGCTCCGCTCGTGGTGGTCCACCCCCCTTGTCGGTGGCAGGCAGGCTACGGCCGGTGGCTCGACGAGCAGCTTCCCCGGCTTCCCGAGCGCACCGAGGTGAAGGTCGCCGTCGAGAACGTGTTCCCTATCACCATCTCGGGAAGACGGAAGGTCACGTTCCACGCGCGGCAGACGCTCGACCATCTGGCGCGATTCCCGCACGTCGTACTTGACACGAGCCACGCCGCGGTGGCCGGACATGACCTGCTCGACGCGTATCGAAGGCTCGCGGACAGGCTCGAGCACATCCACCTGTCGAACAACGCCGGCCGCGGCTGGGACTCGCACCTGCCGGTGGATCGCGGCGTCCTCGACATCGATGGGTTCTTGGACCACCTTGCGGCGGAGAGGTTCCCGGGAACAATCTCACTCGAGCTCGATCTGCGCCCCTACCTCGACACGGGAACGGCGCTGCACGAGCTGCTGGTCGGCCACCGCGAGCTCTGCGGGACACGCCTGTCGCTTCCGGTATGACCGGTCGAGCTCCTCGGAACCGATCCATTGATTGGTCCGTCCGAGGCGTAGGATCGCACTTGAGAAGGGGGTGGTGTTCGTGCGCAACTCTGGTTCCCTCGACCGACGACGCGGCATACTCGGCACGGCCGTCGTGGTCTTCGCGCTCCTCGCAACGACCCTGGCCGCCGCTCCGGCACCGGCCGCGAGCAGCTGCTCGAGCCAGCCTGCAGTCTTCCCCGAGGCCCAGATTCGGGCCGGCATGACCGGCACCGGGCTCACCACCATCGAGGGCACGACACCGACCAGGTTCGACGTAGAGATCCTCGGTGTCATGCCCGACTACATCTGGCTTGGAATAGACGTCGTCGTGGCCCGGATGACCGGACCGCAATCGTTCCTCGATGAGGTAGGGGGAGCTTTCTACGGGATGTCGGGCTCGCCCGTCTACATCGATGGGAAGCTGGTGGGCGCCGTGTCCTACGCGGTCTCGGGCGACCCGACGATATTCGGCCTCACACCAGCCCAGGCGATGGTCGACATGTTCAACCTCTCGAAAGCCGGGGCCGTTCGGCTCCCCGAGCGGATCGCCTTTGATCCCGCCACAAGGAGGACCGTTGCCCGCGCGCTGGGAGTGCCGGCAAGCCAGGCGCCGAGCGGTCTTCAGCGGATCCCGACCTACCTGGGAGTCTCCGGCCTGTCGACGGGCCAGCTCCGGCGGTTCCAAGACGTCCTGGACCGTAACCACGCGGGGATGCACGTTGCTCCCGCCGCCGGGATGAGCGCGGGGCTGCCGGTGAGCTCGGTGCCGTTCGCACCCGGACAGCCGATCGGATCGGTGCTCTCTTGGGGAGACGCCACGATCTGGACTGCAGGAACGGTCACGTTGACGTGCGGCAGCAAGCTCATCGCGTACGGGCACACGCTCTTCGGCTCCCCCCCTGGCGACGTCACGATCGGGATGACCGGCGCGGAGGTCCTCGCGGTCGGAAGCGGGGGCGGCATATGGCCGGGGGACATGGTGCCCGTCCTGACCGAGCCCAGGGGGACCTTTACCCAGGACCGGTTCGCCGGATCGGTCGGAACGGTCGGCACCTCGCCCGAGGTGACACCCATCACCTCCTCCTTCTCCAGCCCTGACACGGGATTGTCTCGGGACGGCAAGACCGAAGCGATCTACCAGGCCGGCTTCTGGTTCCCGGAGATCGTGTGGAGCCACATGATCGGGAACCTGGGCGCAGTAGCCCAGCGTATCGGGGACGGCACGCTGAGCATCGCCTACACGATCGAGGGCCTGACCGCGGAGGGCATGCCCTTCACGATCGAGAACCGGACCATGGTCTACTCCGACTACGACGCCATGTATGCGGCCTACAAGCTCGTCGACGCCGTATACCAGCTCGCATACAACAAGTTCGAGAAGGTCACGTTCACCGGCATCCATGCCGCCGGAGAGATCACCCAGCAGCAGCTTCGGGGGACGATCACGAGGGTCCGGACGGCCAGCTCGCTCCAGCCGAAGCTCGCACAGCGGAGCCTTCTGAAGGTACGGCCGGGCGACAAGATCACGATCGAAACGACGCTCACACCGCTCGACGGCGGGCCGAACGTCATCACGAAGATGCAGATGAAGGTGCCCTCGTGGGCCGGTGGGTTCGAAACCATCATGCTGCGCGGCGGCAAGGAACGGTTCGTTTCCCCGCCCCGGTCCTTCGACGAGCTGCTCGCGCACCTGAGCGGCGGAGAGCATCCAAACGACCTCATCGCGACGGGGTTCGGCACGCAGACCAGCCGGGCGCAGGACCTCGTCGTGAAGGGCAAGGCCTTCCTTACTGTGCAGGTCGTGCGGTAGGCAACTGGTCCGCTTCGGAGGCGCGGGACAGCCTCACCGTGGCGCCGGCCTCCAGGCCGAGCATCCTCGCCGCGCTACCGTGGTTGACGACGAGCGCCAGGAAGCCCTGCGAGTCGAAGATCGCCGCCAGGGCTCCTCTCGGCACGTCGGCGAAGGTCGCCGCCCGCAGAATCGTCCAGCGCCCGAAGGACAGCGGTCCCCGAAGACCCGCAGCCTCCAGGTCCTCGGGGGCGACGTTGAGCTGCACGTTGCCGAACCCGTCGATCACGACAACCCTCGCCCCGATCGCGCCGGGCGTGACCATGGGCCCGGGGAGGTCCATGCGGCGGAGCGAACCCGGATCGACGGCGGGGCCGAGGGCCTCGAGCGCCAGCCCGGCCGCCAGGTGCGCGGCGGCCGGTGCGAACACGTCCCGCCCGTGGAAGGTTCGGGACACCGGCTGGAGGAGGACGTCCTCCGATGCGATCTCCACCGCCCTGGCCGTACCGCCCAGCGCTTCCCACGCCATCGAGAGCAGGCCGTTGTCCGGCCCCGCTAGGAGCGCCCCAGAGGAGGCCTCGACCGCCACGGGCCGGCGCTCCGAGCCGACTCCTGGGTCGACCACGGCGAGGTACACGGCGTCTTCCGGCATGAAGCGGACCGCCCTGGCCAGCGTGACCGCCCCCTGGAGGACGTCCTGCCTCGGTACGGAGTGCGTGAGGTCGATCACCTGCACGCCGGCGGCGATCCTCGCCATCACACCGTGACACACGCCGACGAGCTCGCCCCCGAGCCCGTAGTCGCTGAGGAACACGATGGGGCGCATCAGACCCGAGCCCACTCATCGAGATGGTCGAGGAGGAGCGTCTGCACGTACTCGGCCTGGCCGTGGTTAAGGAGGTCGGTTCCGTGGTCGCTCGAGTCGACGATCTCCAGGCGCCTCGGGGGCTGTGACTGCGCCAGGAGTTGCCGTGCCGCCTCGGCCGCGCCCATCGGATCGCCGTTGCCGGCGACGAACAGCTTGGCAGCTGTGATCTCCGCCAGTGTGCTCGCGTCGGCTGTGAGCCCCTCGATCGACGTTGGCGCCGACAGCGTGACCACAGCGG
Organism: Actinomycetota bacterium; assembly: GCA_040754475.1. GTDB lineage: Bacteria > Actinomycetota > UBA4738 > UBA4738 > HRBIN12 > JAJPHY01. The sequence continues at coordinate 77,628 of JBFMCN010000036.1, read as the reverse complement.
TCACATCGACCCCGGGCTGGGCGGCCGCCACGAGCGAGGCCGTACCCCCCATACTGGCGCCGACGAGCACGATCCGGCGAGCACCCTGCCCCTGCAGGAACTCGACCGCCCCCAGCACGTCCAGCCAGATCTCCGATATGTCCCTCGTGCCGCTTGAGCAGCCGGCGTCGCCGCCCGGACAGTAACCTCGGAAGTCGAACGTAAGGACCACGTATCCCTCGTCCGCCATGGTCCTCGCGAAGGCCCACCAGGACGTTTGATCCGCAGGGAGCATGTGGGAGAGGACGACGCCAACGTCGCCCTCTCCGAACAGCCGGCCCGCGAGCCGGACGCCGTCCGCGGTGCTGAACGTCACAGCCCTCGACTCGGCCAGGTCGACACTCAGCTCCTGCGTCCCGTCACGGCTGCAGCCACCGACGATCAGGGCGACGGCGAACATCAGGGCGACGGTTCGGAGGCTGCGGATTCGGCGCGCCCCCGTGTTCGGCATGGGTCCGGGCCCCGCGCTCCTAGCGACCCTGCTGACGACGTTGCCAGCGGGTCTTCTTCAAGAGCTTCCTGTGCTTCTTCTTCCGCATCTTCTTGCGGCGCTTCTTGATCAGCGAAGGCACGCGGTTCCCTTCTCCATCAGCCTGATCCGAACAGGTTCCGGAGGTCGACCCGCTTGGCGCGGTAGCCCTCCTCCAGGCGAACGGAGCCCAGTCTAAGCGCCTTCGGTCCTTCTGCCACAGGAGAGATGAGGCGCAGGACCCCCTCCTCGGAAGCGCACTCCAGGTACCCGATCCCGAGGTACGCACCCGCACCGTCGGAGAGGCCGACGAGAAGCCGGTCGAGCTGAGACAGATCGAACAGTGGCGGGAGGGCCGGCATGAACACCGTCGGCTTCACGCGCCAGCGGTGGAGCTCCTTGGAGAAGTACCTGGCCATCGCCTCCTCGCGGCTCTCGGCCCGCCGCTCGACGGTGGTGGGCACGACGTCGGCGTGAACCCCGAGCGGCACGACCTCGGTTCGGAAGAAACGCTGGATCACGCCGAGGAGCGGCTGCAGCTCCTCCCCACGCTGGAGGCCAACGACCAGGTCCGGCCGGAGCATCTCCACCTTGTGGTACTTGAGGCTCTGCCCGTACACGCCAGAGACGAGTCCGCTCGAGTCGGCAACTACGAACTCGGCCCCCCACTGCCTCGCCCTGACCGCGAGGCTCGCAACTCCGGTCACGACTTGCAGTAGATGACCCTGGGGCGAAGTCGATCCGACGAAGTAGAGGGCGTCGGCCTCGGCCATCGCCTGGGGCTCCAGATCCACCGGTTGCCGTACCACCTTGAGCGTGAGCGTCGCCGGTGGCCCAACTGTCTTCTGCCCGACGTCGGCGTCCAGAAACGCCGACGGTCGCCCGGCCTCCACAGCCGCCCGCAGCAATGACAGGGACAGCGTGGTCTTGCCAGTGTCCAGCCCGCCGATCAACAGCACCGTGCTCATGTCGCGCACGGCCCTCTCGACGAGCGCCTCGTGCTCGTTCACCTTCGCCTCCGGGTGGGCTCCAAGCCCTCCTTGGAGGCCTCGTTCCGTGCGTGCGGGAAGTCAGCTCGCGGGCGGATCCTTCCGTCCGGTGGGTAGGTGGGCGGACATGGACCCTCGCACAGGGCGTGTAAGCCTCTTCGCGCAAACGAACCGTGCCTCGGAGAAGGGTTTCATCTTCAACGTGACCCGATTCTACCCGGGGGCAACCGGGACGGCCTCCGAGATCATGGGAGCCGAGCACAGATGGCCTGGAAGCACGGCCAGTAGTCCTCGGGCTGAACGTTGTCGTCCATCACGATCACGGCCTGGGTTCGACCCTGGGCCTTTGCCACGAGCAGGGCCGGGTCGTTCACGTCGGCGATGGAGAGCGTCTCCACGCCGGACTCGATGGCCGCCCCCGCGAACCCGTGGTCGGCGAAGACGAGATCGGGAGAAGCCACGCGCAGCATCCGGAACATCGGCGCTCCGCTGTGCGTGTGCCTCATCGAGGCCTGATCGGCGAGCATGGCGACTCCCTCCAGGAACCGGACCTCCCGCAGCTCGTGCCCGCCTTCCTCACTCCAGGGCACACCCTCGTAGGGCTGCAGCAGCTCAGCTCCCCGTCTCCGGAGCTGGCGCCCGACCTCGACATACAGGTGCGCGAGCCCCACGGGGTGACCGGTCGCCAGGATCATCCGCTCGCGGCGCCTGCAAGCGAGGGCCAGCCGGTCGCCGACGGCCTCGCAGCCATCGAGCACCAGATTCGGATCGACCGGGACCGGTCCGCTCGTCCACTCCGGGTCCGGTTCGAAGCCGGCCGCTCGGCCGACGAGCCCGAGCACTCCGTCCGGCGTCATCGCGCCGGCGAGCCCGCTCATCCCGAATAGCTTGTCCTCATCCCCGTCCAAGAGCCGCCGGATGTTGCCGAGCACGTTCTCCATCGGATGACCGACCATCGGACCCGCGATGCCCCCATCCACCAGTCCGCGCACGAGATTCCGTCTGTCGAACGGCTGCGGGTTCCAGCGATCATCCATATGCGGGAGCCGCGAGACGTGGGATTCGATAACGTCCATCGGTGCTTCCATCGTACGGGAGCGCACCGTGTTCGAGCGTCGGCGGACGGCCAGGTGGTCTCGACTAACGGGGAGGTCTGACATGGAGCTTCGCGGAGCGGTTGCCGTCGTCACCGGTGCCTCCTCGGGGTTCGGGGAGCTCACGGCGAAGCTCCTGGCGAGCGAAGGGGCGAATGTCGCGCTCGCCGCCCGCCGCGCCGAGCGGCTCGAGGGCGTCGCAGAGCAGATCGCTGCCCGAGGCGGAAGCGCCGTCGTCGTCCCCTGCGACGTGACGAAGCTCGCCGACCTCGAGGAGCTCCGAGACCGCGTCGACGAGGCCTACGGGCGCTGCGACGTTCTCGTCAACAACGCCGGCATCCCCGGCGGTGGACCCCTGATCGACCTGTCGTTCGAGGCGATCGAGCAGGTGGTACGCGTGAACCTGCTCGCCGTGATGCTCTGCACGAGGGTGTTCCTGCCGATGATGCTCGAACAAGGGCGCGGCCACATCGTGAACGTGGCGTCACTCTCGGGACGATTCGCCGCACCGGGCGCGTCCGTGTATGGGGCCACGAAGAGGGGCGTCATCGCATTCTCGGAAGCCCTCTACTACGAGCTTGGACCGAAGGGGATCCTCGTCACGAGCGTCAACCCGGGGTTCGCGGTGACCGAGCGCTTCCCCCAGACGCACCGTCCGAAGGCGATCCTGATGAAGCCCGAGAAGGTCGCGGCCGCCATCGTTGACACGGTGAAGAAGGGTAAGGCGCCCCAAGTAACCGTGCCTCGTGCCGTCGCGCCACTGGAAGCGCTCCGCATCCTCACGCCCCCGCTGTACCGATGGGGCGTGCGGAAGGTCACCTCACGGTTCTCTGCAACGCGGGCCAAGTAGCGGCACGTCCGAACCCTTCGCGGCTGAACCCTCGGATTCCATAGGCGCGGCTGCTCCTCAGCCGGCCGCCTCACCGACGTGGTGGACCTTGAGCATGTTCGTCTGCGTCTTCCCGGCCGGCAGAGACCCCGACATGACGACCGTGTCGCCGACAGCGGCGACTCCGGCCGCCCGCAGCCCCGAGTCCATGAGGTCGATCATCTCGTCCGTGCTGCCCGGAATCCGGGCGGCGAGCCCCGTGACGCCCCACCGGAGTGCGAGCCTTCGGCGGACGGCCGCGTCGGGTGCGAACGCGTAGATCGGCACGCCAGGGCGCTCGGAGGAGAGCAGCGCCGCCGTGCGGCCGGTTCTGGTGAAGCAGGCGATGGCGACCACCTCCGTGTCGCCGGCCACAACCTCCGCGACTGCATGGGCGACGGCGGCGGCCTCATCCCTGTGACTGCACGGGGCCGAGATCACCCGGAACCCGCCGGCGCGCTCCTCCGCCACCTCGGCGATCCGGACGGCGGCGCGCGCCGCTTCGATCGGAAACTCCCCGATCGCGCTCTCGGCCGAGAGCATGATCGCGTCGGCGCCGTCGAGCACCGCGTTCGCCACATCGCTCGCCTCGGCGCGCGTCGGTCTCGGCGCGTGGGTCATCGACTCCAGCATTTGAGTGGCGACGATGGCCGGCTTCCCGGCCGCCCGAGCCTGCCGCAGCAGCTCCTTCTGGAGGATGGGGATCTCCTCCATCGGCAGCTCGACGCCGAGGTCGCCGCGCGCGACCATGATCCCGTCGGCCTGGGCGAGCAGGTTGTCGATGTCGTCGATCGCAGGCCGTGTCTCGATCTTGGCGATGATCGGGATAGGGCGATCGCGCATCAGGACGCGGAGCTCCATCAGGTCCTCCCCGCTCCGCACGAACGACTGCGCAAGGAGGTCCACCCCGAGATCGACGGCGATCGCCAGAGCCGCGCGGTCCCGGTCGGTGACGGCCGGCAGGTTGAGACGCTCGGCTGGGACGTTCAGGCCTGCGTGCGAGCATACCGAGCCCGCTCGCACACACTCGGTCACGACGTCTTCCCCTTCGACACCCCGCACGACGAGCTCCACCGCACCGTCGGCGAGGAGCACCCGGTCACCGACACGAACGTCTCGGGCAAGACCCGGGTAGTTCGTCCGCACCCCGGTCTCGTCGCCAAGCCGCCCACCCCCGGCGCGCAGGACGAACCGCGAGCCGGCCCTGATCCTCAAGGGCTGGGTCGCGAGCTCACCGAGACGAATCTTCGGACCGGGGAGATCGGCCATCACGGCGAGTTCGCGGCCGATCTGTTCCGCGGCCGTGCGCACCGCCTGGACGAACCCGGCGTGCGACTCCGCGGCACCGTGCGAGAGGTTCACGCGGAAGACATCGCAGCCGGCCTCCGCCAGAGCCCGAACACCCTCGGGCGTGCCGCTCGCCGGCCCCAGAGTGCAGACGAGCTTCGCCCGCCGCGGGCTCATGGCTCCAGACCCAGCGCCGGGAAGCAGGTCCTGCGCACGAGATCCACCAGGCTGCCGATCTCCACATCCTCCTCGCGCCCGCTCACCGGCTCGTCGGTGAATCGGGCGGGAAGGGGCGCGCCGATCTGGGATTCGATCTCCCCGATCCAGGACTCAGGGACCGCGTCGGGTAGCTCGGTCTCGCTCATCTCGGCGAAGTAGAGAGTCCACGCACGGGGGACGACACGCGCCCACTGGTAGCCGCCGCCTCCCGTCGCCACCCAGCGCCCGCCGGCCGCCTCATGCGCGAGCTCGTGCAGCCACTTCGCGGTCTCTCGGTACGTCCCCGTGGTCAGGCGCAGGTGCGCCATCGGATCGGTCTCGTGCGTGTCACAGCCGAGCTGCGTGACGAGAACGTCCGGCCTCCAGGCCTGGACGAGCGGCGGAACGACCGCGCGGAACGCCTCCAGCCAGGCCCCGTCGCCCGTCCCCGGCTGCAGCGGGACATTGACCTTCGTGCCCTCCGCCTCACCGGCTCCCCGCTCCGACACGAAGCCGGTCCCCGGGAACAGGAACTCCCCCGACTCGTGGATCGAGATCGTGAGAACCCGGGGATCGGTGTAGAACAAGGCCTGCGGTCCGTCGCCGTGATGGACGTCGACGTCCACGTACGCGACGCGTTCAACGCCGCGCTCCAGCAACCACCTGATGGCGATTACGGGATCGTCGTAGACGCAGAACCCCGAGGCGCGTGAGGGCATCGCGTGGTGGAGGCCGCCCGCGGCGTTGAACGCGTGCGCGACCTCTCCGTCGAGGACTGCACGCGCCGCCGCGATCGAAGCGCCGACGACCCAGGCACCCGCCTCATGCATCTGCGGGAAGATCGGGTTGTCGCCCGGCCCATAGCCGTACCGGTACCACTCACCCCTCTCGCCGTGGCCGGCCCGCCTCGTCGCGTCGATGAACTCAGGCGTATGGACGAGCCCGATCTCGTCGTCGGTCGCCATCGCCGCCCGCAGCGTCCGGACGGTCGGTCGCTCAAGCAGCCCGCAGGCGCGAATCAGATCCCACGTGAGCAGGACCCGCTCCGGTTTGAGGGGATGCCCCGGCCCGTGGTCGTAGATCCTCGCCTCCGGGCACAGGACGAGGCCGGCCGGCCCGCTCATACGCCCGCCACGGCCGCGACGGCGGCTTCGGTCCGTTCGACCAGGAGAGCACGTTCCTCGTCGGAGATCACGAACGGCGGCCCAAGCATCACGAGGTCGCCGTTCACCCCGTCGGCGTGGCCAGTGCTGGAGTACAGAAGCAGGCCCCGGTCTCGCGCCGCGGCCACCACACGCTCTGTCACCCGGTCCGATCGTGGGAACGGGGCCTTTGACGCCCTGTCGGCAACGAGTTCGATGCCAACCATGAGGCCGATCCCGCGCACGTCGCCGACGATGGGACTATCGGCGAACGCACTCGATAGCTCCTCCAGGAGCAGCTCCCCCTTCGCTCGACTCGCCTCGACGAGGTCGCCGTCCCGCAGCGCGCGGAGGGCCGCATGGGCAACCGCAGCCCCCACGCCGTTGTGCGACCACGTGAAGCCGTGAACGAACCCCTTCGGCCTGACCGTGTCGAACACCGGGCCACTTGCCGCGGTGAAGCCGAAGGGCCAGTACCCGCTCGTCGAGCCCTTCCCGCACGTGATGATGTCGGGCCGCACGCCCCAGTGATCCATACCGAACCAGCGGCCGGTGCGACCGAAGCCGGTCATGACCTCGTCGGCTATGAGGAGGACGTCGTGGTTCCGGCAGATACCGACCACGGCCGGCCAGTAGTCGTCGGTCGGCACGGCCGCGCCGAGGGTCGCCCCAACGACCGGCTCTGCGATGAACGCGGTCACCTTGTCGGCCCCGATCTCGCGGATGGTTCGATCGAGAGCCTCGGCATGTTGTGCCCCGCACCGTTTCGGGTGATCCGGCATCGTGCAGCGGTACTCGTACGCAGCATCGACATGCGCGAACCTCCCGAGCCACGGTGCGTACGGCCGCCTGAGGGTCTCCTTTCCGCCGGCATCGAGCGCACCGAGGCTGTTGCCGTGGTACGAAGCCCTGCGCCCGATCACCACCGTCCGGTCCTCTCCTCTCGCTAGGTGGTAGGTGCGAGCGAGCTTGATCGCGGTCTCCACGGCCTCACTGCCGCCGGAGACCGGGTAGATCCGGGGCTCGTCCATGGGAAGCAGTGGGGCGAGCTCGTTCGCGTAGGACTCGAGCGACTCTGTCGTGAACATCGTGCCGTGCACGTAGTCCACTCGACCGGCCTGCGCCGCCATCGCCTCGACGAGCCTTCGATCCCCGTGGCCGACGTTGACGACGATCGCGCCACCCGCACCGTCGAGGTAGCGCCTGCCGTCCACGTCCTCGATCCAGGCCCCTTCCGCCCGAACAGCCTTCGGCAGCTCCCGGTTCAGGACACGGTGGAAGACGTGACTCATCGCACCGGCTACTTCGCGTAGACGCCTTGCGGGTCAAGCTCCTCGCGGATGAGATGGAGCTCCTCGTCGGTCGGCCCCAGCGTCTCACCAAGGTCCTTCGCCACCTTGGGGTCCCAGCCCATGTTCTCCCGAACCTCGTCGAGCGTGACCCCAGGGTGGATCGTCGTGAGCGTCATCTCGCCGGTCGCCTGGTCGAAGGAGTAGGCGCCGAGGTCGGTAACCACCGACGTCGGCCCGCTTCCGAACCAACCGCGCCTCGCATCGTGCTCGGGATCGCCCGAGTGCCCGGGCGAGGTGCGGAAGTCGAGCGTATCGACGAACGATCTCTGTCCTTGCCGCATGATCACGAACACCTCGTGGGAGTTGATCGCGATCTCACACGCGCCACCCGAGCCGGGCAGTCGCACCTTCGGGTTCGCGTAGTCGCCGATCACGCTGGTGTTGATGTTCCCGAACCGATCGATCTGCGCCGCGCCGAGGAACCCCACGTCGACGAGGCCGGCCTGAAGGTAGAACGCGAACAGCTCGTACATGCTGCACACGGCTGTGGAGCCCGTTACGAGCGTGGGATCTCCGATCGAAAGCGGCAGGCGCTTCGGAACGGCCCCGAAGATGCCGGACTCGTACACGAGGTGGAGGTCCGGCGCCACGGTGCGCTTTCCGAGGTTGCAGACGATGTTCGGCAGCCCGATGCCGACGAAGCACACCCGCCGCCCCGCGAGCTGGCGAGCGCTCGCAACGATCATCATCTCCGAACGCGACCAGCCGAGGTCGGCGTTCGCGCTCACGCGTACTCCCCGTAGTCGACCTCGCCGGACATCGCCACCCCCGGACGGAGCGAGTCCCAGTGGGCCCCGCCCCACTTCTCCACGTAGTCCCGGTGGCATCCCAGGTCGTAGACCCACTCTCTCAGCCAGGTCTCGAGGGCCTCCGGATCGCGCGACACCCGCTCCCAATCGAGGTAGAAGCGATTGTCGCGGTCGTAGTAGCCCTGCGCGTAGGACGGGTGGCAGGCGAACGGCTCCTCGACCACCGCATCGACGACGAGGCCGGGGATCAAGGTTCGGTTCGGGTCTGCGCGGATCACCGACTCGTCGACGATCTCCTCGCAGACCACGATCGTGCGCTTCGCCGCGAAAGCCGCCTCCTTCTGGCATCCGAGCAGACCCCAGATCTGTGAGTTTCCGTCCGCATCGGCTCGCTGAACATGCACGATCGTGACATCAGGGTTGAGGGGCGGGACTGCGTAGACCTCCTCGTCGCCGTATGGATTCCTCACCGGAACGATCTTGGGATTCGCCTTGGGGATGTCACTCTCGAAGTAGCTTCGGATCGGGAAGAACGGTAGGTTCGAGGCTCCGGCCACGTAACGGCACACCATCCCGAAGTGGCTGTACTCCTCGATCTCGAGGGGCTCGGGATCCTGCTTCTCCACTCGGCGCCGCACCGCGTGCAGCGATCCGACCCCGGGATTGCCGAGCCAGGAGAAGATGAGCTTCTTCGCGACGCCGGCCCCGATCATCTGGTCGTAGACGACGTCCGGAGTCAGCCGGCAGAGCGTGAGGTCGCGCCTGCGCTGGCGGATGATCTCGTGACCCGCGGAAAAGCAGATGAGGTGCGTGAATCCCTCGATCGCCACCGTGTCGCCGTCGCGCACGAGCTCCGCGACGGCGTCTCTCATTGTGGCGACCTTGCTCATGCCTACCCCCTCAGCCCCCGCGCTCGGCCTCGGCTATGGCCTCCTCGAACACCTCGAGGGCGGTCTCGGCCTGGTCTCGCCGGATAACGAGCGGTGGAGACATCCGGATCGTAGCCTCGCCGCAGCCGAGCGTGAGGAGCCCCTTGCGGAACGCGGTCTCCTGGACCGCCACCATCTGTTCGTGGTCGGGGAACTCGACCCCGATCATAAGGCCGATGCCCCGGACCTCGCGGACCGTCTCGTGTCGCTCTTGTATGCCGCGCAACCCCTCCAGTAGCTCGGCCCCGACCGTCGCAGCGTTCTGGATCAGGCCGTCCTCGAGCAGCCCAATCGTGGCGAGAGCGGCGGCACAGGCAAGGGGGTTGCCGCCGTAGGTCGAACCGTGCGACCCGGCCTCCCAAGTCATGAGGCCTTCGCGCGCCACCATCGCCCCGAGCGGCATGCCGCTGGCGATGCCTTTGCCCGTGAGCAGCACGTCGGGCTCGACGCCGAAGTGCTCGATCGCCCACATGCGGCCGGTGCGCCCCGCGCCGCTCTGAATCTCGTCGGCGACCAGCAGGATGCCGTGGCGGTCGCAGAGCTCACGCAGGTACGCGAGCCAGCCGTGGGGGGGCAGGACGTAGCCGCCCTCACCAAGGATCGGCTCGACCATGATCGCCGCAACCTCATCGGGCGAGACCAGGTGCCTGAACAGTACCCGCTCGATGTGCTCGAAGTCCCCGAAGAACGAGTGGTGCACACCCGGCAGCAGCGGCCCGAAGCTCGCCCGCTGCTTCGCCTTGCTTGCCGAGAGCGACATGCTTCCGTAGGAGCGGCCGTGGAACGAACCGATCATGGCGATCACGTACTGCCGGCCGGTGGCGCTGCGCGCGAGCTTGATCGCGCCCTCGACGGCTTCGGTGCCCGAGTTCGTGAGGAAGCCCCGTGTGGGCTCGGAGATCGGCGCGATCCGATCCAGCTGTTCGCAGACCTCGGTGTAGATGGGCAGGAAGAAGTCGCTCGCCGAGTAGTGGATCAGCTGCCCGGCCTGCCGCCTTATCGCCTCGACGACCTTCGGATGCGCGTGGCCGGTCGAGGCGACGGCGATCCCGGCGTTGACGTCGAGGAACAGGTTTCCGTCGACATCCTCGACCACGCACCCGGCGCCTCTCCTCGGCACGAACTCGTACGCGCGCGGCAGCGATGGGCTCGTGATTCTGCGATCGCGTTCGACGTGCGCGAGCGCCTCGGGTCCCGGAACGTCGGTGATCAGGTGAGGGGCCTGGGCGGCGGCGAGGTCGACGATCTCGGTGGCGCTCACTCCTCGATCACCGTCCTCGATTGCTCGCGCATGTACTGAGTCACGTAGTAGGGACCACCTCCAGCCTTGCCGGTGGTCCCCGACGCCTTCCACCCACCGAACGGCTGGACTCCCGGCCACGCACCTGTCGTGGCGCCGGCGCGCCGGTTCACGTAGATGACACCGGCTTCGATCGTGCTCATCCACTTGTCGATCTGGGCCTTGTCCTCACTGTAGAAGCCGGCCGTCAAGCCGTACTCGCTCTCGTTGGCCATGCGGATCGCCTCGTCCAGGTCCTCGTACGCGGCGACGGCCACGAACGGCACGAACAGCTCCTTCCGCCAGATCCACGAGTCGAGGGGGACCTCGACGACGGTCGGCTGCACGAAGTACCCGCGGGCGAGATCACCCTCGGTGAGACGCTCGCCTCCGACCACGACCGTGCCGCCTCTCTTCGCCTCCGCCGTCGCCTCCTCGAAGGTGGCGACCGCGTGCTCGTCCACGACGGGCCCGAGGTAGACGTCCTTGTCCAGCGGGTTCCCGATCTTGACCTTCTCTGTCTTCTCCTTCAGAAGCTGGATGAACTGGTCGTGGACGCTGCGGTGCACGTATACGCGTGAGCACGCCGAGCACTTCTGACCTCCGAACCCGAAGGCCGAGCGCAGCACGCCATCGGTCGCCTTGTCGAGGTCGGCGATCTCGGTGACGATCGTCGGGTTCTTGCCGCCCATCTCGCAGATGGCCGGTTTCGGGAAGTCCTTGGCGAACCCCTTGTATATGCCCATCCCCACCTCGTAGGAGCCGGTGAATGTGATCCCACCAACATCGGGGTGGTTCATGATCTCGTCGCCGACGATGCCACCGGAGCCGGACAGGCAATGAAATGCCCCGGGCGGAACGCCGGCGTCCCGGTACACCTCGTAGAGCTTCAGGCCGGTGAACACGCCGAGGTGCGCGGGCTTGAAGACCACGCAGTTGCCGGCCACCAGCGCGCCGGAAGACGGACCGGCCGCCAGGGCCATCGGGAAGTTGAAGGGACTGATGACGCCCCACACGCCGTATGGCCGGAGCACGTCGTAGTACTGCCCCGGGGATCCGAGGGACTGCATGGTCGTGACGAAGCCGTCGTGCTTCTCCATCTCGTTGCAGTTCCAGCGGAGCAGGTCGGCCGACTCCTCCACGTCGCCGAGCGCCTCCAAGCGGCTCTTGCCGACCTCCATCGCCATCAGTGCGGAGAGCTCGTAGCGACGCTCGGAGATTAGGTCGGCGGCCGCACGGACGAGGGCGACGCGCTCCTGCCAGGGCGCGTTCGCCCACTCGTACGAGTAGGCCTTCGCGGCAGCGACGGCGTCCCGAACGTCCTCACGGGTCGCCTGTGCGAACTTGCCGATCACCATCTCCCGGTCGATCGGCGAGCGGACCTCCTCGTACCCGCTCCCTTCACGATCCTCTCCGTTCACGTGGAAGGAGTGCTTCTCGCCGAGCCAGGACCTGGCGACCTCGATCCCCTTGTCGTAGAGGCGGTGCAGCTCCTCGTTGTCGGCCGACATGGTCGCGTAGGTGATCCGGAACCCCTGCTCTGCCATCGAAGTCGCCTCCTTGCGCACAAAGACGCCGGGGACGTCCTCATCCTAGCCGGGCGCTCAGATACTCCCCAAGTCCGGACGGCACGCCCAGACTCGGACGGCACGCCAAACGGCCAAACTACCCGGCCGATATCGAGAAACGGGCGGCGGCCGGGCGTATCATCGGCCTCCCTTGAGGTTCGTGACCTTCGACCGGAGGGGGCACCGGCGACTGGGAGCGTTCCTCGGCGAGGAGATCGTGGACCTGCCCGAGACGGTCGGGCACCCGGCCTTCCCCGCCACGATGGAGGCCCTGGTCTCGAGCAACGGGGGAACGGTGCTGGACGCCGCCCGGGCCGCCCTCGAACGGGACGAGGCAGAGCGCTTCGTCGTTACGAACGCGCGCCTGCTACCGCCCCTGTTGCCCTCCTCGCTCCGCAGCCGCGATGCCCAGGACGGGGTCCGTCGGGTGATCGGTCCACACGATGAGGTTCCCTGGCCCGACGGCGCCGGCTGGCTCGAGTACGAGCCCAAGATCGTCGCGATCCTCCGCAGACCCGTCCGTGGACTTGGCGCCGACGAGGCGCCCGGGGCTGTGTTCGGCTACACCCTCGTGAACGACTGGACCGTTCGCGGGGCGACAGGCGATCCCACGCCACGCCCCGAAGCGCTCCCGATCGCCATCGGTCCGTGCGTCGTCACGCCGGACGAGATCGATCCCCAGACGATCTTCGTCACAGTCCGCGTGGACGGCGAGGAGTGGGTGAAGGGCAACCTCAACGGCACCGGCCAGAGGCTGCTGGCGTCGGTCGCACAGGCTTCACGCATCGAGGAGCTGCTCCCGGGGGAGGCGTTCGCGTCTTCGCCGTTCGAGATCTCCGGCCTCGAGCAACGGATCTGGCCCGGCGCCGAGATAGAGCTGGAAGCGGAGGGCATCGGCATACTCTGCAACCGAATCGGCCGCCCGGCAGGCCGATCTCAGCGACGGACGGGACGGGGGCCGCGCAGCATACGTAAGAGCTCCGACCCCAGGTGATGACCGAACCGACTACTTCTTCTTGCGTGCGCCGCGTCCGGCCGCCTCGCGCTTCTCGCGGTCCTTCTTCTTCCTCTCGCGATCGTGCGCCCAGCGCACCTTGCGTCGGTCACCACGTCCCAAGGTTCAGTCCTCCTCCGTCCCTAGTCCTCTTCGCCGCCCTGCGCGAGCTCGGCGCTTCGGCTCCTGGCGGCGTCGATGGCGTTCAGGAAGGCAGCCCGGACGCCAGTCTCCTCCAGCACGCGGATCGCCGCGATGGTGGTACCGCCCGGCGAGGTCACCATCTCGCGAAGCTCCACCGGATGCCGACCAGTATCGCGGAGCATCTTCGCGGAGCCGAGCATCGTCTGCACGATCAGCTCGGTTGCCACGTCGCGAGACAGCCCGAGCAGTATGCAGGCCTCGATCATCGCCTCCGCCAGCAGGAAGAAGTACGCGGGGCCCGAGCCGCTGGTAGCCGTGATCGCATCAAGATGCACCTCGGGCAACCGGAGCACCTTGCCGACGTAGCCGAGCAGCTCCTCGGCGACGGCCAGGTGACTGTCCTCCGCGTGCGCGCCGGCTGCCACCACCGACATGGCCTCGTCGACCAGCACGGCGACGTTGGACATCACTCGCACGACCGGGACGAGCTCGGGCAGGTGCTTCTCGACGAACGAAGTGCGAATCCCGGCTGCGAAGCTGACCACCAGCTGATCCGGACGAACGTGCCCGGCGATCTGGCCCAAGAGCGCTTCCATGTCCTGCGGCTTCACCATGAGCACGAGCGTCTCGGCCCACGCCACCGCCTCGGGGTTCGACTGCGTAACGGTGATGCCGTATCGGTCGCCGAGCTCCTTCGCCCGTTCCTGCCGCCGGCACGTCACGACGATCTCGTCGACCCCACGGCCGCCGGATCGGATCAACCCCGACACAAGCGCCTCGCCCATCTTTCCGCCGCCCAGGAAGGCGACCTTCCGATCATTCATCGCGTCCTCACAAGGTTCGACAGGAAGAACCACATGTTTGCAGGTCGCTCGGCCAGGCGTCGAGCCAGGTACGGGTACCAATCGCTCCCGTACGGAACGTAGACCCGGACCGGGCATCCCTGGCGTGCGAGCCGCGTCTGCAGATCTCGTCGCACACCGTAAAGCATCTGGAACTCCACGCGCGACCGAGGAACCCCGTCGCGCTCCACGATCCGCCGGGCTCCATTGAGGAGCCGCTGATCGTGAGTGGCCACGTGCACGGTATGGCCGCGGGCGAGCAGGGTGACGAAACAGCGAGCGAACGCCAAGTCGACGTCCCTCCGCCTCGGTAGCGCGATCTCGGACGGTTCCAGGTATGCACCCTTGACGAGCCTGACGACAGAGCCCCCTGGGAGAGTCTCCAGGTCCGCAGGCGTCCTCCGCAGGCAGGACTGAAGGCATATCCCCAGACCCTCGTGACGAGCCCGAAGCTCGCGGAACACGTCGAGCGTTCTGTCCACGTGAGTGGAGCTCTCCATGTCGATCGTGACGAGCATCCCGAGACGCTCGCCCGCGTCGAGCACGCGCTCGAGCTCGGAGACGCAGAGCTCCTTCGACACGTCGAGCCCGAGCTGCGTGAGCTTCACGGAGATCGAGCAGTCGAGCCCCGGCTCCGCGCTGAGTCGCTCGATGGAACGGACGTACGCGGCGGCAGCAGCATCCGCCTGCCACGGAGCGGCAACGTTCTCTCCGAGGTGACTGAGGGCGACGGCGATCCCTTCCGCCTCGAGCGCCCGGACGGCCACGATCCCCGAGTCGAGCGACTCCCCCGCGACGAACCTCGAAGCAACGGCACGGCCCGGCCTCGTCCGACTGACGACCCACCGGACCCACGGGAACGAGACCATCCACCCAACGAGCATGCGGAAGGCCGGAGTCGTCAAGGCGTGTTCCCTTCGGGCATGGCCCCGCGAGTATAGGAAGGGCAGTAAAAAGAGCCCGAGGGACCTCCGGCTCGCCAGAAGCCGAAGCTTCCGACCACCATCAGCCCCTCGGGCTCAGGTGCCCCGAGCAACTCCGCAGCTGTCTTGGTTTCCTGGCGGTAGACCCTTTCGTTGGGCTTTGGGGCGTCCCGAGCCTCCCCGCCCGCACAGCTAGTTGGCCTTCCCAACCGTACGACCAAGTGCGCCCAGTTCGCCTTACGGCTTTCCCAGGGGTCCCCACTTCGGTTCCCTGATTCAGCCGCTCCAGCTGCTCGGAGCGACCGGAAATCTACCGGCCACGCTGAGGGCGGTCAACTCCGAGAACTGCCTGGTCACGCCCAATATATGCTGGTAGGGCGTTCGACAGAAAGAGTGACAAGAAGAGCATCGGAACGAGGCCCTTCGGCACCCGGAATCATCCTGCGGCAACCCTTGAGTCCAGAAGCTCTCGGTAGACGGACAGGATCTCGGTCGCGGTCGCATCCCAAGAGAACCGGAGGGAGCGAGCGCTCGCGGACTCCCCCATCCGCTGCGCCACCTCCGGATCGCGCAGGAGCTGAAGGACACATTCGGCGTAGTCGGCCGGATCGTGCCCCTCCACGAGCAGCCCGGTCACGCCGTCGGCGATGACGTGGCGCAGGCCGCCCACGGCCGCCGCCACGGCCGGGGTCGCGCATGCTTGCGCTTCCAGCGCCGCCAGCCCGAACGACTCGGACCGGGACGGGACAAGGAGGCACTCGGCAGCCGCATAGAAATCGGCCAGACGCGCCTGCGGCTGAGGGGGGAAGAACACGACCCGATCCTCGACGCCGAGGGTCAGGGCGAGGTCGATCAGCCGTCCCACCTCTGCCCCGTTGCCCGTGCCGCTCGGACCGCCCACGATCCCGAGAACGACGTCGCGCATCTGCGCCGGCTCTCGAGCGCTGGCCTCCGCCAGCGCTCGGATCGCGATGTCGGGACCCTTGTGCGCCTGCAGCCTTCCGGCGAACAACAGCAGCCGGACTCCCGCGAGATGCACTCGCGCTTTGGCCTGTTCCTTGAGCCGCGGGAAGAACAGCCCGTGGTCGACACCCGGCGGAATGAGCCGGATGCGGGCCGGGTCGGCTCGGTACAAGCGCACGAGCTGCGCCGCCTCCGCAGGAGTAGCCGCCACGATCCGGTCGGCGTTCTCGATCACGGCCACCTCACTCGCGAGCCGCTCCGGCGGCTCCGGGCTCTCGCCGCCGGCCAGCGAGTGGTTCTTCACCTTGCCGAGGGTGTGGAACGAGGCGACGAGCGGCACCCCCCAGATCTCCTTCGCGCTGCGCCCAACCCACCCGGAGAGCCAGTAGTGACTGTGGACCAGGTCATACCCTCGACCATCCATCCTCACGTGGCGCAGCAGGCCGCCGAGGAACTGCGGAAGGAGCCGCGGCAGATCTTGCTTCGGGACGGGGTCGCGGGGTCCCGCCATCACGTTGATGACCCGAGAGGCAGGCGTGAGCTGCTCCACCTCGGAGATGCCACGGCCGCGTCTCCGCGTGAAGACGTCGATGTTCACTCCCTGTCGGGCGAGGCGCTCGGCAGCCGCCCGTATGTAGACGTTCATGCCGCCCGAGTCGCCCGTCCCCGGCTGCTCGAGGGGGGATGTGTGCATGCTTACGATGGCTATTCGTGTCTGCGTGGAGGAGCCGTTCGACTTCCAGACCATAAGACGATGGTACGCAACCCACGCCGAATCGATTGCACCTGCAACGCCGAATCCTGATCAGATCCGCAGCGTCGTGTCAGAGCCCGACGGCAACGGACGGCTGTCCGATCGCGGCAAGGTCCGGGGTGCCCTCCTCGAAGCGGTAGGGTCCCGCCCCGTTCCAGATCGGCGAGGGCTCCTCCTCGACCATGTCGACGAACACATCGACGACGTCCGGGTCGAACTGGGTGCCCGCGCCCTGCCGCAGCTCCTCGACAGCGCGATCGCGGGTCAGCGCGTTGCGGTAGGGACGGTCGTTCGTCATCGCGTCGTAGGAGTCGGCGACCGCGAACACCCGCGCCGCGAGCGGTATGGCGGTGCCTCTCAGTCCGTCGGGATAGCCTTCGCCGTCGAACCACTCATGGTGGTGGCGGATCACAAGGGCCGCGTCGCCTAGGAACCGGATCGGGGCGACGATCCTGGCGCCCACGACAGGGTGCGTGCGGACGACCTCCCATTCCTCGCCGGTCAAAGGTCCCACCTTGCAGAGGATGTGTTCGGGGATACACACCTTCCCGATGTCGTGGAGGAAGAAGCCGTAGCCTAGCTCCGGTCCCTCCGCGAGGGCGGGGTCGATCCGTCTTGCCAGGGCGACGCCCAGAGCCTGGGTTCGGTCGAGATGCCCCCGCGTCGTCCGATCCTTCGCCTCGATGACCTGGGCGAGGCTCCTCATGGTCGCCAGGTACATGTCCTGGACGCTGTCGAGGACCCGCTCGAGCTCTGCGCTCCGCGAACGCTCAAGGCGGTAGAGCTGGCCGAGCTCACGCGCGAACACGATGAGCTGCTGGTGGACGGCCGGAAGCTCCGGATCCGACGGATCCCCGTGCCGTTGCTCGGAGCGGTGGGCTTGCCTCTTCATACGGGCCGCGCAACCGTGCACCGAGAACGCCCCGGCGCGGGCTTAGCCTGGCGTCTTGAACGGGGTCGGTCCATCGCCCCGATGGACCAAACGCCTATCACCCGGTTGGACCCGTACGACCCAGCAATCTGCTGCGAAATCAGTCCCCCGAGGGAGCTACAGAGCGAGATTGTGGGTGATCCGCGCCGTCAGGACAGGACCCGGGAGGGATCCTCCTTGTACCTGCGCTTGAGCTCCCTCTGAATCTCGTCCAGGACCGAGATGACGGCCGCCCGATCTTCCGACACCTTCCTCTCTTCCTCGGAGAGAAGGCCGACCGCCTTCGAAAGCCGGTCGTCGTCGAGAGCGCCAGGATCGGAGAGGCCGGCGTCGGCCACGAGACGCTCC
Source organism: Actinomycetota bacterium (assembly GCA_040754475.1). Lineage (GTDB taxonomy): Bacteria > Actinomycetota > UBA4738 > UBA4738 > HRBIN12 > JAJPHY01. Next base: position 59,766 of record JBFMCN010000036.1, on the reverse strand, counting down.
ACTCGCCGCCGGGCGAGCGCCAGCTCCTCTTGAGGAACACCCACCCGCACAGCCTCCCCGCGCGAAGGCTCGTGACCGCCCGCGGCGAGGATCGTGGAGAGCCGGTCGACCAGCGAACCCGAGTCGCCGTGCCCGCGGCGCTCGACCTCCGCCCTGAGGATCTCCGCGCGACCTTGAACCAGCCGGCGAAGAAGCGAAAGGGACTCGCGCTCCACGAGGCACTCGTCCCGGCGACGACGAAGCTCCTCGAGGGAAAGGCCCGCCAGGCCCGCCGTGAAGTCCGGCCTCAGAATGCGATCGATCCGACGGTTGCCACGAGGCTCGGCCACGATGCTCCTTCGCGATCCAGTACCCGCCGATTGTAGGACCTGAGGGCACGGCCGGCGTTCGCTCAGCAGACGGACAGGAGCGCCTGGTAGGGATTGACAGCCGCCCCGCCACCAGGGTGGTACTCGAAATGCAGGTGGTTGATGCCCGCGTTGCCGGTCGCCCCGACGTAGCCGATCACCGTTCCGACGCTCACGCTGCCGGAGGCGCCGTAGCTGGACAGGTGCGCGTAGTAGGTCCAGTCTCCCCCGGGACCGTAGACGATGACCGCGTTTCCGCCCAGCGAGTTGTAGTTGCGGACGGCGGTCCCGTTCTGCACTGAGACAACTGGGGTCCCGTATGCGGCTATCAGGTCGATCCCTTGGTGGGTGCGGCCGCCCGAGCGCGGCCAGCCGAACGAGTCGACGAACGAGTTCGGACCCGCCACGGGACACCGCGCGATAGACGCGCCCATGTTCACAGTCTGCCCGAGAACCTGAAGGAGCCGCTGCTCCTGTTTGTACTTCGCCTCCAGATCGTCGACCTCTCGCTTCATCGCGGCCGTGTCCGCCGAGATCGAGCTCTTGACCGACTCGAGCCGCTGCGTGGTGGCCGCCCGATCGATCGCGAGGGACTTGAGGTTCTCCTCCTTACGCTTGAGCTGCTCCTCCGACACCTCGCGCTCGAGGACGAGGTCCGAGTCGCTCTGCGCCACGTTCCCCAGGAATTCCATCCGGTCGGAGAACTCGGCGAACGTCTCAGAGGAGAGCAGGAGATCAATCGTGCTGGCCGGCCCGTTCTCGAAGGCGATCACGGCCCGCTCTTGCAGCCGCTCCTGGATCCTCGCGATGTTCCGCTGAAGCGCGTCGATCTCCTCGCGCGTGGACGCGATCTTCGCCCTCGTCTGCACAAGCAAGGAGTAGGCAGCCTGCCACTCGGCGGTCGCCTGGTCCAGACTGGCTTGGAGGCGGGCCAGCTCCCGCTTCGCGCTCTCCAGGTCGGACTTCGTATCGGCCAGGGTGGGGGTCGCGCTCATGACCCCCGCCGCGAGGACGAGGGCGAGGATGGTGCGGATCTGCCTCCTAGGAGCGGTCGTCGAGGCCTCCTTGGGACGGATGGCGGCGCCGCTCTGGCCGTCGGGAGGCTACCAAAGGGCTCGTGAACGGGGCAAATCCTTCTGTCATGCCTTCGCCCGCATCGCCTCGATGAGGATGTCGGCCACCTCAGGACGGCTGAACTCGACAGGCGGACGCTCACCGCCGCGCAGCATCTCGCGCACCTTCGTACCCGAAAGGATCACGCGATCCTCGTCCTCATGCGGGCAGGTCTTCGGCGAGCCCATCCCCTCGCACCGTTTGCAGTAGAAGGAGTGCTCGAAGCAGAGCGGGGTGATGCCGAGCTCCCCCGGCTCGAACTCATCGAAGATCTTCTGCGCGTCATAAGTGCCGTAGTACGTGCCGACGCCCGCGTGATCGCGACCGACGATGAGGTGCGTGCAACCGTAGTTCTTGCGGGCGATCGCGTGCCAGATGGCCTCCTTCGGCCCCGCGTAGCGCATCGCCGCCGGGAACACGGTGACCATCGCACGATCCTTCGGGTAGTACCCCTCGAACAGGGCTTCGTAGCACCGCATCCGGACCTCTGCCGGCACATCGTCCCCCTTCGTCGCACCTACGAGTGGGTGCACGAGCAAACCGTCCACGATCTCCAGCGCGCACTTCTGGATGTACTCGTGAGCCCGATGGATGGGGTTGCGGGTCTGGAAGCCCACGACCGTCCTCCATCCCCGCCTCGCGAACTCCGCTCGGGTCTCGGCCGGCGTAAGGCGGTACTTCGTGAACGTGCGGTGCTCGGGCAGTCGGATCGCTCGCACCCTCCCGGCCAGGCAGTAGTCCCCAGCGTCGTGGAGGGCCCTTACGCCCGGGTGCTCGAGATCCTCGGTGCCGAAGACCGCGAGCGCCTCCTTCGGACGGTCCCTCTTGAAGACCTCGGCTATCTCGAGAATCGCGATCGACCGGTCGCTCTGGGCAGTCATGAGCGCAACGGCCTCGGCTCTCGCGATCCCTTTGACCTCCTCCTGGTCGAGGGAAAGCGTGACCGGGATCGTCCACGGCAGGCCGTTCGTCAGATGCATCGTTTCGAGGATCGAGCGGTAGTCCTTCTCACCGACGAACCCTGTGAGCGGCGAGAGAGCGCCCACGGTGAGCATCTCGAGATCGGAGAGCTCGCGCTCGCTGACCTTGGTCTTCGGGTAGCGCCGGGCCTGCTGGGTGAGCTGCTCCGCCTCCGCGCCGGGTGCGAGCAGGTTGACGAGAGCCCCGCCGTGAGGCGCGATGGTGTCGGTCATCGATCCGCCTTTCCTCTGGTAGATGGGGGTTTGCCGGGGTCACAGCATAGCCGCGGCCCGCCCGGGCTCGACGGGTGGTCCGGCTATACTCGGATGACCCGAGAGAGAGCGAGGCGGCCCCCGTGAAGACCCTGCTCGCCCCGGAAGACGTCCGTGGGTTGAACGAGCGCTTCGAGTCGGCGCTCCCCCAGGAGATCATCCGGTGGGCCCTCGAGGACTCGGGTCTGGACCGTGTCGCGATCGCTTCGGCATTCCAGGCCGAGGGTACTTGCGTCATCCACATGGCCTCGCTGATCCACCCGGGCGTGCCCATCCTCTTCCTCGAGACCGGATTCCATTTCGCGGAGACGCTTGCCTTCAAGGAACAGCTCACAGAAGAGCTCGGGCTGAACGTCGTGGCTCTCGTCGGCGAGCACACCGTCGAGGCCCAGGCGGCCGAGTACGGCCCTCGTTTGTACGAGCGCGATCCGACGCTTTGCTGCGAGATCAACAAGGTGCGCCCGATGTTCGAGGCGCTTCGAGGGCTCGACGCGTGGATCACGGCATTTCGTCGCGACTCCTCCCCCACACGCGCGCATGCTCCGATCGTCGACGAGTACGAGCTCGAGCCTGGGCGCAGCATCGTGAAGGTGAATCCCGTCGTGAACTGGACTCGGCAGGACACGTGGGCGTACCTAGAGGCAAACGACCTTCCACACAACCCGTTGTACGAGCTCGGCTACGCATCGATCGGATGCGCACCGTGCACGCGCGCCCGCTTCCCCGGCGAGCCCGAGCGGGCAGGACGCTGGGCCGGCCTCTCCAAGTGGGAGTGCGGGATCCAGACCCGTGAGGCCACGCGTCAGGACGACATAGTCATCCGGCTCGACCCCTAGTCCCTACGCGACCACCCAGAGCGCATCGGGAGCGAGCTGCACCTCCAGCAAGGTCCGGTCATCCATCACGTCGCCGTCTACCTGGACGGGGAACGGCCGCTCCGATGTGACGTCCACACGCAAGACCTCGTGCCAGTAGTCGATGTCGCGACCCTTGACGTGTCTAGCCGACCCGAGCATCTGCCAGGCGATCCGCGCCACGCTCCGCCGCGGGAGGCGGCGTATCGACAAGACGTCGAGCCCTTCTTCCAGCGAGGCTTGCGGCGTCACCCGGACGCCTCTGTCCTTGTAGTACGTGTAGGGATCGGTCCTGCCGATCATCACCGACATCGAGGGGGTCGGTTCGCGTCCGTCGACCCGTACCGAGAGGTCGGGCGACCGGCCCGCGTACCCGGCGAACAACTCACGCGCGACCGCCCGGAACGCCGCGCGTGAGAACTCCGCCTTGCTCTTCGGGAACTTGCGGTCCAGACGCTTCATCGCGGCGGCGTCGACGCCTGCGCCGCAGTTGACCGCGAAGTACCGACCGTCGGCCCGGCCGAGGTCCAGCCGCCGGGCCCTTCCCTCAAGCGCCTTGGCGATCAGCACGCCGGTCGCCTCCACCGGGTCGAGCGGCAGCCCCAGGGCTCGTGCGAGGATGTTCGTCGCCCCACCTGGAAGCACGCCGAGCGCCGTCTCCGAGCCCGCGACGCCGTTCACCACCTCGTTGATCGTGCCGTCGCCCGAGAAGACGACCAGGAGATCGATCCCCTCGGCTACCGCCTTCCGGGCGACCTCCGTGGCGTGCCCCCGCTCCACCGTCTCCAGGACTTCCAGCTCGAAGTCCGCTGAGAGCGCCTTCTCGATCACCCCGAGCGTCGGGAGCGACACGGTCCGGGCGACGGGGTTCGCGAGCAGCAGGAGGCGCTGGAAGCGCCGGACGGCGAGCATCCAAGCGAGTATGACAGCCGCGTGGGATGGGGCCGCTCAACCGCCGGAGATCGGTGGAAGGACCGCGACATCCTCCCCCCCGGCCAGGCGAAGGGTCGCGGGTGCCCTCTCGCCGTCGACGACAACCGACCCTGAACGGGCGATCGCGGCGAATCGCTCGCCATAGCGTGCGGAAAGCGAGGCGACGATGTCGCCGACCGTCTCACCCTCGGCCTGCACGTGTGAATCCCCCGCGATCTCGCGCAGGGCGGCGAACAGCCGAACCCGAACGGTCGTCATCCCAGGTCAAGGGTACCGCCGGGCGAGCGCCTGCTACTCTCGGTCGGGTAGTGGCCACCATCGTCTTGCTCTCGGACCGCTTCCCGGACGAGGCGCTCGCCGCCATCGTGCCTGCCCTCGCGCCCACCGACCTCGACCTCAAGATTCAGCCTTTGTCCCTCGCCTCCCTGGGCGACGCGCTTCAGCTCGGCCCTGAGGCCTTGTTGGTGGACGCCGCGGAGAACCCCGGGCAGGGGTTCAGCGTCTTGCGGCGACTCCGCGAACGGACTCCACGGTCCCCCGCTATCGCCATCGTAGAGCGGCGCGACCTGGAGCGGTTTAGGTGGGAGGAGATCGCGGACGAGGTCCTCTATCCGTCCGCGCCGGAGGCCGAGATCCGCCTTCGCATCGCCATGCTGAGGCGGCGCGCGGGAGGATCGGAGGGCAGCGCGATACGCCTAGGGCCGATGGTGCTCGACGTCGACAGCTACAAGGTCACGGTGGCCGGACGGTCACTCGACCTCACGTTCAAGGAGTTCGAGCTGATGAGGTTCCTCGCCTCGCGGCCGGGCAGGGTCTTCACGCGCCCCGCGTTGCTGCGCGAGGTGTGGGGCTACGACTTCTACGGGGGCACCAGGACAGTCGACGTGCACGTCCGCCGGCTCCGCTCCAAGCTCGGTCCGGAGCACGAGTCGCTGATCGAGACCGTCCGAGGGGTCGGGTACCGGGCCGCCGACCTGTAGGCGACGGCTCGCGTCTCGCATGCCGGGGCCGAATCTCGATCCACTAAGTCGGGCGCGCAGGGACTGTTCCCGTCACAATTAACCCTCAGGAAACCTCGCACCCCCGGCCCGCCCTTACCCTTTGGGTGGGTCGTCGGTCTCAAGGAAGGGGGAACGCGGTGGCAACGCCGAAGGACGTCCTCGCCCTGGCCAAGGACGTGGGAGCCGAGATCGCCGATTTCCGATTCTGCGACCTGCCCGGGCTCATGCAACACTTCTCCGTCCCGATCGCCGAGCTGAGCGAGGCGGGCTTCGACGACGGATACGGCTTCGACGGCTCGTCGATCCGGGGGTTTCAGGAGATCCAGGAGTCCGACATGCTCCTGGTCCCGGACCCGGACACGGCGTTCATCGATCCCTTCACCGAGCACCCCACGCTCGCCCTGCACTGCTTCGTGAAGGATCCCGTGACCGGTGAGATGTACAGCCGCGACCCGAGGTCCATAGCGCGCAAGGCCGAGCTGTACCTCAAGCAGACCGGTATCGCCGACATCTCCTACTGGGGACCGGAGTGCGAGTTCTACATCTTCGACTCGGTCCGCTTCGACCAGAACCAGCACGAGGGCTACTACCACATCGACGCCGTCGAGGGAGTGTGGAATTCGGGCCGCGAGCGCGAGCTGGACGGCGAGCCGAACCGCGGCTACAAGCCCCGGTACAAGGAGGGCTACTTCCCGCTTCCCCCCATGGACCACTTCCAGGACCTGCGCACGGAGATGGTGCTCAACCTGGAGAAGGTCGGCATCCAGATCGAAGTTCACCACCACGAGGTCGGCACGGCGGGTCAGGCAGAGATCGACATGCGCTACGCCACCCTGCTGCGCGCCGCCGACAACGTCATGAAGTACAAGTACATCGTCAAGAACACCGCCCGGCGCCGCGGCAAGACCGTGACGTTCATGCCGAAGCCCATATTCATGGACAACGGCTCCGGCATGCACACCCACCAGAGTCTGTGGCGGGACGACGAGAACCTGTTCTGGGACGAGGTCGGGTATGCGGGCCTCAGCGACTCGGCGCGTTGGTACATCGGCGGACTGCTGGAGCACGCGCCCTCGCTGCTCGCCTTCAGCGCTCCGACGACGAACTCCTACCGCCGCCTCGTGCCGGGCTACGAGGCGCCCATCAACCTCGTGTACTCGCAGCGCAATCGGAGCGCGTGCGTTCGCATACCTCTGTACCACAAGACTCCGGCGGCGAAGCGCCTCGAGTTCCGGTCGCCTGACCCCTCCTGCAACCCGTACCTTGCCTTTGCCGCGATGCTTCAGGCCGGGCTCGACGGCATCAAGAACAAGATCGAGCCGCCCGAGCCGATGGACAAGGACCTCTACGACCTGCCGCCCGAGGAGAAGGCGTTGGTGAAGCAGGTCCCGGGCTCGCTCGAGGAGGTGCTCAACGCGCTCGAGGCGGATCACCAGTGGCTGCTGGAGGGCGGTGTGTTCACGCAGGACGTGATCGACACCTGGATCGAGTACAAGCGCTTGCACGAGCTCGACCAGGTGCGGCTGCGCCCGCACCCCCACGAGTTCGCGCTGTACTACGACATCTGATCCGGGAACGGCTGAGGTCAGGCGCCCACCAGATCCCGCCTGCCGAACGATGCGGTCCCGACGGCCGCGGCAAGCAGGCCGAGGACCAAGAGCCAGACCGCTGCGGTCACGTTCGGATCGGCGGCCGGCACGGGGGCCATGTGCAGAAGAGGCGACGTGTCGCGCAGCCAATGGTTGGAATCGAACACCGCGGAGATGATCTCGACGAAGAACGACCAGACGACCAGGCCGTAGGCGACGCCGATCGCGCCGCGAGGCCAGAGGCCGTAGGCGAGAGCTCCCACCCCGAGGATGAAGACGGCCGGCGGGACGACGTTCAGTCCGGCCTTCAGGAGCTCGCTGAACGAGACACCGGCGTGCTGGCTCAGGGCGCCGACCCAGGCGGCGACGCCCGCGAAGGCGCTCGTCAGAACAACGAGCCCCAGACCGACCCCGAGGCGCACCCCCAGCCACCGCCAGCGGGCGACCGGGCGGACCAGCAGGTTCTCAAGGTGCCCCGAAGCCTCCTCGTTGCGGATCCCCGCGACCTGGCCTGCGACTGCGATCGCGACCAGCCCAGCCGCCAGCAGGAATACGAAACCGAGGTACGCGGCCGCCCCACCGCCGGTCGCCCCCAGGCGCTGGATAGCCTCCTCCAGGCCCTGGGCTCCGCGCAGCGCCGTCCCTGCCGCTTGGGCGACAAGCCCCAGCACGAGGCCGGTCACGGTAAGAGCCGCCACCCAGGCGACGATCGTCCAGCGCGTGAGTCGGATCGTCAGGCCCGCCTGGCCGCCCAGCAGAAGCGTTCGCGGCTTGGGCGCGTCCCGACTGGAGAGCGCGCTTGCGCCCAGGTCCCGCCGGCTCGCCACCGCCACCGCGGCGACCGAGAGTCCGAGGACGAGCACGGCAATTGGGATGAGCGCGATCGGCCTTGACCCGGTGAGCGGCCGGAGCTCTTCGATCCAGCCGAGCGGGCTCGCCCACCGCAGCCAGGCGAGGGTTGCGTCGGAGTCCGCGGCCATCCTGACCAGGTAGGAGCCGGCCAGCACCGCGGCACCGATCAGGTTGGCGTCGTGCCTGGTGGCGGCGAGTTGACCGACGAATAGCCCGATCGCCATGAACATCGCGGCCGCGGCCACCACCGACGTGGCGAAGAACAGCGACGCCCCGAGCCCGATCCCCACGTTCTCAGACGCCCCGGTGGCGGCGGTGAGCAGCGCCGTCGGAACCCAGAGCGCGATGACCCCCACGCCCAGCCCGATCGCGGCCTGGGCCGCGGCCCGGGCGCGAGTCGTGTGGCCGGCGACGTACAGCTCCCACCGGCCGGTCTCCTCTTCCCCGCGGAGCATGCGCGTCGCGACGAGCAGCCCCCAGATTCCTCCCAGGATGACGGTGAACATGCCCGACTTGTACGCGGTGAAGCCGGCCACGGTGTCGAGGTGGCGGATAGGGCCGAACAGGGCCTCCCACGCCGTGTTCCCCTCGAAGACGAGCGCTATCTTCGCCCGCGCGGCCTCCGTTGGGTAGCTGGAGGAGTACGTGCTCGCGGACGCCGCGATCGTCGCCCCGAACAGTAGGCCCCACAGCAACCCCTGCCGACCTGCCCACCGGGCGGTCGCGGCCGCCACGACCCGGCGGGCGCGCCTCTCGCCATACACGCCCCTACTTCGCATCGGGCGATCCCTCCCCCGCGCCGTAGTGAGCCAGGAAGAGCTCCTCGAGCGACGGCTCCCTGCTCACGAGGTGGCGCACCCCGGCCCGGGTGAGGACGCGGAGCAGCGGCTCGACCGAACCCGTCACCTGGCAGCGAACCCGGTTGCCGTCGACCTCGACGGCCGCCACGCCGGGGACGCTCGACAGGTCGGGTACGGAGCCGTGGAGCTCGGCCTCGACCGAGAGCGCAGAGAGGTGACGCATCTCGGCAAGCGTTCCCACCTCCACGAGGTGGCCCTCGCGCAGGATCGCGATACGGTCGCAGACCGCTTCGACCTCCGCCAGGATGTGCGAGGAGAGGAAGACAGTCTGCCCGCGCCCGCGCGCCTCCTCGACGCACTCCCGGAAGGCACGCTCCATGAGGGGGTCCAGCCCGGCCGTCGGCTCGTCGAGCAGCAGGAGGTCCGCCCGGGTCATGAGGCCGGCGATCAGAATGAGCTTCTGCCGGTTGCCCTTCGAGAGCGCACGAACCTTCTTGGAGGAATCGAACTCGAACCGCTCGATCAGAAGATCCCTGTAGGCCGTGTCGACGCGCCCCTGTACACGCCCGAGCAGGTGCAGGGTCTCCGTCCCCGTGAGCGCAGGCCACAGGCTTGCCTCGCCCGGAACGTACGCCACGCGCTTGTGCGCCTCGACTGGATCGGCCTGCGCGTCGATACCGAAGATCTCGGCCCGGCCGGCCGTTGCCCGGATCAGGCCGAGGAAGAGTCGGATCGTCGTGGTCTTGCCGGCGCCGTTCGGGCCTAGGTACCCGAGCACCTCTCCCTCGGGCACCTCGAGGTTCAAAGACACGAGCGCCTCGGTCTTGCCGAAGGTCTTTGAGAGACCCTCGGCGCGGATGGCCGTCGCCATATCCCTCCGCCCGGTTCGAGTAGTTGCGAAGCTACCTTAGGACCGTCCGCGCGGCGAGGTAGCCTCAGTTCGTGGTGTCCCGGTTCATCCCGATCCCATCCCCGATCGATATCGCTAGAACGCTCGCTCCCCTCAAGCACGGCCAGGGCGATCCGGCGACGCTTCTCGGCTCGACCGACCTGTGGCGCGCGTCGAGGACACCGTGCGGCCCGGTCACGGCACACCTGACGGCAACAGACCGCGGTGTCGAGATCGAAACGTGGGGCCCGGGCGCGGAGTGGTTCTGGGAGCACGCGCCGGCGTGGTGTGGGGCGCTCGACGACGACACCGGCTTCGATCCGCCGCCGGGGCCGATCTGCGACCTCCGGCGACGGCATCCGGGCCTCCGGATCCCTCGTACGGGACTCGTGACCGAGGCCCTGATACCGGTGATCCTTGAGCAGAAGGTCACAGCCTCCGACGCCCACCGCGCCTACGGACGCCTTGCGAGGACCCTGGCCGAGCCGGCGCCGGGCCCCGCCGGGCTTTCCCTTCCGCCGGATCCGGCACGGGTTGCCGAGCTCCCCTACTTCGCGTTCCATCCGTTCGGGATCGAGCGCCGACGCGCCGAGACCCTTCGCGCGGTCTGTGCAAGAGCGTCTTGGCTCGACGATGGGGCGCTGCGGCTCGAGGAGGCCCGCGCCCGTCTGGCCTCGTTCCCGGGCATCGGATCCTGGACGATCGCGGAGGTGTCGCGGGTCGCGCTCGGCGACGCAGACGCCGTTTCGGTGGGCGACTTCCACCTGCCACACGTCGTCAGCTGGATCCTGGCCGGCGAGGCGCGTGGCACCGACGCGCGGATGCTCGAGCTGCTCGAGCCGTACCGCCCGCACCGCGGTCGTGTCCAGCGCCTCCTGCGCGTCAGCGGGGCCCGGGCCCCGGCGTTCGGGCCTCGCCTGGAGCCGCGCGCGATCGACGGCATCTGACCCGGAGAGGGCACCGCCCGCCCCCCGTATGATGGCTGGCAGAGCGAGCAAGGAGGCTTCCCATGGCGGATCTGGCGCGGCAGGAGATCGAGCTCGTCGAGAGGTACTCGGCGCCCAACTACTACCCGCTTCCCGTGGTGGTCGCGACCGGAGAGGGCGCCTGGGTCACCGACGTCGAGGGCAAACGCTATCTCGACATGCTGTCCGCCTACTCCGCTATGAATCTCGGGCACCGGCACCCGGCCATCGTCCAGGCAGCCAAGGCCCAGTTGGACCGGCTCACGCTCACGAGCCGCGCGTTCCACAACGACCAGATCGGACCGTTCATCCGCGACCTCGCGGATCTCTGCGGGAAGGAGATGGTCCTGCCCATGAACTCCGGCGCCGAGGGCGTCGAGACCGCGATCAAGACCGCGCGCAAGTGGGGCCACGAGAAGAAGGGCGTCCCCGACGGCCGGGCGAAGATCGTCACCTGCGAGCGGAACTTCCACGGCCGAACGACGACGATCATCAGCTTCTCGACCGACCCCTTGGCCAAGCGGGGATTCGGCCCGTTCATGCCCGGATTCGTAACGGTCCCGTACGGGGATTCCCAAGCGTTCGAAGCAGTGATCGACGACGACGTCGTCGCCTTCCTCGTCGAGCCCATCCAGGGCGAGGCGGGCGTCATCGTCCCCCCCGACGGCTACCTACGGGAGGTCCGTGAGGCATGCACCCGGCACGGCGTTCTGATGATCGCCGACGAGATCCAGACCGCCCTCGGTCGCACAGGCTCGACGTTCGCCTGTGAGCACGAGGACGTCGTGCCGGACGTGTACATCCTCGGCAAGGCCCTCGGGGGCGGGATCGTGCCGCTCTCGGCCGTCGTTGCGAACTCGGACGTCCTCGGCGTCCTCACGCCGGGGACCCACGGGTCCACCTTCGGTGGGAACCCCTTCGCCTGCGCGATCGGGCGCGAAGTGGTGGAGATCGTGAAGACCGGTGAGCTTCAGGAGCGATCGAAGAAGCTCGGCGAGCACATGCTGAGGACGCTCCGCGAGGCTGGGCTTGCGGCGGTCACCGAGGTCCGGGGCCGCGGACTGTGGGCGGGGATCGAGATCGCGCCCGAAGCCGTCCCGGCGCGCGCCCACTGCGAGACCTTGCTCGGGCGAGGTGTCCTGGCAAAGGACACGCACGAGACCACGATCCGCCTGGCTCCACCCCTCGTGATCAGCGAGGAGGACCTGGACTGGGCGCTCGAGCGAGTCCTCGGCGTGCTCGACGAGGCTGGCCGCCCGGCCTGACCGGTCTCAGGGCTCGTCGATCTCGGCGAAGACGCGCTCCATCGCGCGACGTGCGCGCCGCGCGATCCTCCGGTAGTCCTCGAGGAAGCTCTGCCGCGGGTACTCCTCGTAGCCGAGCCTCCGCGCGAGCGCCGTCTGCTCCTCCGGTGAGGGCGGAACAGACTCCGCGTGCACGCGCCGATCGACTTCGAGCGCGTTCTTGACATCGGAGAGGAACACGAACGCCTCGGCGAGTGCCATGGCCACGCTGTCCTCCATGAGCCGCGTTCGGGCCAGCCTCTCGACCGCGTCCAGCGTGCTCCTTGCTCGGACCTCTGGGAACTCGATACCGTGCCGCATCAGTGATAGCTCCACTGCGAACTGCACATCGGCAAGCGAACCGTATCCGAGCTTGAAGTGGAACGTTCCGGCGTCGACCGGCCCGACGCGTTCGCGCTCGATACGCTCGCGCATGCGGCGAATCTCCGCCACCTGATCGATCGACAGCCGCTCCGGGTATGCGAAGCGCTCAGCGAACGAGCAGAAGCGTTGCCCGAGCGCCTCATCCCCCGCGACGAACCGCGCGCGGAGCAGCGTCTGAAACTCCCAGGTCTGCGCGTACCGCTGCCAGTATTCGACGAACGCCGTGAACGAGCGTGCGAGGGGTCCCGCCCGTCCCTCGGGGCGTAGGCGAGCGTCGGGCTCCCACCCTGCGTCGCGGATCCCGGCCAGCACGCGTTCGCCAACGTCGGCGGCCCGTCGGAAATCGTCGGGTCCCTCACCTTCGTAGACGAACACCACGTCGAGGTCCGATGCGAAGTTCAGCTCCTCCGCGCCGAGCTTGCCCAGGCCGATCACCGCGAACGAGAGATCGGCCTCGGCGGCCTCGACTGCCTCGCGCACGACGCGATCGGCCACGGCCGCGAGCGCCCGGCCGCTATCCCTCGGATCAAGCTCGCGGGCCGCCCACCGGCCGACGACCGACACGAGCGCTCCTGCGGCGTCCACGTCTTCGGCGCGCTCCTCCAGCGAGAGCACTCGAGCCGGCCGCGACACGAGGAGATCGGTGGCGAATGAGCTCGCCGACACGGTGTTGGCCAGTCGCCGAGCCGCTCCCGGATCGGTCGCGAGGGCATCTGCGACGTCTCGACCGTCCTCGAGCGCCTCCGTAACGCGCTCGAGCCGTACGAGCGCCGCATCGGGATTCGACGCCAGGGCAAGCGCCGGTGCCATAACCGGGAACACGTGGGCAAGCACTTTCCCGAGGCGCGTCGATGGGTCGACCAGCCTGTCCAGGACCTCGTAGGCGGCCGAGGGCCGACGAAACCCGAGCCCCGCGAGCAGCTCCTCGGTCGCCTCCCGCTCGACGCCGGGTCGCGGCAACCTTGGACCTGCGAAGGCCTCCAGGAGAGGTCGATAGAAGAGGCGTTCGTGCAGCCCCCGAACGAGAGTCGTCTTGCGCTCATACTCGGCCTGCAGAGCCTCCGGCCCCTCCAGCCCCAGCGAGCGCGCGAGACGGCGGCGAGACGCGCTGTCGGCAGGTAGCTCATGGGTCTGGAGGTCCCGAACCATCTGCAACCGGTGCTCGAGGGTCCTCAGAAATCGATATGCACCAGCCAGCGCCTCGGCATCGGACTCGGCGACATACCCCTCCTCGGCAAGCGTCGCGAGGGCGCGGAGAGTGTTCGGCTGACGCAGGCGCTCGTCTCGCCGGCCGTGGACGATCTGAAGGAGCTGCACCGCGAACTCGACGTCGCGGATCCCTCCCCACCCGCGTTTGACCTCGATATCGGCTTTGCCGCGAGCGCGCACGTACTCCTCCAGCCTTACCTTCACCCGGCGCACTTCGTTGATCGCCTCGGGTGCGAGCTCCGCCGGGTAGACGAACGGCGCGACCATCTCGACGAACGCCTCGCCGAGGAAGCGGTCGCCGGCGATTGGCCTCGCCTTGATGAGTGCCTGCCGCTCCCATGTCGCGGCCTGGCTCGCGTAGTACTCACGCATCGCATCGAGCGACCGAGCGAGCGGGGACCCGTAGCCACCCGGCCGAAGGGCGGTATCGACGCGGAGCGCGATGCCCTCGGACGTCGGCTCGGACAGGAGCCTGATCATCTCCTCGACCGCGTGCCCAGCCTCCTCCTGTCGCGTGCCCCCACTCCCCTCGTGGAGGAAGACGACGTCAACGTCCGATGCGTAGTTGAGCTCCCTACCGCCCAGCTTCCCCAGCCCCACCACCGCAAGCCCAAGGGCCGCCACGCTCCGGCACGCTTCATCCAGGCAGACCTCCGCGACATCGCTGATCTCCTCGACGATCTCCTCGAAACGCGCCCCGGCGAGATCGCGCGCGGCGACCCGAAGCATCGCCCGCCGACGGAACAGGCGGAGGCCGGCAACGAAGCCCAGCCGATCCACGTCGCCACGGAGCTCGGCGGCGAGCTGTGGCAGCAGGCGCGGGCGCACGTCCACGAGGGCCCCCGCTTCATCGGGGTGTGCTACGAGGAAGTCCGCAGCCGCGGTCGAGAACCCGAGCAGTTGGACGGCCAGCGGCAGCACGCCCTCGCGCATGAGAACCTCGTACGCACGTGGGTCCTCACCCACTCGAGATACCGCCAAGCTCGCAAGTTCCGGATCGGGCGCCTCGGCCAGCGCTCGCCTGAGCGTCTCCGACATGATCACGGACCCATCATGCCCGCTTCACCCCGAACCCCGTCAGATCGAACGGTGATTCTGCCGCCCCGCCAACGCCGAGAGCGCGACGAACACGGGCGTCGCAACGAGGAGCAGGAAGGCCCCGCTCCACGTCGCGCTCCAAAGGGCTTCCCGGTCGCCGACGATCAGCACGCTGAAGACGGCAATGATGAGGAGGAGGACCGCGTAGCCTCCGATCTCGAGCCGCGCAAGGTATCGAAGCAAGCCGGGCAGACGGTCCCGCGTCAAGGCTGGCGCCCCGAAGCCCGGCCGCCTCACCGGATGACGCGCCCCGAACAGGACAAGCGCGACACACAGCAGATATGCGGCGAGCACGGGTACGACGACCTGCCGGAGCATCACGGCCGCCCGCGCAAGAAGAACTCCCAGCCCCGGACGAACAGATGCCATCCAAGCCACAGCCAAAGCGCGAACAGCACCCACCTGCCCACCAGCGGACGCATGAATGAGCGGAGCATGTCCGAGACCGTCAGCCAGGGCGGGCCCTTCGCCATCCCGAGCCCCTGCCACACGAAGAGGATTCCAAAGATCACGATCCAGCCGGCGACGGCGACGTGCATGCCCGACCGCCTTTCCTCGTCCATATCGCCAGCCTACGCCCGGGCTCAGGGCCGGAGACTTAACGACCCCGTAACTGCGCGCGGCCACGCAGCGTAGTAGCCTGCGGGCCATGGCACTCACCGCAGAAGCTGAGTACGTGTTGCGCACAGTGGAAGAGCACGGCATCCGTTTCGTCCGGCTCTGGTTCACCGACGTCCTCGGGTTCCTCAAGTCGTTCACGATCACTTCGCAGGAGCTGGAGGGCGCATTCGCCGAGGGCATGGGGTTCGACGGCTCGTCGATCGACGGATTCGCCCGGATCGAGGAGTCAGACATGGTCGCGCTGCCCGATCCCTTGACGTTCCAGCTGATCCCCTGGAAGGCGGAGGCGCAGGTCGCGAGGATGTTCTGCGACGTCCTCAACACCGACGGCACGCCCTTCGAAGGCGATCCGCGGCACGTTCTGAAACGCCAGCTCAAGCGAGCCGCCGACCTGGGCTACACCTTCTACGTCGGACCGGAGCTCGAGTACTTCTACTTCCGCAGCCTCGATCAGCCGCAGTTCCTGGACCACGGCGGGTACTTCGACGAGACGCCCCTGGACGTCGCGACCGACTGGCGGAAGCGGACGGTCACGTACCTCGAGTCCATGGGCATCCCGGTCGAGTACGTCCACCACGAGGTGGCGCCGTCCCAGCACGAGATCGACCTCCGCTACACGGACGCCCTCACGATGGCGGACAGCGTCATGACCTATCGCCTCACGGTGAAGGAGGTCGCTCAGGAGTTTGGGATCTACGCGACCTTCATGCCGAAGCCCGTGTCGGGCGTGAACGGGAGCGGGATGCACACGCATCAGTCGCTGTTCTCAGGCGACCGAAACGCGTTCTTCGAAAGGAGCGATGAGTATCACCTATCGAGGATCGCGAAGCAGTACATCGCAGGGATCCTACGTCATGCCCCCGAGATCACGCTCGTGACGAACCAGTGGGTGAACTCGTACAAGCGCCTTGTCCCCGGCTACGAGGCGCCGGTCTACGTCTGCTGGGCCCGGCGGAATCGCTCCGCGCTGGTCCGCGTGCCGATGTACAAGCCCGGCAAGGAGACCGCGACGCGGATCGAGTACCGCTCCCCCGACCCCGCGTGCAACCCGTACCTGGCGTTCGCTGCCATGCTCTCCGCCGGCCTCGCCGGCATCGAGGGCGACTATCAGCTGCCCCCCGAGGCCTCGAACAACATCTACGAGATGACGGAGGAGGAGAGACGGGCGGCCGGCATCTGCTCCCTGCCCGAGGACCTGGTCGAGGCAATCCACCTGGCGGACGAGTCCAAGGTCCTTCGAGATGCTCTGGGGGACCACGTCCACGAGTTCCTGATCCGCAACAAACGGGAGGAGTGGGATGGGTACAAGTCCCACGTCACCCCCTACGAGCTGGAACGCTACCTGCCGATCCTCTAGCGGCCCAGTCCGAGAAGGGGCTCAGCCGCGCTGCTCGACGCGGCGGCCGGATCGCGCTCCGGGAAGCCCACTGAGGTACGCGCCATGAGCGGCGAGCTCTCCGATCAGGAACGCACCCTCATCCTGCAGGACGCGGAAGGACGACGGGGGGACTTCCACCGCGCCTTAGTCGAGCTCGAACAGGCGATCGCGCGCGACGCGACCGGCCATCTCGACGAATGGATCCAGGAGGTCGTCTCAAGCCTCGAGCAGATGCTGGAGGCGATCGACGAGCACATACAGCTGACCGAGCGGCCGGGGGGTCTGCACGACGAGGTCCGGGGGGCGGCTCCGCGGCTCTCCTCGCGGATCAAGCGGCTTCAGCGCGAACACCCGATCCTGCGAGCCCGCGTCGAGGAGCTCGTCGCGCTGATGGACAAGCCGGGCATCGGCGACAGGTGGCCTCTGGACGAGGCTCGAAACGACATCCAGCGTCTCCTCCGCATGGTCGCGCGCCACCGTCAGTCGGCGGCCGACCTGATCTGGGAGGCCTACCACCTCGACATAGGCGGGGTCGAGTAGGGTCCGGGCTCCACGCTGCCGCCGCGCTAGGCTTTCGACGTGGTCCGCATCGCGCTAGGCCAGGTCGACACCACGGTCGGCGACCTCGACGGAAACGTCACGAAGCTGGCCGACTGGGCTGGCCGGGCCACGGACTCCGGGGCCGACATCGCCTGCTTCCCCGAGCTCGCCATCACCGGATACCCGCCAGAAGACCTTGTGCTGAGGCCGGCGTTCGTGGACGACAACCTGGCGGCACTCGAGGATCTCGCGGCGCGGACGGCCGGAGGGTGTGCAGTGCTCGTCGGCTTCGTCGACCGGAGTGACCTGGGCCTGCACAACTCCGCGGCCCTGCTTCGAGGAGGCGCGATTGAAGAACGCTATCGCAAGATCAAGCTGCCGAACTACGGCGTCTTCGACGAGCGGAGGACGTTCGCGCCCGGAGCCGGAGCACGCACCGTCCGCGTGGATTCGTTGGCGCTCGGCCTCTCGATATGTGAGGACGCGTGGCAGCCGGGGCCGCCGTTCGACTCGTACGAACGCGAGCAGGTCCCGGTCGTCGTGAACATCAACGCCTCCCCATATCACCGCCACAAGACGTTCGAGCGGCTCGAGGTGTGCCGGGACCGGGCGCGCGAAGCCAGCGCTTGGATCGTGTACGTGAACGCGGTCGGCGGCCAAGACGAGCTGGTCTTCGACGGCGGGAGCATGGTCGTCTCGCCCGACGGCACGCTCACTCATCGAGCTGCGATGTTCGCGGAGGACCTGCTCGTCGTCGAGCTGAAAGAGGCACGGGGCCACGCCAGCAGGGCGGGCGCTCCCGGCCCCGAGCGCTCCCCTTGGCCTGAAGGACCCGAGGAGGTCTATCGGGCTCTCGTCCTTGGTCTCAGCGACTATGCACGCAAGAACGCCTTTCGAGAGGTCGTGCTCGGCCTATCAGGCGGCATCGACTCCGCGCTCGTGGCAACCCTGGCGGCGGACGCCCTCGGATCTCAGGCCGTCCGAGCCTTCGCGATGCCGTCGCCCTACTCGTCCACCGGGAGTGTCGAAGACGCCCTCGAGATCGCCAGCCGCCTCGGAATCCGGGCCGAGGAGATACGGATCGACGAAGTGTTCGAGGCGTATCTCCTCGCTCTCGAGGACGCCTTCCGCAGCACGGAGGAGGGCGTGGCGGAGGAGAACCTTCAGGCACGGATCCGCGGGAACCTGCTGATGGCGGTGTCGAACAAGTTCGGCTCCCTCTGCCTGGCGACGGGTAACAAGAGCGAGTACGCCGTGGGCTACGCCACCCTTTACGGGGACATGGCGGGCGGTTTCGCACCGATCAAGGACGTCCCCAAGACACTGGTCTACGAGCTGGTCCACTGGCGGAACCAACAGAGCGACCCGGCACCCATCCCGCAGCGAGTGATCGACAAGCCGCCGTCGGCAGAGCTTCGGCCGAATCAGCGGGACACGGACACGCTCCCGCCCTACGAGGAGCTCGACCCGATCATCGAGGCGTTCGTCGAGGAGGACCGCTCGGCGGAGGAGATCGCCGCCCGGGGGTTCGATGCCGGGCTCGTACAGCGCGTGATCGCGATGATCGACCGGGCCGAGTACAAACGGCGTCAGGCCCCGCCGGGTGTGAAGATCACGCCCAAGGCGTTCGGGCGGGATCGCCGCATCCCCATCACCAACCGATACCGCCCGCCCTCGCACTGAGGTTGGACCCCGTCACCTCGGCCCCTCCCTCTCCGCGACGGTTTCACCCGACGGCTACGAGAGCGACCAGACGACGGCGACGCTCACCTGCGTCTCGAGCGTGGGAGGTGACACCGGCGTGGTGGCTGCAGCCACAGCTTCGTCCCTGTAGTAGACGGGTGATGACGTCGACGCGCCCGTCTCGGTGATCGAAATCACCGAACCAAGCGTGGCACCGCCGGCGGCCGCCAGGATCTCGGCCTTCGATCGAGCATCCGCCACCGCTGCTTGCAGCGCCCGGTCGACGCCCTTGTCCCGGTCGGAGAGCTGGAACGAGATGCCGCCCGCCAGGTTCGCGCCCGCAGCGACCGCTGTGTCGATGACCTCTCCCACCTCGTCCATGTCGTGGACCGTCGCGTCCACCTGGTTCTCCGCCGTGTAGGAGACCACGACCAAGCCATGCTCGTCGTAGTTCGGGTACAGGTTGACCCAGGCAGTGGCGATGTCGCCTTCCTCCAAGCCGGCGTCGCTGAGTGCCTCCATGACGCGGGACATCTTGTCCGCGTTCTCCTCCATGGCCTTCTGGGCGCTCTCCGCCTGCGTTCGCACGCCGAGCGTGACGACGGCCTTGTCGGGCGACGAGCGGATGATGGCCGTCCCGGTCACGGTCACGGTTCGGTCGGAGATCGCAGGAGACGGGGTCGGGGACGGCGTCTGTGCGAACGAAGGTATCGCGAGCGCCGCGACGAGCCCGAGGAGCATCCCGGCGACGCCCCATCTTGCGTGGGCCTTCATGTGGCTCCCTCCTTCCTCGTGGGGTTCTTTGACGCCCTGCGAAGGAAGGCGGGTTCCCGCCGTAGACTCCACCGAGCGGGGCGGTAGCTCAGCCGGGTCAGAGCAGGGGGCTTTTAACCCTCGTGTCGCGGGTTCGAATCCTGCCCGCCCCACGGGTACTGAGACCTCACACTGAGACCTCACAAGCCACTCCACAAGCCACTCCGCACGCCACTCCACAAGCCACTCCGGAAAGGCGTGTCCGACCCATCCGCTACGGTGGCCCCTCTTGCGAACGATTCTGTTGACCGACCCGCGAGGCTCCTCCTGGCAGGTCGATGTTCCGACGAGCCGGTTCGAGCGGGCGCGAGGTCTGCTGGGACGCACTCAACTGCAGGAACGGCGTGCGATGCTGTTCGAGCGCGCGCGGTCGGTCCACACGTTCGGCATGCGGTTCGAGATCACCGCGGTCTTCCTCGACCGACACCTTCGCGTGGTTCGAGTCGAGCATGTGTCCCCCGGGAGGCTCCTGCTCCCACGTCTGCGTGCACTCCACGTGCTCGAGGCACCCGAGGATGCCGATCTCCTGCCAGGCGATCAGATGCGGATGGACTGAGCTGAGCCGCCTTCCCGCGGAGCCGCGGTTCAGAAGAAGGCCCGAATGACCACGAGCACGAGGGTCGAAGCCACCACCAGGGCAAGGACGAGGAGTGGGGCCGTCCAGAAAGCCCACGAGGGCAGCGTGACCGGCTCACGGCGCGCTCGGTCAGGCTCGAGGATCCCAAGGAACTCGAGCAGCGCCCGCATGCACCTCTCATCGGCGCCGATCGGCACCTCCCGTAGAGCGCCCACCCGGATGGTGAACGACCACCACGCACGTGTTGAACCCGCCGCTCCAGAGGCCGCAGCAGGGCAGGCTATACTTCTTCGGCTGCCCCCAGGTCGGGCGCAACGGGCGTCCCGGGGACGCACGGGCCCCCATCGTCTAGCGGCCCAGGATTTCGCCCTTTCAAGGCGGCGACACGGGTTCGAATCCCGTTGGGGGCACACAACCGAATAGCACGCGGGTGTAGAGGAGCCTGGCCGTCCTCACCGCCCTGTCAAGGCGGAGATCGCGGGATCGAAGCCCGTCACCCGCGCTGGACGCCCGGTCCTCGAGGACCGGTTACGGCCAGGTAGCTCAGTTGGCAGAGCACGCGGCTGAAAACCGCGGTGTCGGCAGTTCGATTCTGCCCCTGGCCACTCTGCGCATCGGCGGTACCCTGGCCCGACGGTTCCTTGGCCGTCGTCCGGATACCGGGCGCGGTGTATATGCTCTCGCAGACTCGATCCCGGTGAGAAGGACATGCGCGAGAGACTTCGAAACGATGAGGTTCGGAAGTGAGGATCGTCTCCCTCCTGCCGTCGGCGACCGAGATCGTGTTCGCGCTCGGCCTCGGAGAGCACATCGAGGGCGTAACGGACGAATGCGACTTCCCCGTAGAGGCAACGAAGCGGCCGATCGTCTCACGCAGCGCCCTCTCGCAGGGACGACCGCTCTCCTGTCGCGAGATCGACGATGCCGTGCGTGGGCGGATGGACCGGAGAGAGCCTCTCTACGTCTTAGACAAGGACCTCATCCGAAGAATCCGACCCGATGTGATCCTCACTCAAGACCTGTGCCGCATCTGCGGTGTGTCCAGTGGTCAGGTGCAGCGCGCCCTCGAGGAGATCGGGGCAACCGACGCGAAGGTGCTCTCGCTCGATCCCCACTCGCTCGCCCAGGTCCTAGAGGGCGTCCGGACGGTCGGAGAGCTCCTAGGAGCCGAGCAGCGGGCGGCCGAGCTCGTGGACTCGCTCCGAGCCCGCATGGAGGTCGTCCGAAGCAAGGCGCTCCGACTTCCCTCGATCCGTGTGTTCTGCCTCGAGTGGCTGGACCCGCCCTTCGCAGCCGGCCGCTGGATACCCGACATGGTCGAGATCGTGGGAGGCGTCAACCTACTTGGCACGAAGGAGCGGCCTTCCCGGATCGTCACATGGCGGGAGATTCGCGACGCGAATCCTGAGGTCGTCGCCTTCATGCCCTGCGGTTACTACCTCGAGGAGGCGGAGGAGGAGGCGGCGCTCCTGTACGAGAACGCTGAGTTCTCAGAGACTCCGGCCGCACGCGAAGGAAGCGTGTTCGCCGTCGACGCGGCCTCGTACTTCTCGCGTCCCGGCCCGAGGATCGTCGACGGCCTGGAGATCCTCGCCTGGGTGGTGCACCCGCACGCCTTCCCCGAACCTCCGGGGGACGCGATCATGCAGGCCAAGCGCTAGGCGGGCGCATGGGGGTTCGGAACGCCGTCACACCGGAGGACGTCGGCAGGCGCGTGGCGTTCCAGTTCGAGCTCCCGAACGGCGACGTCGGCGAGATCCTCGGCATCCTCGAGGCCTTCGATCAAGCAGCGGAGACCTACGTCATCCGGAAAGGGGACGGCAACCTGGTGCAAGTGCCGGCTCGGGGCGTGCGCTTCGCCAAGGTGGTCTCTGCCTAGCCGCGCCGGCTCATCCAGACCGGTGTGTGTCGGGCTAGCTCAGCAGGCGTGCTCCAGGCGGTGAAGGACGCCGAGCAGGTCGTTGACGTCGAACGGCTTCGGGACAAAGGCATCGGCCCCGAGCTCCGCCGCCTTCGCCCGGTCGCGGAGGCTCGAGCGCGCCGAGACGACGACCACCCTCGGGCGATCGTCGGGCGGGAGCGCCTGCATCTCCTGAAGGACGCTCCAGCCGTCCATGGTTGGCATCATGATGTCGAGCAGCATGAGCTTGGGCCGGTGCTCACGGAGCTCGTCGAGCGCGGCCTGCCCGTCGCGGGCCGAGAACGTGCGGTAGCCCTCCGCTTCCAAGCTGAACTGGAGCATCCAGACGACCTGTGGCTCGTCGTCGACGACGAGCACGCTCGTCCGGTCGCCGTTCTCCATGGCAACCACGAGGGTACGCGGGGCCGTCCACACTCCGGAATCGGCCGCCCGACCGGTTTCCTCGTACCGGACGTAGTACCCCCCGCCACACGGTGGACGATCGGGCGGACCATCCGCGGGTAGCCCGTCCTCGGCAATCACGCGAGGTACCTCCGCCACCCGGGCGGCATCCAGACAGCCTGCTACGCCGATCCGGCCCGTACGCGACCGATTGCGAAGGCCGGAGTACCGGCGTCGGTGGCCCTGGCGACGACGTCGCCGATCTGACCGGCCGGAACGACCAGCGTCATGCCGACTCCCATGTTGAACGTCGCCCGCATGTCGGCCTCCGACACCGCCGCGGCCTCGCGGACCAGATCGAAGATCGGCGGCACCGGCCAAGATCCCCACTCGATCTCGGCGGTGAACCCCTCTGGCAACACGCGCAAGGCGTTCTCCTGCAAGCCACCGCCCGTGATGTGCGCGGCCGCGTTCACAAGCTCTGCGCGGGCAAGGTCCAGCACGAGCGGGGCGTAGATCACCGTCGGCTCCAGGAGCTCGTCGGCGAGCGGGCGACCGAGGAGTGGAGGCATGTCGGTGAGCTCGTACTCCCCCTCGTCGACAAGCGCTCTTCTGACGAGCGAGTACCCGTTCGAGTGCAGACCGCTCGATCCCAGGCCCACGAGCACGTCCCCATCCCGAACTCGATGTGGCCCGAGGATCCGAGACTCCTCGACGATACCGACGCAGAAGCCTGCGAGGTCGAATCGGTCAGGGGGTCCCATGCCCGGGTGTTCCGCGGTCTCGCCCCCGAGGAGAGCGCAGCCGGCGCGACGGCACCCCTCGGTGACGCCCTCGACGATTGCTGCGACCTCATCCGGCACAAGACGCCCGACGGCCAGGTAGTCGAGGAAGAACAGCGGCTCGGCCCCGGTGCACACCACGTCGTCGGCGCACATCGCCACGAGGTCGATACCGACCGTGTTCAGGCGGCCGACGATCCGTGCAACCTCGACCTTCGTGCCGACGCCGTCGGTGGCGGCCGCAAGGAGCCGTCCCTCGCCGATCCGGAACAGCCCCGCGAACCCACCCACGCCTTCGACCACTTCGACCCTGATCGCGAGCTTCGCCAGGTCGCGGATGAGCGCCACGGCCTTCGTCGCCGCCTCGAGATCGACCCCGGCGCGTCGGTAGGCCTCGCTCACGACTTCGCCGGATGCTCCAGGAGGAACTTCCCCGCGTTCTCGGGGACGGGGACCGGGTACTCGCCATCGAAGCAGGCTCGACAGAGCTCCTCCTCGGGAAGGCCGGTCGCGCGGACCATTCCCGCCATCGACAGATACCCGAGCGAGTCGGCCCCGATGAACTCGCGTATCTCCTCCACGCTTAGGTCGGAGGCCACCAGTTCCTGCCGCGTGGACATGTCGATCCCGTAGAAGCACGGCCACTTGATCGGCGGACAGGTAACGCGCGTGTGCACCTCGGAGGCGCCCGCCTCCCTCAGGGCCTGGACGATCTGCCGGGTGGTCGTTCCGCGAACGATCGAGTCGTCGATGACGACGAGCCGCTTGCCTCGGATCGAATCGGGTATCGGATTCAGCTTGAGCTTCACCCCCCGCTCGCGGAGCGACTGCGAGGGTTGGATGAACGTCCGACCCACATAGCGGTTGTTCATCAGCCCCTCGCCGTACGGGATACCGGAGACCTCCGCGTATCCCTGCGCGGCCGAGTGCCCGGTGTCGGGTATCGGGATCACGAGTTCCGCCTTGGCCGGCGCCTCTGCAGCCAGGCGGCGTCCCAGCTCCCGCCGAACCTCGTGGACCGTACGTCCATGGATGCGGGAATCCGCCCGGGCGAGGTAGACGAACTCGAAGACGCAGAGCGCCGGGCGGGATTCGTCCGCGAACTGCTCGGAGTGCAGACCGCGGTCGTCGATACGGATCAGCTCCCCGGGCTCGACGTCGCGGACGAACGTCGCGCCGACGATGTCGAGCGCACAGGTCTCGGAGGCGACGCAGAAGCCGTTCGGCAGGCGACCGAGCGAGAGCGGCCGCAGACCGCAGGCGTCGCGCGCCGCGTAGACACTCCGCTCGTCCATCGCGACCAGGCAGAAGGCGCCCTCGAGGATCGGCAGGACTGCCAGCGCGGCCTCCCGCAGCCCGCCCTCGAGCTGACGCGACAGCAGGGCTGCAACCAGGTCGGAATCGGTCGTCGCCCGCCCCGCCGTGCGGCCGACCCGGCCGGCGAGCTCCGCCGTGTTCACGAGGTTCCCGTTGTGGCCGAGGGCCAGCGAGCGGTGCCCGTCGGTCTTGAATGCGGGCTGGGCGTTCTCCCAGGTCGTGTTTCCGGTGGTCGAGTACCGGGTGTGGCCGATCCCGAGGTCGCCCTGAAGGGTCGCGAGCGTCGCCTCGTTGAAGACCTGCGAGACCAGCCCGAGCTCCTTGTACACGAGGAGGTTCTGGCCGTCCGAGACCGCGATGCCCGCAGATTCCTGTCCGCGGTGCTGCTGCGCGAAGAGGCCGAAGTACGCAAGGCGGGCGACTTCCTCACCGGGTGCCCACACCCCGAAGAGGCCGCATTCCTCTCTCGGACCCTCGCCGCCCACAGTCGGGCGCGATGGTAGCACTCGCCCCTCGGCGAACCGTGACGGGGACACGCGACCGCCTCGAGCCCGGCTACGATCCGGGGGCCGAGCGACCTTCGCCGGCAAGGAGCTTCGGAATCGTCCCCTCATAGACAGCCCTGGCCTCCTCGACAGTCACCTCGAAGAGCGAGTCGAAGACCATCCGTGGCCCTCCCGTCTCGCCGAGGGGGAAGACGGGAACGTGATGCTCCTCGGCGAGGGCCTCGAGAGCCGCAGCGGCCTCGAGAGTGGTCGAGACCACCGCTCGCGAAGCCGACTCGGCGAACAGCGTCACGTACCAGGGGACGTCACCCGGCAGCGCGACTGCAAAGCCCACGTTGCCGGTGATCGCCGACTCCGCAAGGGCGACGGCGAGCCCGCCCTCGGAGCAATCGTGCGCGGACGCGAGGAGATCCTTGCGTGAGCCTTCGATGAGCACCCGGTGGAGCGCCCTCTCACTGTCGAAGTCGAGCGCCGGCGCCCGTCCCGCCACCTTGCCGAGCACCACCTCTGCGAACTCGGAGCCCCCCAGCTCGGGAAACGTCTCGCCGAGCAGGTAGACGACGAGACCCGGACCGGTGAAGCCGGGACGCACCAGCAGCCGGTGGTCCTCGATCAGCCCAAGCATGCCGATCACCGGCGTCGGCCAGATCGACGAGTCGCCGGACTCGTTGTAGAAGCTGACGTTACCGCCGGTCACAGGCGTCTCCAGCGCACTGCAGGCATCGGCCATCCCACGAACCGATTCGGCGAACTGCCACATGACCTCGGGCCGCTCAGGGTTGCCGAAGTTCATGCAGTTCGTGATCGCAAGCGGTGTCGCGCCCATCACCGCGACGTTTCGCGCCGCCTCCGCGACCGCGTGTGCAGCCCCCAGGTACGGGTTCAGATGCCCGAAGCGCCCCTTGCCGTCGGTCGAGAGCGCGAGAGCCTTCAGCGCCCCCTCGATCCGGACTATCGCCGCGTCCGCTCCGGGACCGGCCACCGTCCCACCCTGCACGAGGAAGTCGTACTGCTCCCACACCCACCGTTTCGAGGCGACGTTGGGCGAGGCCAGGACCGTGAGGAACGAATCCAGCGGCGACGCCTTCACCGTCGAGAACGTGGGATCGTCCTGCTCGAGCTCGTCCAACCCCCGGGGTTGCCGCGCCGGCCGTTCGTAGATCGGCCCCTCGTCTGCGAGTGACCTTGCCGGTACCTGGGCGACGACCTCACCGCCCTTCCGGACGGCAAGGCCCCCGCCGGCCACCAGCTTCCCGATCACCGAGGAGGCCAGTCCCCACTTCGTGCAGACCTCGCGGACGTCCGCCAGCCGGTCGGGGCTAACGATCGCCAGCATCCTCTCCTGCGACTCGCTCGTGAGGATCTCCCAGATCTCCAGATCCGGTGCCCGAAGCGGAACCACATCCAGATCGATCTCCGAGCCCATCCTGGAACGAGCCGTCGATTCGCTTGCAGCACAAGTGAGTCCGGCGCCGCCGAGATCCTGCAGGCCCTCCAGCAGATCTCGTCGCACCAGCTCCAGACATGCCTCGATGAGCAGCTTCTCGGCGAAGGGATCGCCGATCTGCACACTCGGGCGCGTCTCGGCCGCATCCTCTTCGATCGTCCGTGAGGCCAGCACGGACACGCCGCCGATCCCGTCGCGGCCGGTCGCCGCGCCGATCAGGACCATGAGCGACCCCTCGTGTACCTCCCGGGCGGCCGTCACCAGATCGTCGGCGGAGGCTACCCCGACGCACATCACGTTGATAACAGGGTTGGTCGAGTGAGGCTCGGCGAAGTGCACCTCGCCGCCGACGGTCGGAACCCCGATGCAGTTCCCATATCCGCCGATACCGGCGACAACGCCCTCGAAGAGCCATCGGTTCCGCTCCTCTGTGAGCGGTCCGAACATCAACGGATCCAGCAACGCGATCGGACGCGCCCCCATCGCGACGATGTCGCGGACGATGCCCCCCACACCCGTGGCGGCGCCCTGATACGGCTCGATGGCGCTTGGGTGCGAATGCGACTCCATCTTGAACACGACCGCCAGGCCGTCGCCTATGTCGATGGCGCCGGCGTCCTGCCCGGGCCCGACGAGGACGTGCCGGCCCTCGGTCGGCAGGGTGCGGAGGTAGATCTTCGAGCTCTTGTAGGAGCAATGCTCGGACCACATCACCCCGTACATCGCCAGCTCGTTCGGGTTCGGCTCTCGTCCGAGTGTCGTCCGGATCGCCTCGAGCTCCTCGTCCGTGAGGCCGAGCGCGCGGTGAAGGGGCTGATCGGAAGGCATCGTCGCTACACCCGGGCGAGGGCGTACGACAGCAAAGAAGCCAGCATAGGCTGCCCGCCGGTCGGCCCGACATCGGGATCGACAGCGTGCTCCGGGTGAGGCATCAGACCAACGACGTTTCCCACCTCGTTCCGGACGCCGGCGATCGAGTCGAGGCTGCCGTTGACGTTGTGCTCGTCGTCGAACGAGCCGTCGGGGGCGCAGTACCGGAACACGACGAGTCCCTCACCCTCGATCCGATCCAGCTCCTCGGCGCCGGCGACGAATTGCCCTTCGCCGTGCTTCACCGGAACGGTGAGCACCTCGCCGGGCACCAGCCCCTCGGTAAGTGGAGAGAGCGAGGTCTCGACGCGGACGTCCACGAACCGGCACACGAAGCGCAGCTGCCGGTTGCGGATCAGTGCGCCCGGGAGGAGCTGCGCCTCACACAGGATCTGGAAGCCGTTGCAGATCCCCACGACCGGACCGCCTGCATCGGCGAACGTGCGCACCTCTTCCATGATCGGCGCGAAGCGAGCGATCGCGCCGGTCCGCAGATAGTCGCCGTAGGAGAACCCGCCGGGAAGGATCACCGCGTCGACGCCCTGCAGATCGCTGTGGGAGTGCCAAAGGGGCACCCCTTCGCCCCCCATGGCGGCGACGGCTCGGCGCGCGTCCCGGTCGTCGAGCGACCCGGGAAACGTAACGACCCCGATCCGCGGTCTGCGACTCACGCGTGGTCCTCGAAGGTCAGGCGAGGGATCTCCTCCACGCTGCGGACCACGAACCGCTCGATGACCGGGTTCGACAGCAGTCGCTCGGCGATCTCTTGCACCCGGGCGATCGCCGTCTGCTCGTCTGAGGCCTCTACGTCCATCCAGATCGCCTTTCCGATACGCACGTTCGAGACGTTCGTCCAGCCCATCGCCGGGAGCGATCCCTCGACCGCCTTTCCTTGCGGATCCAGGAGGCCCGGCTTGAGCTCAACCTCGACGCGGCAGCGGAACCTCATGCATGCTCCCTTCGCAGCCGCTCGAGGTCGACCGCGCACGACTCCCAATCCCTATCGCTCATGACGCCCATTCGGTGCCGGTAGTGGTCGAACTTCTCCCTCGTGATCCGCTCGAACGCCTCGCGGTACTTGAGGGAGGTCTTGGCCACGACCTCGGCGGGCAGCTCCGGAGGCGGCGGCTCGTGGTCCCACCCGCTCGCATCTAGCCAGTCGCGCACGTATTGCTTGTCGAAGGACGACTGCGACCGGCCGGGCGAGTATCCGTCGGCCGGCCACAGTCGGGAGGAATCCGGCGTGAGCGCCTCGTCGACCAGGATCAGCTCCCCTTCCGCGAACCCGAACTCGAACTTCGTGTCCGCGATGATGATTCCCCGCTCGAGCGCGATCTCGGCTCCGAGCTCGTAGAGCGCGATCGTGAGCTCCCGGAGCCTCTCTGCAAGTCCCCTACCTACGAGGTCGGCCGTCTGCTCGAATGTGAGCGGCAGATCGTGACCCTCGGCCGCTTTGGTCGTCGGCGTGAAGATGGGCTCCGGCAGCCGGTCGGACTCCCTCAGGCCCGGAGGAAGCGGAACGCCGCACACGTGGCCCTCGGCCAGGTACTGCTTCAGACCCGAACCTGCCAGGTACCCACGCGCCACGCACTCCGCGGGGATGACCTTCGCCCTCTTCACAAGCGTCGCTCGCCCGGAAAGCGACGGTTCGCTGCGGAAGGGCTCGGGAAGGTCCCGGCGGTCGCCCGAGATCAGATGGTTGCCGACGATGTCCTTCGTTCGCTCGAACCAGAACAGCGACATCCCGGTCAGGACACGTCCCTTGTCGGGGATAGGGTTCGGAAGGACGACGTCGAACGCGGATATGCGGTCGGTCGCGACCAGCAGCAGGTGTTCTCCCGCGTCGTAGACGTCCCGGACCTTACCCTGGGCGTGGAGCTTCACGGTGTCGCTCATGTCTCCTCACCCGCGGGAAGGCCAGCCAGCCGATCGAACACGCCGTCGAGGTTGCGCAGGAACCGCGATGGATCGAAGAGCGCCTCGAGCTCGTTCCGCGGGACCAGCCCGACCACGTCGGGGTCGGCGGCCACCTGCTCCCGGAAGCTCGCGCCCCGGTCCCAGGCGGCAGCAGCCGCCGACTGCACGATCCGGTATGCGTCCTCGCGCGAGAGACCCCTGCCGATGAGCGCCAACAGCACGGTCTGCGAGAAGGCGAGCCCGCCGCCGACCTCGAGGTTCTTGCGCATCCGCTCGGGGAACACGCGGAGCCCCTCGAGCACATCGGTGAAGTCCTTGAGCATGAAGTCCAGGACCATCGTCGAATCGGGAAGGATCACGCGTTCGGCCGAAGAGTGCGAGATGTCGCGCTCGTGCCAGAGCGCGATGTTCTCGAGCGCCGCCTGGAGGTTCCCTCGGACCACGCGCGCCAGTCCGCAAACACGCTCGCAGATCACGGGGTTCCGCTTGTGGGGCATTGCGCTCGAGCCCTTCTGCCCGGGGGCGAACGGCTCCTGGACCTCTCGAACCTCGGTGCGTGCGAGGTTCCGAATCTCGGTGGCGAACTTGTCGAGCGAAGAGGCGAGGAGCGCAAGTGCCGCCAAGTACTCGGCATGGCGGTCACGCTGCAGGATCTGGGTCGAAGCCTCCGCCGGCCGCAGCCCGAGCTTCGAGCAGACGTCCTCCTCTATCCGCGGATCGAGCTGTGCGTACGTGCCGACCACACCCGAGAGCTTCCCGACGCTGATGCCCTCGCGCGCCCGCCGAAGTCGCTCGCGGCCGCGGTCGAGCTCGAAAGCCCAGACGGCGAGCTTGTGTCCGAAGCTCGTCGGCTCTGCGTGCACGCCGTGCGTCCTTCCGATCATCGGTGTTTCACGGTGCTCGAGCGCCAACCGCTTCACGACGGCGAGGAGACGCTCGAGCCGCCTGAGGAGCAGATCGGTCGCCGAGCGCAGCTGTAGCGCGAGTCCTGTGTCGAGGACGTCCGAGGACGTCATGCCGAAATGGATCCAGCGACCGGCGGGGCCAACAGACTCGGCCACGCACTGCACGAACGCGGCGACGTCGTGCCGGGTGACCTGCTCGAGCTCCAGGACCCGCTCAACGGTGAACGACGCACGCTCCCGGACCTCCTGGGCGTCGTCCTCGGGAATCCTGCCAAGGCGCGCCCAGGCCTCCACGGCCAGGATCTCTATCTCGAGCCAGCGGCCGAACCGGGCCTCGTCGGACCAGATCTCGTCCATTTCGGGCAGCGTGTAGCGGGGGATCACGCGAGGGTCCCTTCGGACCGGGCGCAGCAGGGGCTCACAGCCTGAGCCCCTCCGCAAGGTCGTCCTTGAACTTCCACAGGCGAGCCTGCACCTCGGCGTCGCCGACGCCGACGATCTCGGCCGCGAGGATGGCAGCGTTCACCGCTGCGTCGACGCCGACCGTCGCAACGGGGACCCCGCTCGGCATCTGGGCAGTGACGTAGAGCGCCTGTTCGCCGCCCATCTGCTCGGAGGCCACGGGCACACCTACCACCGGTAGCACGGTCCTGGCCGCAGCCGCCGACGCAAGGTGACCCGAGATGCCGGTGGTGCAGATCAGCACCTTCAGCCCGCGTTCGTACGCCGTGCGCGTGTACTCGTCGACGAGATCGGGATTGCGCGCCGCCGACACGACGCGGATCTCGTGGGCGACCCCCAGCTTCTCGAGGATCGCTGTCGCCTGCTGCATGACCGACAGCTCGGCCGGAGACGCGACAAGGACCCCGACCATCGGCGCTTGATCGCTCACCCGCCCTCCTCGGCCGCGCGTTGCGCGATGTCCCTTCTGTAGTGCATCCCCTCGAACTCGATCAGGGAACAGGCCGCGTAGGCGCGGGCCCTGGCCTCGGCCAGCGTCCGGCCGACGGCGCTCACTCCAAGGACCCTCCCCCCCGCGGTGACAACTCTACCCTGCTGCTCGGCCGTCCCCGCGTGAAAGACGACTACGCCCTCGAGGGCTTCCGCATCCTCGAGCCCTCGGATCTCGAAGCCGGTCCTGTACCCGCTCGGATACCCGCCCGACGCGACCACGACCGTCACGCAGGCATCCGGAACGACGTGGGCCCGGTAGTTGGAGAGGTTCCCTTCTACGCAGGCTAGGAGGAGCTCCCCCAGATCCGAGCGAAGGCGCGGGATGATCGCCTGCGTCTCTGGGTCGCCGAACCGGCAGTTGAACTCCAGCAGCTTCGGTCCTTCGTCCGTGAGGATGACCCCCGCGTAAAGCATGCCGCGATAGCGCACGCCCTCGGACTCCATAGCTCGAACGGCGCGAGACACGATCTCGTCCCAGATACGCGCCTCAGTCCGTTCGTCGACGAACGGGACCGGCGAGTACGAACCCATGCCGCCGGTATTGGGTCCCGAGTCCCCGTCCCCCACGCGCTTGAAGTCCTGGGCCATCACGAGGGGGAGGACGTCGCGCCCATCGGTGAGTGCGAACGCCGAGACCTCGCGGCCCGTCAGGTGCTCCTCGATCAGGACCTTCGCGCCCGCCTCGCCGAACGCCCCGTGCACCAAACACGCCTCGATCGCCCCGATGGCGACCGGCCCGTCCTCGGCGATCACCACGCCCTTGCCGGCCGCAAGGCCGTCCGCCTTGACGACGTACGGCGGATCGAAGGCATCCAGGTACTCGACGGCGGATGCGACGTCCGAGAACGTGCGCGACGCGGCGGCCGGAATCCCGTACCGCTCGCAGAGCTCCTTGGTCCACGCCTTGGAGCCCTCGATCCGCGCGGCGTCCTTCGTTGGGCCGAACACGCGCCGACCGACCGACTCCAGCTCATCCACGAGCCCGGCAACGAGCGGCACCTCAGGACCTACCACCGTCAGGTCGATCCCCTCACGCTCCACCAGATCGACGATGCCGGGGATGTCATCGGCCGCGACCGGCAGGCACAGGGCTTCGCTGGCGATCCCGGCGTTGCCGGGAGCCGCGTACAGCCGGTCGACGGTGGGGTTCTGGGAGAGCCTCCAGATCAGAGCGTGCTCCCGACCTCCACCGCCGACGACGAGGACCCTCACGGGACCAGGAGGCTCTGCTCGCGGGCCGGTCCGACGGAAGCGACGCCGATGCGTACGCCACCCAGCTCCTGGAGGCGCTCGACGTACGCGCGCGCGGCGTCCGGCAAGTCGCGGAAGGACTGGGTGCCGCCTATGTCCTCCTCCCAACCCTCGAACTCCTGGTACACGGGCTCGGCGCGGTGGAAGAGCGATTGATGTGGTGGGAAGTCCTCACAGATCTCGCCGTTCGTCCGGTAGGCCACGCAGACCTTCACCACCGAAAACCCCGACAGGACGTCGAGCTTGGTCAGGAAGAGCTCGGTGAGACCGTTCAGACGTGCCGAGTAGCGCAGGACGACGGCGTCGAACCAGCCACACCGGCGCTTGCGTCCCGTCGTCGTACCGACCTCCCGCCCCACCTCGCCGAGCCGCTCACCGTCGGGGCCCGTGTCCTCCGTCGGGAAGGGGCCGGCGCCGACGCGGGTGACGTACGCCTTCGCGATTCCGATCACGCGTTCGACCTCCCGCGGCCCGATGCCCGCCGAGGCGAGCGCGTAACCGGCCAGCGGGTTCGACGAAGTCACGAATGGGTACGTCCCGTGGTCCAGATCGAGGAGCGTCCCCTGCGCTCCCTCGAGAAGGAGCCTCTTGCCGGCTCGAAGACCGTCGTAGAGGAGCTTCGAGGTGTCGGCCACGTGCGGACGCATGCGATCCGCGAAGCCCATGTAGTCCTCGATGATCCCCTCGACCGCAAGGGGGAGGCGGTTGTACACCTTGGTGAGGACCAGGTTCTTCTCCTTCAGAACCACGTCGAGCTTCTCGCGGAAGATCTTCGGGTCGAACAGGTCCTGCACGCGGATCCCGATCCTGGCGGCCTTGTCTGCATAGGCCGGACCGATACCCCGCTTCGTAGTGCCGATCGCGTTCTTGCCGAGGAATCGCTCGGTCAGCCTCTCGAGCTCCAGGTGGTAGGGCATGATCAGATGCGCGTTGCAGGAAACCACCAGACGCGAGACGTCGATGCCGAGACCGGCCAGCGTGTCCATCTCCTCGAGCAGGACGCGCGGATCCACGACCACACCGTCTGTGATCACCGACGTGACGTGCGGGTAGAGGATCCCCGAGGGGACCAGGTGAAGCCTCAGGACCCGGCCCTGGGCGACGACTGTGTGGCCGGCGTTGTTGCCACCCTGGTAACGGACGACGAAGTCCATTCCCGCGGCAAGCTCGTCGACGGCCTTGCCCTTCCCCTCGTCTCCCCACTGAGTCCCGATGACGATCGCGGCCGGCATGACGCCACAAGTCTATCCGGCAGGCCAAGCAGGGCGGAACAGCCGACCCGGGCTACCGCTCGAGGCGGAATCGGATCTGGACGTGGGCGTGGTACTCCTTGATCCTGTTCTCCTCGACGATGGCCGACGTCCCGAGGACATCCATCCCTTCTATGTGGCGTATGGTCTTGGCCGCTTCGCTGAGCGCTTGGTGGGCGGCGTCCGTCCACGACTCCTCCGACACACCCACCACGTCGATCGTCTTGATGATTGCCATTCTGCCCTCCTCGCCTAGCCCTTCTCATACACGTCGATGAAACGGCGGTAGTTGGCGGCGATCTGGTTGGACGCCTCGCCCCGCGATGCCCGGCCCTCGACGTGCGCCATCAGCGGGTCCCACCAGATCGACCGGCCGATGGCGAAGCCTATGTAGCCGTGGACCCCGCTGCCCGTTCGCAGCCAGTGATCGACCGCGTCGTCGTCCGCGCCGCGGCCCAGGACAACGCAGGCGACTCTGTCCCGTCCGTCGGCACGCGTCTGTTCGGCGATCGCCTCGCAGTCCGGACGCCGGTCGATCCCCTCGATCTTCCAGATGTCGGGCTCGACGCCGGCCTGCTGCAGTTCGGCGATCGTCCTCCTCATGAGCCCCGGACGCACATCCGTGTCGTACCCGGCTTCGTCACCACCGACGGCCTCGATCTGGTGGGGCTCGGCTGGAACCAGGAGCTCGAACAGGAACATGCGGCCGCGCTGGTGGAGCCAGTCGGACAGGCGCTTCAGCCTCGCCGCCTGCCTGGCGTTCATGTCGGCGTCGCCCTCCGGGTTGTACCGGACGAGCACCTTGGTGAAAGTCGGGTCGAACTCCTCGATGTGTGCTCCGAAGTCCTCCTCGTATTCGAAGTCGAACTCGTCCTGGCCGCTCTTCTCGACCGGCATGGCGAACGTGAGGCCTTCGGCCTTCGCCTTCCGCGCGATGCCCGCCCCGAACTGCTCGTCGACGAGGCCTCCCGCAGACTCGCGAGGCACGCCGTCTTCGAGCGCGTGAAGCAGACCCTCGAAGATGACCATCTTGGCGTCCGCGATCCTCGCGGTCTCCTCGGCGTTCGGCCGTCCCGTCACGCCGAAGAACTTCTTCTGGAACGACCCCCGGTGGTCGAATGCCAAGACGTACAGGGGCTTCTCGTAACCAAGAGCCATCCTCGCTCCTCTCCCCAGCAACTACGGGCGTTCGAATGGGTCCCTGGGGGTCAGGAGCTCGACCTTCACGGGCGCCGCAGCTTTGCGGAACAGCGGCGCCTGCGAGGGCGAGCCGGCCAGGTACCCGAAGTGCATCGGCACTGCGAGCTTGGGCCCGATCGACTTCACAAGCTCGCCTGCCTCCTGGGGCCCCATCGTGAAGGGGTCACCGCCGATGCAGACCATGGCGACGTCGGCGCGTACCTCGTCCAGCTCGGGTACATGATCCGTGTCACCCGAGTGGTAGTAGGTGGCCCCGCCGAGCTCCATGACGTAACCGACCCACCCGTTTGCCTTCGGGTGGGCCCTCAAACGGTGCTCGACCACGTTGTAGGCGGAAACGGTCGAGAACCTCACCCCCCCGACCTCGTGAGACTCTCCGGGCGCGACCGCCGTGACGTCGCCGGACAGATCTCTAGCCACGTCTTTGGGGGCGACGAGCTTGGTCCCCTCCTTTCGCAGCCGCTCGATCTCGTGCGGCTGGAAGTGGTCGGAGTGAGCGTGGGTGATGAAGATGACATCGGCGGGCTCGTCGGACGCGGACGTGCCCCACGGGTCTATGTAGACCGTGGGCCCGTCTCCATGAAAGCGCATCGCGGACTGCCGGAACCACGTGCAGCGTTCGAGCACGGTCCTCCCCTCCTCGAACCCCGGACCCCACCAGTCTGGCAAATCGTCCGCGAATTCGCCGCACCGGTTCGCTCCCCGACGCCACTCACGCCTAGCGCTCGGAGCAGCGCGAGGAGGTCACGCTCCTTTGGGCCGGCAGGAGTCGCCTACGGTCCCGTCGGCGGCGGCGGCAGGCCGGGCTCCTCCGCCGGGGAGGCCGGAGGTAGGTCTCCGCCCGCCGGGGACGCCGGCGCCGAGCCGGGCGTCCCGAGCGAAACCGACGGCGTACCGGGCGCGAAGCTCACCTGCGGAGGTCCTGCCTCGCGGATCTCCTCAGGGATCTCGAAGAACTCGGCCTCCTCGAAGTGGAACGCGCCGGCGATCAAGTTCGATGGGAACGACTGCACCCGCTGGTTGAAGTCGCGCACGTTCCCGTTGTAGAAGCGCCGCGCGGTCTGCAGCCGATCCTCGGTGTTCGCAAGCTCCGCCTGCAGCGCGAGGAAGTTCTGATTGGCCTTCAAATCGGGGTAGTTCTCGACCACGGCGAAGAGCTGGCGCAGGGCGGCGACGAACGGTCCCTCGGCGGCGGCCTGCTCGGCCGGTGTTCCGGTCGCGGCGACCGCGGCCGACCGCGTCCTGGCCACGTCCTCGAAGATCTCGCGCTCGTGCGCCGCGTAGCCCTTGACCGTCTCGACGAGATTCGGGATCAGGTCGTACCTGCGGCGGAGCTCCGTGTCGATGTTGGCCCACGAGTCCTTGATGAGCTGCCGCTGGGAGACGAACCGGTTGTAGGAGACGATGGCCCCGATGGCGAGCACCGCCACGGCGCCGAGGACGATCCAGAGCGCGATCATGGCCCGGTCCTTTCTGAGGACACCCGACCCATCAGCCTACTTGCTGTTGTCCCGGACCGTACAGCTGGTACACGACACGGGGAACGAACTCGCGGAACTGCTTCAGCGTCCCGACCAGAGGGATGAGATCCATCGGCCGACGTCGCTTGGAGAAGCAGAGAAGCCACTTGCCGGAGACCTCGAATTGGAATGCTCCGTCGACATGCAGGAGGTGCTGCATCATGCGGGCGTCCAGGAAGTCGTTCGCGAACTTGCGATCCTTGCCCTTGACGTTGAAGGCGTTGTTGAACTCCTCGGACTCGAACTCGATGTCGGGCAGCCCGATGTGGTCGGCCAGGCGCGTGAACACGTTCTCCCGGTGGATCATCAGGGGCGAGCAGAAGGCCTCGATCTCCGTTACGGCACACGAGAATCGGTAGTAGGTCTTCGTGCGATGGCCCTCGGAGTCCGTCGACTCCTCGTAGTACCAGTAGTCGAACTCGCGAACCGCGGTGTCCTGCCAGGTTCCCCACAGCACGTTCTCGACGCCCCGGCCGTCGCCCTTCGAGAGTAGGTTGAACGGAAGCCCCAGGCATCCCTGGGTGTCCGCCTCCGAGTACTCGAGCTCGAACTGCTTCGCCATCATGGCCAGCTCGCGCCGACGCTTCTGCTTTTGCTGATAGGAGACGTACGCACCGACCGCGACGGCTATCACCACGAGCAGGATGATGAGGAACGTCATCTCGTCACCTATCGGTGCGCCCAGAACGGGAGTGAAGAGGTATCAGGATGCCCCGCCGGAGTCGGGGGTGCCGGAATCGGGGGTGCCGGTCTCGGGGGTGCCGGAGCCAACCGCGGGCGAGTCCGATCCGCCGGCCCGCCCGCCGACGAGGATGGCGACGCCGAGCGCGACCAGAAGGGATGGAAGCAGGTACCGGGCGCGGAGGTCCCATACGTCGAGCCGGTCGAGCAGGAAGGCCACCCCTCCGAGCACGAAGAAGATCCCGAACGCAAGCGCCGAGCGATTCATGCCGCCGTCAGCCATACCGGACCTCCACCTCACCGAGGCCGACCGAGACGTCGAAGTAGTACGCGGGACTCACCCCTGCCGGGACGGGCGCATCCAGGTCGTTGTAGACGTCGAAGCCCGAGTTGCTCCGGTCGAAGACTGTGACGTCACCCACACCAGCATGCCCTCGGACACTCACGATGGTGTCGTACGGCACGATCACCACGAGCTGCCCGATCCCGACACGGGCTCGAATCCTCGTGGTCGGCACGCCCGGTTCTCTCAGAGGAAGCTCCGTCAGGTCGATCGTCAGCTCTCCGAGAGCCAGGCGATACTCGGCCTTCACCTGGCTCTGGCTCGTCGGACTCTCCAAGCGATCGCCGACCCCACCTTCGAATGGGATGTCGACGATGCTCGCGACCGTCAGCACGAGCGTGAGAACGATGCCGATCGAGATCAGACCGCCCTGGCTACGCTCGGAGCGGAAGCCCGTAGCAACCAAGCCGAGCCCGACCGCTATCAGCGCGCCGGGGAGCACGACCCTCCAGGTCTCGACGGACACGTCGAGTGCCTCAAGTAGAGCGGCAACGCCGATGGAGAGGACGACGACCCCAACAACGAGCCGTCCGATCGGGAGCCTCTTGCGGGGTGAAGGAGACGCGGTAGGCGGCGGGGCCGGCAGATCGCTCATCGGCGGGAGGACGCCTGGACGATGATCGCGACGCCTATCGCGATCAGCGCGAGCGGCCAGAAGTACTTGCCTATCCGGGGAAGCGAGAGCCCGGCCAGCAGGATCACACCCAGCACGATGAGCGTCCCGCCGACGACCAGCCTCGCCGATTCCGCGCTCGAGGGCCGGAGCTCGCCGAGCCGCTCTCCGGGCTCCTCCTCGGGCATGAGGATCCACCCCACGAAGTACAGGAGGAACCCCCCGCCCACAGCCAGCCCGAGTACCACGAAAGCGATCCGTATCAGCACGGTGTCTACGCCGAGGTAGCGTCCGATCCCGCCGCAGACCCCCGCGATCACCTTGTCGCTTCGACTGCGGCGGAGGAGTCGCGGACGCTGTTCGAAGGCCATGCTGACGAGAACCCTACGGCCTCGGAGCAGGGATCCTCAAACCACTCGAGGCTGGTCGCACGGCCCCCTGAGGCTCACTTCGGCCGCCCCACGCGGAAGGTCAGACCACCGTCGTCGGCGTCGATCTCGACCTGGTCGCCTTCCGCGATCTCACCGGCCAGAAGCTTCATCGCGAGAACGTCCTGCACCTCTCGCCGGATCAGCCGCTTGAGCGGCCGAGCCCCGTACACGGGGTCGAACCCCTTGTCGGCAAGGTACTCGCGCGCCGCGTCGGTCAGGCGGATCTCGAGCTTCCGCCCCTGGAGACGCTCGACGAGCAGCCGGACCTGGATATCGACGATCTGGGCGATCTCCTCGCGCCCGAGCGTCTGGAACACGAGGATCTCGTCGACGCGGTTCACGAACTCCGGCCGGAACGTCGCCCTGACCTCTGCGAGTACCTTCTCCCGGCGCTCCTCTGAGCCGATTGTCGGGTCGGAGAACACGTACGAGCCCAGGTTGGAGGTCATGATCACGACCGCGTTGCGGAAGTCGACCGTCCGGCCCTGCCCGTCGGTGAGCCGTCCGTCCTCAAGCACCTGGAGAAGCACGTTGAACGCGTCCTGGTGCGCCTTCTCGATCTCGTCCAGCAGAACCACCGTGTACGGGCGCCGGCGGACGGCCTCGGTGAGCTGGCCGCCTTCCTCGTATCCAACGTAGCCGGGCGGCGCGCCGATCAGGCGTGAGACCGTGTGCCGCTCCTGGTACTCGCTCATGTCGATCCGCACGATCGCGCGCTCGTCGTCGAACAGGAATTCGGCAAGGGCACGAGCGAGCTCTGTCTTCCCGACACCTGTCGGCCCCAGGAAGATGAAGGATCCGATCGGCCGGTTCGGATCGGAGAGGCCGGCGCGAGCCCGGCGGATCGCATCAGACACCGCCCCCACCGCCTCGCGCTGGTCGACTACCCGCTCGTGCAGAGCCTGCTCCATGCGGACGAGCTTGTGCATCTCGCCTTCCATGAGGCGCGAGACGGGGATGCCGGTCCAGTTGGCGACCACCTCGGCCACGTCCTCCTCGTCGACCTCCTCCTTGAGCATCTTGCGGTCCTGCTGGATCTCCGCCAGCCTGCCGTTCTCCTCGTCCATCTGCTTGGTGCACTCGACGAGCCGCCCGTAGCGAAGCTCCGCGGCGCGCTCGAGGTCGCCGTCGCGTTCGGCCCGCTCCGCCTCGCCCCGAGCAGTCTCGATCTCGGAAGTGAGCTGCCGGATCCGGTCGATGTGCTCCTTCTCGCGCTGCCAGTGCGACTTCATCGCCGAGTCCTGCTCCTGGAGGTCTGCGAGCTCCCGTTCGAGCCGGTTCAGGCGGTCCTTGGATGCGGTATCCGTCTCCTTCCTCAGGGCGGCCCGCTCGATCTCCAGCTGCTTCATGCGCCGCTCGACCTCGTCGATCTCGATCGGCACCGAGTCGATCTCGATCCGAAGGCGGGAGGCGGCCTCGTCGATGAGATCTATCGCCTTGTCGGGTAGGAAGCGTCCGCTCACGTACCGAGACGACAGAACCGCCGCGGCCACGAGCGCCGAGTCCTGGACACGAACGCCGTGGTGGACCTCGTAACGCTCCTTCAGACCGCGGAGGATACCGACCGTGTCCTCGACGCTCGGCTCCTCAACCAGCACCGGCTGGAACCGGCGCTCGAGCGCCGGGTCCTTCTCGACGCGCTTGCGGTATTCGTCGAGGGTCGTCGCGCCGATCGCACGGAGCTCGCCGCGCGCGAGCATCGGCTTCAGCATGTTTCCGGCGTCGACCGCACCCTCCGCGGCGCCGGCCCCGACCACGGTGTGCAGCTCGTCGATGAACGTGACGATCTCGCCCTCGCTCTCGGCGATCTCACGCAGGACGGCCTTGAACCGCTCCTCGAACTCACCCCGGTACTTCGACCCGGCCACCAGCGCGCCGATGTCGAGCGCCACAACGCGCTTCTCCTTGAGCGAGTCCGGAACGTCACCGGCGATGATCCGCTGCGCCAAGCCCTCGACGATCGCGGTCTTGCCGACACCCGGCTCGCCGATCAGGACCGGGTTGTTCTTCGTGCGCCGGGACAGAACCTGGATGACCCGCCGGATCTCGTCGTCGCGGCCGATCACCGGGTCGAGCTTGCCGCGGCGGGCGAGCTCCGTCAGATCGCGCCCGTACCGCTCGAGCGCCTGGTACTTCTCCTCGGGGCTCCGGTCGGTCACGCGCTGACGGCCGCGAACCTCAGCGAGCACAGCGAGCACGGCCTCGCGCTCAAGGCCCGCGTCTCGGAACAGTCGCGCGACGCCCGTGTCACCCTCGAGCATGGCCAGCAGCAGGTGCTCGGTCGAGACATACTCGTCCGTGAGCGCCTGAGCCTCGGCGAACGCGCGGTCGAGCATCGCCGCAACGGCCGGAGACAGGCGCACGTCCGAGACGCCCTGTGCGTACACCTTCGGGATCCGGTCCAGTGCGGCGTCCACAGCGTCTCGGAGCGTTCTGGGAGAGACGCCCAGCTTGTGCAACAACGGGTAGACCACACCCTCGGGATCCGAAAGCAACGCAAACAGGACGTGCTCGGCCTCGATCGCCTGGTGGCTGCGAGCCACGGCTTGGTCTCGGGCAGCCTCTAGCGCGGCTTGTGATCTCAAGGTCAGCTTGTTGAGGTCCATCAGCCCGTCTCGCCCTTCTCCCAGTCGCCCTTCGTGATGCCGTACATGGCGAAGTCGTGGAGACCCTCCGGGGTCGACCGGAAGCCGCGAAGGACACCTTCGAAAGTGAACCCCACGCGTTCGAGTACACGTCGCATGGGCTCGTTCTCGAAGGCCGTCCACGCCTGTACCCGGTGGGCCTTCTCACTCTCGAACAGGTGCGAGGTTAGGAGCCTGGTCGCATCGGTGCCGTAGCCCTTGCCGCGGTCGGCAGGCTCGTACACCTCGACCCCCAGCTCGAACACTCCCTCGGGCTTCGAGCCCTCCGTCCTTCGTCCCTGGATCTCCCCAACGAGCCGCCCGTCGCCCTCGATCGCGAGGAGAAGCTCGAAGCGCGTCATCACGCCGGACAGGGCGAATCGCCGGCGCAGGTGCTCCTCATTTGCGTCGGGGGGCGCACGGAAGTACCCAGTCTCCCGTCCCCACCATGTGAGCACCTCCTCGATCTCCTCGGGCCGGAACGATCTGAGAACCACACGTTCGCCGCGAAGCTCGGTCATGGGGACGCCGCCCTCGATTGCCACGGCAACGAGACAAGCGTCCGCAGCGGAACGATCTCCACTGCCGCCGATGAGGGCCCCAGCGGGACCGGACGTCCTCGGCGGACGCGCCGCAACTCGGTCTCCAGCCCTGCCGCCCGCCGGCGCAGCTCCTCTATTTCGACCTGCATCTCCATGATCATCTTCACGCCGGCGAGGTTGACCCCTTGACCCTGTGTGAGCTCCTGGATCATCTGGAGCCGCGCGATGTCGCGCTCCGAGTACCGGCGCGTGTTCCCCGACGTGCGCTTGGGCCGCAGGAGCCCCCGACGTTCGTAGATACGAAGAGTCTGGGGATGCACGCCGGCAAGCTCGGCCGCCACGCTGATGATGTAGACGGCGCGATCCTCGTACCGCTGACCTCGTCTGAGTTCCTCGGGCACCTCTGCCTCCCTCATGCCTCACTCTCCAGGTGCTTGCGGGGGGACTTGGTCTCGGCCTCCCGAAGTTGCCGGAGCAGCTGCTTCTCGTCCCGGGAGAGCCGCTTCGGAACCTCCACCCGAACGGTCACCAGCAGATCGCCCCGCCCTCCCTTCTTCGGGGCGCCTCTGCCCCGTATGCGAAAGACCTGTCCCGGTTGCGTCCCGGCGGGGACCTTCAGCGTCACTTCGCCGTCCAGCGTCGGGACTCGGACGTTGGCCCCGAGGGCGGCCTCCGCAAACGTGACCGGCAGCTCGAGCGTGAGGTCGTTCCCCTTCCTTCCGAACAGCCTATGAGCCGCGACCCTCGCGACTACGTAGAGGTCGCCCGGTCGGGCGCCCGCAGGCCCCGGCTCGCCGCGGCCTGACAGACGGATGCGAGCTCCGTCCTTCACACCGGCCGGAACCTTCACGCGGAAGCTCCTCGACGTTCGGATGCTGCCGGAGCCTCGACACGTCTTGCACGGGTGCTCGACGACACGACCGGAGCCGCGACATCGCGGACAGGTCTGCGAGATCGAGAAGAACCCCTGGTTAACGGCTACGGACCCGACGCCGCCGCACTGAGGGCAGGCCGAAGGGCTGGTACCCTGCTCGGCGCCGGATCCCCTGCAGGTCGGGCAGGGCGCCGGTCCCTGGATCCGGACGGGCACCGTCGTCCCTTCCATGGCGTTCTCGAAGGAAACCCGGACTTCAGTCTCGAGGTCGGCGCCGCGGATCGGCTGCGCCCCGCGTCCGCGACCGCGGCCGGAGAAGACACTGAAGATGTCGCCGAGGCCGCTCACGTCGGTGAAGCCGATGTCCTCGAAGCGCACCCGGCCTCCGCCCCGCCCCGGGCCGCCGAATCCACCCGAACCGAAGCCCGAGGCCGCCATCTCCCGGACCTGGTCGTACTGCTTGCGCTTCTCTCCGTCGCCGATGACGTCGTACGCGGCCGAGATCTCCTTGAAACGCTCCTCGGCGCTCTTGTCGTTGGGGTTCGCATCCGGGTGGTACTTCTGGGCAAGCTTGCGGTAGGCCTTCTTGACCTCGGCCGGCGACGCGTTCTTCGGAACGCCGAGAACCTGGTAGTAGTCCTTCTCGAACCACTCGCGCCGGACGTCGCCGTTCACGGGCGACCTCCTACCGCTCGTGAGTGACGCGGACGCCCGCCGGGCGAATCACCCGCCCTCGCAGGACGTAGCCTCGCCGAAGCACATCGGCGACGACCGGGTCGCCGTCCCCCGCACCCGAACCCATGAGCGCCTCGTGCAGCTCCGGGTCGAACGGCTTGCCCTCGGCCTCGATCGGCTCCAGCCCCTCGCTGTGCAGCGTATCGACGAGCTTGGCGTAGACGAGCTCGACGCCCCGCAGGAACTTGGCGAAATCCGGCTTTTGCTCGGCCGCCATGAGCGCCAGCTCGAACTCGTCCAGCACCTCGAGCAGCTTGCGGATCAACGGCTCCGCCGCCATCTCGATCGCCTGGGTTTGCTCACGGAGCACACGCTTCCGGTAGTTCTCGAACTCAGCCTGAAGCCGGATGAGGTGGTCGCGGTACTCGGCGGTCTCACGGCGGGCGGCCTCGATCTCGGCCTTCCCCTTCTCCGGCTCGTCGGCGACCGCCGGGGAGGGCGACCCGGCCTCGTCCGGGCCGCCCTCCCGCTCGCGCACGCGGCGGCGATCGGTCACCTTGACCTTCGGCCGCTCCGGCCTGTCTTGCTCGGAGTGGTCCTTCTCGCCCATCACGTGGCCCTGACCGTGATCTTGCGAGGCTTGGCCTCCTCACGCTTGGGAACCTCGATGGTAAGGATCCCCTTGTCGAAGCTCGCCTCGACCTTCTCGACGTCGGCCGTGCTCGGCAGCGCCAGCGTGCGGCTGAACGCGCCGTAGCGGCGCTCGATCCGCCGGAACGACTCTTCGCTGGTCTCCTCGTAGACGAAGTCACGGTGTCCCTTGATGGTCAGCGTCGAGTCCTCGACGGAGACTTCAACGTCCGTGGGCTCGATGCCCGGAAGTTCCACCGCGACGACGAACTTGTCGTTCCTCTCGAACATGTCGAGCGGCGGCACCCACGTACCTCCCATACCCGACCCGAGCTGCTCCCCACCAACGAACGTCCGGCCGAAGAGCCGGCTCAGCTCGTTCTGGATCGATGTCAGGTCCCGGAAGGGATCCCAACGCTCCAACATCGACATCTACGACGCACCTCCTTCATCGACTATCTCGCCCTCGACGACGTCGCCG
The DNA here is from genome assembly GCA_040754475.1 of Actinomycetota bacterium. GTDB lineage: Bacteria > Actinomycetota > UBA4738 > UBA4738 > HRBIN12 > JAJPHY01. The sequence goes on along the minus strand of JBFMCN010000036.1, from coordinate 15,490 downwards.
TCGCCGCTCTCGGGGCCGCCCCCGCCGGCTGCGGCGGCTGCCTGCTGCTCGGCACCCGGCTGAGCCTGGGCGTGTTCGTACATGGCCTGGCCTATGCGCTGGAAGATCCTCATGGCGGCATCGGTAGCCGACCTGATCCGGTCGACGTCCTCCTCCTTGAGGACCTCCTTCAGGTCCTCACCCACCCTCTTCAACTCCTCCCGATCGCTCTCGGGCAGCTTGTCGCCCCACTCCGAGAGCGCCTTGTCGATCTGGTACGTGAGCTGGTCGGCGGTGTTGCGGACCTCCGCCGCCTCGCGGCGCTTGTGGTCCTCGGCCGCGAACTTCTCTGCGTCCTTAACCATGCGGTCGATCTCGTCCCTGGACAGAGCCGTACCGCCGGTGATCGTCATCTGCTGCTCCTTGCCGGTCGCGAGGTCCTTTGCCGAGACCTGCACGATGCCGTTCGCGTCGATATCGAACGCCACCTCGATCTGGGGCATGCCACGCGGAGCCGGTGGGATGCCCATCAGATGGAACTTGCCCAGCGAGCGCACGCCGGGCGAGAAGACGGTCTCGGCCTCGCCCTGCAGAACGTGGATCTCGACGGTGGTCTGGTTGTCGTCGGCAGTGGTGAAGATCTCGCTCTTGCGCGTGGGGATCGTCGTGTTGCGCTCGATGAGCTTCGTGAAGATCCCGCCCTTGGTCTCGACGCCGAGGGTGAGTGGCGTGACGTCCAGGAGCAGGATGTCCTTGACGTCCCCCTTCAGCACGCCCGCCTGGATCGACGCTCCGACGGCCACGACCTCGTCGGGATTCACACCCTTGTGGGGCTCCTTGCCGCCCGTGAGCTTGCGGACCAACTCCTGGATCATCGGCATGCGCGTCGCGCCGCCCACGAGGATCACATGGTCGATCGCTCCGACGTCCTTGCCCCAGTCCTTGACGGCCTGGTCGAAAGGCCCACGGCACGCCTCGACGAGGTCCTCAGTCATCCTCTCAAGCTCGGCCCGCGTGAGCTTCATCTCCAGGTGCAGAGGGCCTTCAGCCGTGGCGGTGACGAACGGCAGGTTGACCGTCGTCTCGGCAACCTGCGACAGCTCGATCTTGGCTTTCTCCGCAGCCTCCTTCAGGCGCTGAAGCGCCATGCGGTCGTTCGACAGATCGACGCCGTGAGCGTTCTTGAACTCCTTCACCATCCAGTCGATGACCCGCTGGTCCCAGTCGTCGCCGCCGAGCTGCGTGTCGCCGTGGGTGGCCTTGACTTCGAAGACGCCCTCTCCGATCTCGAGCAGCGAAACGTCGAAGGTGCCACCGCCGAGATCGAAGACAAGGATCGTCTGGTCGTGCTGCTTGTCGAGCCCGTATGCGAGCGCTGCGGCCGTCGGTTCGTTGATGATGCGCAGCACCTCGAGTCCCGCGATCTGGCCGGCCTCCTTCGTCGCCTGGCGCTGCGAGTCGTCGAAGTATGCGGGCACCGTGACGACCGCCTGCGTCACGGTGTCGCCGAGGTAAGCCTCGGCATCGCGCTTCAGCTTTGACAGGATCTGGGCAGAGATCTCCTGGGGGGTCCACCTCTTGCCGTCGATGTCGACCGACCAGTCCCGCTCTCCCATACGCCGCTTGATCGATCGAACCGTTCGGTCCGGGTTGGTGATCGCCTGCCGTTTGGCGACCTCGCCGACCAGGATCTCCCCGTTCTTGGAGAAGCCAACCACCGAGGGGGTCGTGCGTGAGCCCTCCGAGTTGGGGACGACGACCGGTTCGCCGGCCTCAAGCACCGCCACGACCGAGTTGGTCGTGCCCAGATCGATTCCAACCGCTCGCTGCATCGAGTCCTCCTTGCGCGATTACCTGACTCGTATATGAGAATACAAGTTAAGCGCAATAGTATCAAGGTTGTGCCCGGGCTCTCCGCGATCCAGCCACGGCGGAGTCGGCCGTCGGACCGGCGATCTCGACATCGGTAGCCCGCCGGCCGCCCTGCGCCGCCCCGACGGGTGGTGCTCCCCGACACCAGCCCGCGGCTCGCTTGTCTGCCACGTGGCGCGGATCGTCACCCGCTCGGGGACGACGGACATCCCGCTGAGCCAAACGGCGTACACCACCCCACCCGAAGGAGCTCCCCCCGCGGGACCCAACTCCGCCTCGCTGCAACCATCTTCTGCTCCTGATGAATGCGCGCACGCCCGCTCGGTTCAAGGGACCCCCGATTGCAACCGAAGGAAGAACTAGACCGAACGGCGCGGGGACGGCCGGGAGACCGAACCCGGCCAGGGTCAGTCTTGGATGAACGCGAGAGGCAGGCGACGTGGCCTTGCCGCGTCGGCAATGGAAGGAACCGCGTGAGCACGATCGAAGACCGCGTGGACGCGGAGACGACGGAGTGCCGCCGCCTCGCGGAGCTCCTTCACCTAGATGTTGTCGGTGTGGTCAGGGGGGAGGGCGGGAAGCGGCGCATCGCTTGGTGGGCGGCCCCCGGTTCCGGTCCGCTCCCCCTCGACCTCGACGATGTCGTCGAAGGCCGGGCTGAGGGCTGGATCGCCTGCCCGCGCGGGGATGATCTCGTCTTCGCCCGCCTCACACCGGATTCGTCCGTGCGTTCCATGTCGGCGCTGCGGGCGATGCTCTGCTCGCTTGCCGAGGACGGAGCTGGGCCCAACGGATCATCCGAAGACCCACTGGTCCGCGAGCGGCTGCGGTGGGCGTACGCGATTCACGACGGTCTCACTCAGGTCGTCACCGCCGCGGTGCTCGACCTGGAGTGGCTCGCGAGGCGCATAGAGATTCGCCCCGACGAAGCCGCCTCGGCCCTGACGGAATCCGCCAAGGAACTCCGCAAGGCTCTCGCCGAGATCCGCGGCATGCTGGCCAGTCTCTCGCCCGAAGAGCCCGGGTCAGCAGAGCCGTTCGAGCAGCTCGTGCAAGGCGTACTGGAGCGCTGGCAGCTCCCCGCGTCGTGGTCGATCGAGGGCGACCTCGATACCGTCCCTCGACCCGTCCTCGACGCCGCCTCCTCGGTCATACGAGAGAGCGTCGCGAACGCCGCCAAGCACTCGTCGTCTCGCGAGATCGCCGTCCACGTGCAGGCATCCGACGATGCAATGGAAGTCCAAGTGGAGGACCACGGCCGGGGCTTTGAGCCGGCCGAACCCAACGACCATGCCGGGCACATGGGCCTGGACATGATGCGACGCCTCGTGGCCGAGGTTCGCGGGACCCTGGATATCGAGTCGGCGCCGGGACACGGAACACGGGTGGTCGCCCGACTGCCGCTCCAACACCAAGGAGAAACGCCGTGAGGATCATGATCGTGGACGATCACGCGCTCGTGCGTCGTGGCATGGCACATGTGGTGCGCGAGTGCTTCAGCGACGCGGACGTCGTGGAGACCGAAGGCGCCGATGGGGCCATCCGGGTTATGGAGGCCGGCCCTGTCGACATCGCACTCGTCGACGTCCGTCTGCCCGACGTCGACGGCCTCGACTTGCTCCACGAGCTCCGGACTAGGTGGCCGGACGTGCCGGTGATCATGCTGACCACCTTCGATCATGCACAGTACGTGCGCCGGGCGCTTGCGGAAGGTGCTGCGGGCTACCTCCTGAAGGACGCCACGCCGGAGGATCTGCAACAGGCGATAAGAGTCGCGCTTTCCGGTGGCGGGAACGTCCTGTCGCCGCGCGTTATCCAGAACCTCTTCGAGGCCATGGACGTCAACGGCGGTGAGGAGACGGAGGCCCGGCACCGGTCCTCGGCAAGCCTCACCCAGCGAGAGACGGACATCCTCGCACTCCTCTCCGAGGGGCGGAGCAACCGAGACATCTCACGGGCCCTGTTCCTGTCGGAGAAGACGGTCAAAGCGCACCTTGCGGCGATCTTCCGCAAGCTCGGCGTGAGCAACCGGACGCAGGCAGCCATGGCAGCGGTGTCGATGGGCCTTGGGCCTCCAAGGCCCCAGGACCTTGGAGAGACGGTGCTCGCGCCTATGGCCAAGCGCCGGTGATGGGTAGACCTGCCTGTCGGGCAGGGGAGTTGGGACACGACCGAGCGAGGAAGGATGGCTGACAAGAAGCAGGGTCTGTTCGGAGGCCTCCTGCGACAGCCCTCTGAGGGCGAGGAGAACCGCTCGGCGGGAGAGGACGCCACCGAGGGCAGGCGGTCCGGCGACCCTGTGGAGGCGTACGAGGAAGACTGGTACCGGAGCCTGAAGGCTCTGGCCGCCCAGCGCCAGCAGCTCGCGGAGACCGAGGAAGAGGAGGAGGAAGAGGAGCAGGAGTCCGAGCTGCTCGCCGAACAGACGACACTCGCTCCCGACGTTGCCGCGCCGACCGCCGAGCTCGAAGCCGCCGAGGCGGGGCTGGAGGAGGAGCCGACCGCTCAGCCGAGCGTCCAAGAGCTGCAGGTCTCCGAAGTCGCCATCCCGCAGGCACCGACCGGAGCGGCCGGGCCGAGCGCGACGAGCGCCAAGACACCCGTCGTCGAGCCGCCACCGATGCCTGCGCCGGAGGCTACGGCGGGGTCAGCGCCCGCGCCTCCCCTCGCGGCTCCCCCGACCGGACCGCCTCCGTCGTTGACGTCGCCGGATCCCGAGCAGCGACGTGACGCACTCGCTTTCATGGCGGCAGCAGGAGAGCTCTCGGAAGAGCAGGCGGAGCGGGTCGCCGCGCTCGTGCTTGATCCCGATCCGCGCGTCCGGTGTCTGGCATTCGAGCTTCTTTCGGGTCGAGCCAGCAGTCTCGACGACGAGACCGTACGTAGGGCCCTGCACGATCCCTCCGACGAGGTCCGGGCTGCGGCCGTTGGCCTGGCCGCCGCCCGGGGGTCCCAACACCTCCCTGACCTGATCCCGCTGATCGAGGCGCGGCGCTGGCCGCAGACCCAGCGCAACGCGCTCGGCGCCCTCTCGGAGCTCGTCGCTTCGGGGTCCCCTCTGGGCGATGAGGATCTCGCTGCCATCCTCACGGCGGTCGGCCAGCTCGACTCGCCCCCACAGGAGTGGGAGCGGGGACCTCTTACGCGCCTCGCTGCCGCCATCGGGACTCACAGACTGGCCGACGCCCTCCCCCTTCCCGACGCCCGGCGCCTGGGCGCGGCACGTCTCCTCGAGGGAGACCGCTCCCCCGCCGCGTTGCGGGCGTTGGCGTCGCGCCTGGCAGACCCGATCGAGGAGATGCGGACGTACGCGGCCGCTGCCGCACGGGCTCTCGATGAGACACAACCTGAGGACATGGCGCCGCCGGCGGGAGTCGCCACTTCTCCTGAGGGCCAGCGGGAGCGACTCGTGTCACTCGCGCGGGCGATGCGTGACCCGGATGAGACGGTACGCGGAAGGGCGCGGGGCGACCTCGCGGCCGTGGACCGCGCCACCTTGAACGCCTGGGTTGGGGAGACCATCCACTCGGGGGACCCTGAGGCCGCGTCCGTGGCGATCGAGATAGCCCAACTGCTCGGGCTGACCGAGGTCGCCGGCGACATTCTCGAGCGGGCCGCGGTGCTCGACGTGGATCGTCGCGGTCCGTTCGTCGACGCCCTGAGGTCCTTCGGGCTGCCGCCCGAGAAGATCATCAAGCTACTCTCCTCCGTGGATGCGGCCCATCGTGCCGAGGCGATCCACATCACTTGGCAGGTCGGCGGAGCACCCGTGCTTCCGCACGTGCAGGCTTACCTCGACGATCCCTCCGCCGCGTCGCGCATGGCCGTCCTGGACGTCATGGGCGAGGGGGCCTACGTCGGGGCCGCGGATGTGGCCAAGCGGGTCCTCGAGACCGACCTCTCCGCGGTGGTCAGGGCAGCCGCGGTTCGGATGGTCGGCCGGCGGGGCGGCCAGACCTCCCCTGGAACGATCGCGAGGGCGTTCCAGGACCCCGACCCGAACGTGCGCATGACTGCAGTCGAGTGGCTACCGGGGGGAACGGCCGCCGAGACCACGAACATCCTGCTCGAGGCGCTGTCCGACAGCGACGAGCGCGTCCGCAGGGCTGCGGTGAGCCGACTCGTCTCGCGTTCCGAGGGCGAACGGTCGCTCGTGTGGCACACGCTTCGCGGCGCCGGCTCGAAGGAGCGAGGCGAGCTCACCGCAGCCGTAGAGCGCATGAACCCTGGAACCCTGACCGAACTCGCCTTCGAGAGCCTGCACTCGCTGGACGAGGACGAGCGGGTTCTGGCGGTCGACGTGCTGGGTTGGGGGACGACGCAGGCCTGTGTCGAGGCCGCCATCCACGCTCTGCAGGACCCGTCGTCGGCCGTACGACGGATGGCGACAGGTTCGCTGGCTCGTCTTCGCGATCCGTCCGCCGCGGGCGCCCTGGGCAAGGCGCTCGCCGATCCCGACCCGGAGGTCCGGGTCGGCGTCGTGCGGGCGCTCGGCGTCATCGACGACGAGTCCGTGCTTGGGTTCCTCGTCTCCGCGCTGAACGATCCCGAGGTGCGTGTCCGCCAGGTCACGAGCGAGGTACTCACAGAATGGAGTTCACCTGCGGTCGCCAAGCGCCTCGCCGGGGTCCTGGCCGTCCCAAGCCTCCGAGACTCCGCGTCGGACCTGCTCCTGAAGATGGGCCCCTCGGCAGTGGAGCTACTCATCGACGTGCTGCGCCAGGGGCATCCTGAGGTGACTCCCACAGTGGGGTCGCTCCTGCAGAGGATCGTTGGGCTGGAGGGTTTCGTCGTACAGACGGGCAACGTCGACCCCGACCGGCGCATGCGCGCGATGGAGGCCATCGGCGCGATCGGAGGCCCGACCGCCGTCGAGCCCTTGCTGGCCAGGCTCTCGGATCCGGACGAGCGCGTGAGGATCCGTTCCGCCCAGCTGCTTGGACGTCTCGGGGACGTGCGAGCCCGTGAGCCGTTGTCGACGGCAGCCGCATCCGACCCGGTTCCCGAGGCCGCGTCCGCGGCCCGTGAAGCCCTCGCGAGCCTGAACGGCCAGACGACGGCCGCCTGACTCCGCCGCTATTCCGGGCCGGAATCACCTCGGATCGTTGACGCGCCGAACTCCTCGAAGAACCGGCTGGCCGTCGGTCCTCGCTGCCCCTGATACTTGCTCCTCGTGCCCTTCGAGCCGTAGGGACGCTCGGCGCTGGTCGTCAGGCGGAAGAACGAGATCTGTCCGATCTTCATGCCCGGGTAGATCGTGATCGGCAGGTTCGCGACGTTGGACAGCTCGAGGGTCAGATACCCGTCCCAGCCGGGATCGACGTAGCCGGCCGTCGAATGGATCAGCAGCCCGAGTCGGCCGAGCGAGGACTTCCCCTCCAGGCGGGCGACCATGTCGTTGGGGATCGCCACTCGCTCCACCGTGGATCCGAGCACGAACTCCCCGGGATGGAGGATGAAGGGCTCGCCGGCCGGCACCTCGACCAGCTCGGTCAGGTCTGGCATCTCGCGCCTCACGTCGATGTAGGGGTAGCGAGAGTTCGCGAAGACCCGGAACTGCGAGTCCACGTGGAGATCGACAGACGAGGGCTGGACGCACCGCTCATCGAACGGGTCGATCACGATGCGGCCAGCAGCGATCTCCTCTCGGATCGTCTGGTCGGACAGGATCATCGCCGGGATGGTACCCGGCCCGAAGCGCCGCCGTTCCGGCACTCAACGGGCCGACTGCTGCGAGACCTCCACCCAACGTTCCAGGGCCGCGGCGGCCCCGCCCGAGTCGATGGCCGCCGCCGCGACGGTGAGGCCCTCCGACAGGGACGACGCGCGCCCGGCCACCTCGAGAGCAGCCGCCGCGTTCAGGAGCACAACGTCTCGCTGCGCCCCTCGCTCGCCGGCGAGTACTCGCCGAGCGATGTCGGCGTTCGAGGTCGCGTCGCCTCCCTTGAGGTCGTCGGTGCTCGCCCGGGGCAGGCCGAGCTCGGCCGGGTCCAGCGTCCATCTCTGCAGGTCTCCCTCGTGCACCGTGATGACGGTGGAGGGACCGGTCGTCGTCAGCTCGTCAAGTCCGTCCTCGCCACGGAACAAGACAGCACGGACGCCGCGGCGCCCCAGCACGTCAGCCATGAGCGGGAGCATCCGTGCGTCCGACACGCCGACCGCCTGTGCGAAGGGCCGCGCAGGATTGGTGAGCGGGCCCAGGAAGTTGAAGACGGTCGGCACGCGGAGCTCACGACGGACCGGTGCCGCGTGGCCCATGGCCGGATGGAACACCGGCGCGAACAGGAAGGCGATACCGGCCTCGCTGATGCACCTCTCAGCCCCCGCCGCATCCAGGTCGATCTTCACCCCGAGAGCCTCGAGCACGTCGGCGGAGCCGCAGCGCGAGCTCGCCGCCCGGTTACCGTGCTTGGCGACGGTGACACCCGCACCGGCCAGGACGATCGCCGAGATCGTGGAGATGTTGAACGTGCCGGCACGGTCTCCCCCCGTCCCGACGACGTCCACCACCGGCTCAAGGGAACGGACGGGCGTCGCGAACTCCAGCATCGTCCTAGCCAGGCCGTCGACCTCGTCCGCCGTCTCACCCTTCGTGCGAAGGGCCATGAGGAAGCCCCCGATCTGGCCGGGAGTGGCTTCGCCGCTCATGATCTGGCGCATGGCCTCGGCGGCCTCGTCCGCCGAGAGCGCGTCGTGGGATGCGAGTCTCGTCAGCGTGTGGGGCCAGAAGTCCTGCTGGGTCATGGGAGCCGAACGCTAGCAGGTCGCACGCGCGCCGTGTAGCTCGCTACACTAATCCACCACGGCCGGAGAGCAGGTTGGCCACGCGGGTGTGGTTCAATGGCAGAACGCAAGCTTCCCAAGCTTGAAACGGGGGTTCGATTCCCCTCACCCGCTCCAAGCCCTTCGCGAACGCGGCGCTGATCTCTCCTCGCGACCGGGACCCCGCGGCATCCGTCTACGTCGCTGCTGGAGCGTAGTTGCGGAACTGGGTCAGGTGCGGCAGGAACGTGAGCGGGATCGTGTCCGTAGGGCCGTTGCGGTGCTTGGCGATGATGAGATCGGCAAGGCCCTTCTTCGCGGGATCGCCGTCGTCGCGGTGGATGAACATGACTACGTCCGAGTCCTGCTCGATCGCACCGGACTCCCTCAGATCGGAGAGCTGCGGCCGCTTGTCCTGCCTGCGTTCGGGATCGCGGTTCAGCTGCGAGACCGCGACGACCGGGATGTCGAGCTCCTTTGCAAGGAGCTTGAGACCACGGCTGATCTCAGCGATCTCCTGCTGACGGTTGTCGACGCGGCGGTGATGGGACATGAGTTGGAGATAGTCGACGATGATGAGACCGAGGCCCGCCCGGCGGGTGCTGAGCCGCCTGGCCTTGGCACGGATGTCGACGAGCGTGACGTTCCCTGAGTCGATGATCGACAGCGGCGCGTCGTGCAGTACCTCGGCCGCCTGGACGATCCGCGACCAGTCGTCTGCCCCGACCCGTTTGTTGCGGATGCTGTCCCACGGCACCCGCGCCTCGGCGCAAAGCAGGCGCATGCCGATCTCCCACCGCGACATCTCCAGGGAGAACATCCCGACCGGTGCACGTGTCTCGACGGCGACGTTGCGGGCCAGGTTAGTCACGAACGACGACTTGCCCACGCCGGGCCGTGCGGCGACGACGATGAGGTTGCCCGCCTGGAGGCCGGACAGCAACGCGTCGAGATCACGGAAGCCCGTCGGCAGGCCCGCAAAGGCCGACTCCCGGTTCTGTATCTTCTCCAGGTCGCTCATCGCCTGGTCGACGAGATCGTGCAGGGAGGCAACCTGCTCCTTGTCGTCGTGGCGTGCGACTTCGTAGATACGCTGCTCGGCTTCATCCGCGACCCTCTCGGGATCCTCCGGTGCCGAGTAGCCCATCTCCATGACGTCGGCTGCCGCCTGGATGAGCCGCCGCAGAAGTGCGTGCTGTGCGACGATCTTCGCGTAGTTGCCCGCCGCCGCCGGCGCCGGCACCTGCTCGACGAGCTCGTGGACGTAGAGGTGCCCACCGACTTCTTCGAGGATCCCGCGCCGGCGGAGCTCCTCCACCGCGGTGATGGCGTCGACGGGATCCCCCCGCGCGTATACGGAGCGGAGAGTGTCGAAGATCTTCCCGTTTGCCGAGCGATAGAAGTCGTCAGGCTTGACGACCTCGACGACGTCGGCGATCGCCTCAGCCGAGAGCATCATCGAGCCGAGGACTGACTCCTCTGCCTCAAGGTTGTGCGGGGGGACGCGGTCTGGCCGCAGACGACGAACGTCCTCAGCCGTGCGCGCCACTCAGTCCCCCTCTGCTTCCCGGACGAGTCCCCGGATGAGCCCGCCGAGAGCAACCCTACTCACCGGGCGTCGTGTCCCACGAAGGGAGAGACTGTGGGTAGGCCTGGGGAGAGGGGTTGGAGCAGGTCGGAGCCGGAGATTTCTTGTCAGTTGCCCGTCCACCTGCGGCGCTCCTCTGTGGATTGCCAGTGGACAAATGTAGGAACCGTCTCTGACAGAGCTCCTACCTGCGGATATGGCACGGGCGGGGACAGCGCGCGGGGAGGGGGCTTCGTCCGAGCGTCGTCGGCTCAGCCGCAGCGAGGACGAAGACCCCGACCTCAGCGCACGATGCCTGAGCCCGAGCTATGACTCGCTCGGCTCGACCTCGACCGACATGATCGGGTCCACCTCGGGGAAGAGGTGCACTCGTACCTCGTGCACACCCACGCTTCGGATGGGTTCGTCGAGGTGGACGTTGTGCCGGTCGACGCGCACCCCGGTCTGGCGTTCGATCTCCTCCGCGATCTCGCTCGCCGTCACGCTGCCGAAGAGCCTGCCCTCCTCCCCGGCCCGCGCCTGAACCCTAATCGGCGTGGCGGCGAGGCGCTGCGCGACGGCCTCTGCCTCAGCCTTCGCCTTGTCGACCCGAGCGGCGTGGGCTCGTTTCAGGCTCTCGACGTGCTTCACCGCGCCCTTGGTGGCCCTGACCGCGAGACCTCTGGGCATCAGGTAGTTCCGGGCGTAGCCGTCTGCGACCTCGACAAGGTCGCCAGGATCGCCGAGCTTGTCCACCGACCTCTGGAGAATGACCTTCATCGGGTCGAATACGGTAGCAGGGCCATCTCACGCGCGTTCTTCACGGCCGCGGCGACGTCGCGCTGATGCTGAGCGCAGTTGCCGGTAACGCGGCGCGCGCGGATCTTCCCGCGATCCGACACGAACTTACGGAGCGTCCCAACGTCCTTGAAGTCGACGTACTCGACCCGGTCCTTACAGAAGATGCAGACCTTCTTCTTCTGCTTCTTCTGCCAGGCCTTCTCGTCCTTCTCCTTTCTGGCGGGCCGCTTCTTGGACTTAGTTGGCATCTGGTGGAGTCTCCTCGTCTGTCGCTTGGCGAGCGCCAACCGGGGCAGGAGCGGACCAGTCCCCACCGCCTGAGTGACCCTGACGCTCAACCTTCGCGGTGGCCCAGCGCAGGCTCGGCCCCACCTCGTCGGCCTCTATCTCGACCACGGAGCGCCTGTCGCCCTCCTGCGTCTCCCACGAACGCATCTGGAGGCGGCCCGCGACCACCACACGCGTGCCCCGCGTGAGGGACTCGGCGGTGTTCTCGGCCAGGCTCCGCCAGGCGTTGACCGTGAAGTACGAGGTATCCCCGTCCTTCCAGTTTCCGGCCTCGTCCTTGAAGCGCCGGTTCACAGCCACGCGGAACTTCACGACCGCCGCACCGTTCGGCGTATAGCGCAGCTCCGGGTCGTCGGTCAGGTTGCCGACGATGACGATCTGATTGTCGCTCGCCATCTCCATCACCTTCCTGTTCTTCTTCCGCTCCCCGGCGGATGGCGGAGCCGGGGAGGGGGAAGCCGCTTCCGCGACCGGGCCTCGCTGGGCTACGCGGCTCGGACGACCACCTTGAACCGCATTACCTCGTCCGCGAGATGCAGAGTGCGCTCGAGCTCGGCGATGACGGCCGGGTCGGCGCGGAACTCAACCACGAGGTAGTAGCCCTCGCTCTGGCGGGCGATCTCGAAGGCCAGCCGCCGACGACCCCAGCGGTCGATCTTGCCAACCTCACCTCCACCCTCGGAGACGATGCGGGTGACGCGGTCCACTGCCGTACTGACGACCGACTCGTCGGCCTCCGCCGGCAGGATGAGCATGACCTCGTACTGTCTCAGGTCCCCACCTCCTTTGGTCTGAACGGCCCCCAGGGGGAGCAGGAACGGTAGGACCTTCGAAGTCTACCGGCTTCCAGCTGCGACGACCGTAGCACGGGGGTCTGACACGGAGTGGCGGCGGAACCGGGCTGCCCCTCGATCGGTACACTCGCCGCACACGGCCGTGCACTCGACAACCAAGGAGGCGCGAGCGATGAGCGTGACCATCCACGATCTTCAACACTGGAAGGCCGAGGGCAGGCGCTTCGCGATGCTGACGGCGTATGACTGCCCGACGGCCCGAATCCTGGATGAAGCTGGAATCCCCGTGCTCCTTGTCGGCGACTCGGTCGGCCGTAATGTGCTCGGCTACCCCAGCGAGCTGCCCGTGACGATGGAAGAGATGCTTCATCACACCCGCGCCGTCGTGCGCGGGACGAAGGAGGCCATGGTCGTCGCGGACATGCCCTTCATGTCCTTTCAGGTCTCGGTGGAGGACGGAGTTCGAAACGCGGGACGACTCGTGAAGGAGGGCGGCGCGCAGGCCGTTAAGATCGAGGGGCCGCAGCTCGAGCTCGTCCGACGGCTCCTCGACGTGGGAATACCGGCAATGGCGCATGTGGGACTCACGCCGCAGTCGGTGAACCTCTTCGGCGGCTACTGCGTCCAGGGCCGCGGCGAAGACGCGTCCAAGATCCTCGATCAGGCCATGGCGCTGGAGAAGGCGGGCGCGTTCTCCATCGTTCTCGAGGCGATACCGGCCGAGCTCGCCGCGAAGATCGCGCACTCGGTCAACGTCCCGACGATAGGCATCGGGGCCGGGCCCCACTGCGACGCGCAGGTCCTGGTCATCCACGACCTCCTCGGTATCACAGAGCGCCCGCCGAGGTTCGCAAGAGCCTACGCGAACCTACGCGAGGAAACCGCCCGAGCCGCGCGGGACTTCGCCCGGGAAGTAGCCGAGGGGATCTTCCCGGACGACGCGCATTCGTACGAGTGATGCTCGGCTCGCGGCACGTCAGGGCCTAGACTCCGGCCGTGACCTCCTGGACAGCGTTCTTGCTCGGCCTTGCTGCAGGGCTTCTCGCCACGGTCGTGGTCGTGGCGATCTGGCGTCGGTCCTCGGCCGGGCGAACCCCCGCGTCGATGCCCTCGGGGGCGGGCGGGCGGGCGGAGATCGCATCCAAGGTGGCCCACGAGCTGAAGAACCCAATCATGTCGGTGAAGGGGCTTGCGAGCACAGGAACCCGGCTCTACGAATCCATGAGCGACGAGGAGCGCCGGGAGTTCTTCCTGCTGATCGACCGCGAGGCGGACCGCCTCAAGGTCATCGCCGACGAGGCGGCGACTGCGATGAGGATCGACGCCGGACAGCTCAACTACGTCATGCGATCGGAGGACGTCAGCCAGCTCGTCGAAGAGGTTGCATGGCACGCACCCGTCGGCGATCACGCGATGGTCGTCGAAACCGAGACAGGGCTCGTGGCCACCATCGACAGGATCCGCATCGCGGAGGTGCTGGCCAACCTCATCGACAACGCCGCCAAGTTCTCCCCTTCAGGCTCGCCCATCGAGGTGCGTGCGTACCGTGGCAATGCCGAGGACGATGTCGTCATCGAGATCGTCGACCGTGGTCCCGGGATTCCATCGGAGCACCGCGAAGAGGTGTTCGCGAAGTTCGCGACGTGTCGCCCGCCGGGCTATGAGGAGACCCCGGGAGCCGGTCTTGGCCTGTTCATCAGTCGGGCTCATGTCATGGCCCACGGCGGCCGATTGGACATTGAGGATCAGACGGGGCAAGGTACGATGCTCCGCGTCAGGTTGCGGGGGGGATGACAGGGTGTCCGTCGGCCAGAGAGAGCCGGTCACACTGCTCATCTGCGATGATCACAAGATCCTCACCGACGCGCTCGCCATGGTCGTCGAGCGCGACGACACCCTACGTATGATCGCCGCTCCCGTTCACGTCGCGGAGCAGTCCGTAGAGCTGTGTCAGGAGTTCCACCCCGATGTGGTTCTGATGGACATCGTCTTCAAGGGCGGGATGGACGGCATCGAGGCCACCAGGAGGATCAAGGAGGTCTCCCCGGCGACGAAGGTTGTCATCATGACCGCTCACGACGAGGAGCGCCTTCTCGTGGAAGCCGTCGAGGCCGGTGCCTCGGGATTCCTCGGCAAGGAAGAGGCCGCTGAGGAGGTCCTAGCCGCTGCGAAGGCGGCAGCCGAGGGCGAGGTGCTGATCGACCCAACCATCCTTACGCGGCTTCTGCACCAGGTCGCGAAGGAGCGCGAGGCGCGCCGCGATGCGTTGGCCCTCCTGGAGGAGCTCACCGACCGGGAGAAGGAGATCCTCCAGCTTCTGGCGCAGGGCATGCGGAACGACGACATCGCACGCCAGCTGTTCATCAGCCCACAGACGGTGCAGACGCACGTGCGTAACCTCCTCGCCAAGCTCGGTGTGCACTCGAAGCTCGAGGCGGTTGCGTTCGCCGTGAAGCACGGCGCCATCTCCGTCTAAGGACGGATCGCCCACCCCCCTATCGGGGGGACATGCCTACCCGATCGCTGGTAGCCGGATTTCCCTTCCACCAGGAATCGTCGAGGCCGTCTTCCGTGCCGAAGGAGAAGGTGACCCCCGTACAGGACCTGGAGAGGTGGGAGGAGAAATGGCAGAGAAGACTCGCGAGAGGCGAGGCCGCAAGCTTCTGCTGACGTTGCTCGTCGTGGGCGTGATCGGAAGCCTTGCGGGCTTCGGCACGTTCTCGGCTTTCTCGAGCACCACGAGCAACGACAACAACTTCTTCGAGGCCGGGACCGTGTACATCACGGACAACGACGCAGGCGCCGCGATGTACCAGGTCACGAACGCGGCCCCGGGCGACAGTGAGCAGTCCTGCATCACCGTCACCTACCTGGGGACGCTGGACGCCGGGGTGCGGCTGTACGCGACCGGCATCGTCGGCCCGCTGGCTCCGTACGTGGACCTCGTGGTCGAGGAGGGAACAAGCTCGAGCCCCTTCGGTGACTGCAGCACGTTCGCCGCAAGCGGCGTGACCTACAGCGGCCCGCTCTCGGGGTTCCCGGCGAACTGGGCGGGTGGCCTTGCGACCGGCCCCGCGCCCTGGGTGACGAACGACGCGGTCTCCTACAGGTTCACCGTGACGCTCGCTGACGACAACAACGCGAACGGCCAGACGGTGCCACTCGGCACCGGCGTGCACTCGTTCGTGTGGGAGGCGCAGAACGTCTAAGGCGCCTGCGCTTCGACGGTGAATAGCGGGGCCGCCTCCCCCTCAGCGGCCCCGCTACTCACTAGAGGGGGATGAGGATGAGCGAAACCAACGGAATGGGATGGGCTCGAGGGATCGGGTTCCTCGCAGGGCTCGTGATCGCGACCGCCGCGATCATCGGCTGGAGGATCCCACCGGGCACCGGCACGCTCGGAACCGATCTTCTGGTGGCTGCGGTG
>JBFMCN010000035.1:0-7653 GCA_040754475.1 Actinomycetota bacterium | reverse complement strand
GGCGCGGATGGTCCCGTTTCCGATGCTGCCCACCGAGAGCTCGGCGGAGCGGCGGCTGTACGAGGGATTCCTCGAGCAGCTCGATGACTCATACGTCGTCTATCACAGCGTCGATTGGGTCCTCGCCGGGCGCGACGGTCCCAACCAGGGCGAGGCCGACTTCGTGATCGCGCATCCGACCGACGGGATCCTCGTGCTCGAGGCGAAGGGCGGAAGGCTCAACTACGACCCGGAGACCAAGCGCTGGAGCCAATCGGGCCGCTCGGGTGGGCATCTGCTCGACGAGGATCCCTTCCACCAGGCGGAGGACGAGATGCGCTCGCTTGTCGAGATCCTCTCCTCGCAGCCGGGGTGGGAGCGGTGGAAGCCCTCCTACGGCTACGGCGTCGCCTGCCCGGACGGGAGCTACGACCGCCCTGCGCATCCCGCGGCCCCCGTCGAGGTGGTGATAGATCGTGACGATCTCGACCGGCTGGCCGCCCGTGTCTCCGAGGTGATGGCGTTCTGGCGTCATCCGGGCCGGCGGTTCGGCTCCGAGGGCATGGAGGCGCTGGCCACGGCCCTCGGCTTCCGGGTCGAGATCCGCGCGCCTCTGAAGCTCGAGTTCGACGAGGAGGACAAGACGATCGTCGAGCTGACCGACGATCAGGCGTGGATCCTGGGCTTCATCACCCATCGCAATCGGGCGGCGATCACCGGACCGTCCGGCTCCGGCAAGACCGTCCTGGCCGTCGAGATCTCGAAGCGGATGGCCCTGAGTGGGCGCCGGACGCTTCTCACGTGCTTCAATCGGAGGCTTGCGGAGTACCTGTCCGAGATCACGAAGGGAACGCCGAACCTAGACGTCGTTCACTTCCACGCGCTCTGCGTCCGGGCGGCGAAGGAGGCGGGCCTCGAGATTCCCGAGGCTTCGGACGAGCCCAACTCCGACCACTTCGAGCACCAGCTCCCCGGACTGCTCGAGCGAGCCGCCCGCAAGCTGGGGCCGAGGTTCGACGCGATCGTCGTCGACGAGGCGCAGGACTTCCGCGAATGGTGGTGGCCGGCGCTGCTCGCGCTCCACAGCGACCCGGACCGGGGAACGCTGTACGTGTTCGCCGACGACAACCAGAACCTCTACGGGGGAAAGCTCCCGATGAGCGACGTGCAGATGTTGCCGCCGCTCCCCGCGAACATCCGGAACACCAAGGCGATCCACGAGTTCGTCTCGGTCTTCTATCAGGGAGGCAGCCGGCCGAAGGCGAAGGGACCGGACGGCAGGTCCCCCGAGATCCTCGGGTACCGAGACGACGAAGAGCTCGTCCACCTGCTGGCCGTGGTGCTGCGCAACCTGGTCGAGGAAGAGAAGGTGCCGCTCGAGGACATCGTGGTCCTCACTCCGTCGGGAACGGCCAAGAGCAAGCTGCGCCGGCGGGGAAGCGTCGACGGGTTCCGCCTCTCCGACGTAGTAGAGCCGGGGACGGTGCTGGCCGAGAGCGTGCATGGTTTCAAGGGGCTCGAGCGACCGGTGGTGATCCTTGCGGAGCTCGGCGACAAGCACCAGGAGGATCTCGCGCGGTACCTGTACGTCGGGGGGTCTCGGGCGAGGAATCAGCTGATCGTGCTGGCCACCGAGCCGGTGGCGAGAGACCTCCGGGCCCTGACGGGCGTGACCGGCCCGTAGTCCGGGGGGATCACGCTCGGGCCGTTGCTGAGAACGGGCGCGGCTAGACTCGTTTCCCGATGAGCGTGGTCGAGGGTCTGCTGCTGGACATCGACGGTGTGTTCACCGTCTCGTGGGAGGCGCTTCCGGGGGCGATCAGCACCTTCCGCTGGCTCCGGAGCCAGGGTCCTCCCTTCCGGATGATCACGAACACGACGACCGACACCCGGGCGGACCTTGCCGCCAAGCTCGCGAGGGCGGGCCTCGACGTCGCGCCCGAGGAGATCGTGACGGCCGTCGTCGCCACCGCCGGATACCTGCGTGCCCATCACCATGGCGCCCGCGTGCTCCTGCTCTCCGACGGCGATGCCCGCGCGGATCTGGAGGAGGTGAACCTCGTCGACGAGCGGCCCGACGTCGTTCTCTTGGGCGGCGCCTACGAAGGGTTCTCCTACGCAACGGTGAACCGGGTCTTCCGGATGCTGATGGACGGCGCAGAGCTGATCGCGATGCACCGCAACCTCTACTGGCGCACGACCGACGGCTGGCAACTCGACAGCGGTGCCTACATCGCCGGACTGGAGGAGGCCACCGGGCGCCGGGCGGTCGTGTGCGGCAAGCCGGCCGCAGCCTACTTCGAGTCGGCACTCGCGACGATCGGCGTGGAGCCCTCGCACGCGGCGATGGTCGGCGACGACGTCGCGAGCGACGTCGTCGCGGCTCAGTCCATCGGGATGACCGGTGTGCTGGTCCGCACGGGCAAGTTCCGGCCGGAGGACCTGCTGGGGGCGCCCGGCTGGCCGGACCACGCTATCGATTCCGTCGCCGAGCTTCCCGAGCTGCTGCGAACCATCTGCGAGCATTGATGATGGAATCGGGCAGGGGTTAGCTTCGGAAGCGAGGTCCGAGAGGACGATGCCGTTTCGACGAATCATCTCCAGAGACCGGCAGGGGTGGGGGCCGGAGGAACCCGAGCGTGTTCGCCGGGAGCTACTCTCGCGGCTCGATCCGTGGAGCTACTGGGTCGCGGCGCTTCCGCCCGAAGAGTCGGGCGACTTCGCGGTCGTGGGCACGACCGGCGCGTTCGTGATCGCCGTGTGCGGCCTCGAGGGTCCGTTCCACGTCGACGGTGACAAGGCCACGGTCGGTGGCGAGCCGATCGGTGGGCTCAAGGAGATCCGCTCCGAGGCTCGCAGGCTGAAGGGAAAGCTGCTGGATGCGGCTGTCTTTGCCGAGGTCTCGCCCGTCGTCTGTCTGTCCCGGGCCACCGCCGGCGCGCCCATCACCGTGCGCGGGGTAAGGATCGTAGGTCTGGCGGACTTGGTCCCGGAGATCACCAGGCGCGATCGCGTGCTACTTCCGAATCGTGCGCAGCACGGCGCGGAGGCGCTGGGGACCGTTCTGCGATCGGACCTGGTGGCGGGACCGGACACCGGGGGCGGGGAGGAGTAGCGTGCGGCTTGCGGTTCGGATCGCGCTGTGGGTCCTCCTGCTCGGTGGCTCTGCTGCGGCCGGCGCGTTCGTCGCTGCGCGCTCGAACCCGCTTTCTCCCCAGGTCGGGAACGACGCGCCGACGTCGACACAGCCGGCGAAGCCCGATCGCTGGCTGGGGACGATCCGAACCACGTCCTTTCACCAGCTCTACGTGGGTGGGACTTGTGAGTCTGACTGGAACACCACGCTGCGCCTGCGGGTCTCCGAGCAGGGCGATGTGTCGGGGACCGGAAGCGCGCGTCTGACCTCTGAGAGCGACCCGTGTCCGTTCGACGTCGCACAGCTGCAGATCCGGCGATTCAAGTTGAGCGCCACGGGATCGATGGACGGCGGGAACCTCCGCCTGTGGCT
Organism: Actinomycetota bacterium; assembly: GCA_040754475.1. Classification (GTDB taxonomy): domain Bacteria; phylum Actinomycetota; class UBA4738; order UBA4738; family HRBIN12; genus JAJPHY01. The sequence goes on along the minus strand of JBFMCN010000035.1, from coordinate 4,166 downwards.
CTCCGAGGTCTCCCACGTGCCGTCGGCGGGGGCGGAGGATCTGGGCGGGTTCCGAGAGACGATGCTCGCGGGCGGGAAGGTCTCGCTGCTGCTCGTTCCGCTGGACGGCGTTGAGGGGACGGTTGGTACCGCCAGGGCCTCGATCTCGGTGCAGGGACCGGACCGGGACACCTACGGTTCGACGAACGTGATCCGGCTGCGCTGCACCACGTGCTAGGCCGAAGTCCCGAAAGGTGCCCATAAACGGAGCCGCCGGAACCCGAAGGTCCCAGCGACTCCAATGGGGTTAGTATCACGGGGAGCGCCTGTCGGTCAAATCGGCAGGGTATGGTGCCGGGAGCGATTGGCGTGCAGCCCTGGAAGTTGCGACGATACGAACAATGAACCAAGAAAGCCTCGAACGCGCGAACGGCTTCCTGGCAGCAGTGGCCGCCCGGGTGGCACCCGGAGAGATCCTCGAAGTCACGCCGGCCGAGATCGGCAGGGACATGGGGCTTGCCGAGCCTCTCGCCGCCGCTAGGGCCGTCAGGGCGCTGCTGGCACGTCGGCGCCTGGAGTCGGCAGACGGAAAGTACCGGCTGCTCGATGCTCGACCGATCGAGCCCGGAGAGCGCGAGCAGGTGCCGCGCCCCAAGCGCGCAGCGCGGGCACGCGAGCCGCGAGCGTCGCGCTCCGACTCCCGTCAGCGCCCCTCGTACTCCCAGGTCGGGCGCGAAGCGATCGAGCGGCTCATCGAGCTCGGTCGCGAGGTGGCGACCCTCCGCGCCAGCCTCCGGACCACACGCGAGGAGGCGCGCGCCGCGCGTGAGGCCAAGGACGATGCCGAAAGGCGCGCGCAGGGCCTGGTCGGGCGGGTACGCGACCTCGAGGCACGTGCGGAGATGGCCGAGGCCAACCTTCGAACGCTCCTCGCCGCCGCACGCGGCTCCGGGCGTGAGGTCCCGATGGGGGACACCGAGATGGAGGCGATCCTGGGAGTCCTCAAGGGCGACCAGGAGGAAGGCCCGGCCGGGACCTAGGTTCCTGCCGCCAGGTGGCAGGCGGCGGAATGGCCGGGAAGCCGCTCCGTCAGCCCGAGGTCCTCACCGCGGCATCTCTCCTCGATCCCTGTTGCCCGTGCGTGGCCGGAGGCCACGACCGGGCATCTAGGGTGGAAGCGGCAGCCCGGCGGCACGCTCACGGGGTTAGGCGTCTCGCCTGTGAGGATCTGCGCCGTCCGGTGCTTGCGCGGGTCGGCGTCGGGGATCACCGACATGAGCGCCTTGGTGTAGGGGTGCTGCGGATCGTTCACGACCTCCTTGGCGGGTCCTTCCTCCACGATCCGCCCCAAGTACATCACGGCGATCCGGTTCGCATAGTGAGCGGCCGTCGACAGGTCGTGCGTGATCATCAGGATCGCCAGGCCGCTCCTGCGCAGCGCGTCGAACAGCTCGAGGACGCCCGCCCGCACGGAGACGTCCAGCATCGAGACCGGTTCGTCGGCAACGAGGAGCTCGGGCTCCAGCACCAGGCTTGCCGCGACGGCCACCCGCTGACGCTGCCCGCCTGAGAGCTCGTGCGGGTACCGGTCCAGGAACAGGTCGGGGGGCTCGAGGCCGACCCGTGCCAGCGCAGCCGCCACGCGCTCGCGCCGTTCCGGCTCGTCGCCGCCGATCTTGTGGATCTTCATCGGCTCCTCTACCGCCCGGCGAACGGTGAAGCGTGGGTCCAGAGACTCGTAGGGGTCCTGGTAGATGATCTGAACGCGGCGGCGAACCCCGCGCAGCCTTCCGCGGGGGGTCCTCGAGATGTCCTGGCCCTGGAGGGAGATCGACCCGGCGTCGGCGTCGACCAGCCTGAGTACCGCCTGCGCCGTCGTCGTCTTTCCGCAGCCGGACTCACCGACCAGCGCGAGTATCTCGCCTCTCCGGAGCGTGAACGAGACGCCTTCGACCGCGTGCACCTGTTGCCTCGGCCTCCGTGCCAGCGTGCCGGTGAGGCCACGGGGTATCGGGTACCGGACGACCAGATCGTGGACCTCCAGAACAAGGGCGTCGCTGTCGGTGCTCACGATCCCTCCGTCAGTGCGGGATCGTTCAGGTGGCATGAGGCTTCGTGGCCGTCCATGAGCGAGATGGGATTGGGGCGAAGCGACGCGCACGGTTCGAAGGCTCGGTCGCATCGAGGCTCGAACGGGCAGCCGGGGATCGGCCGGTCCAGGCGCGGTGGCGCGCCGGGGATCGAGACGACGTCCGATTCTCCCGTCGGGTCGGGGACGGCGGAGAAGAGCATCCGTGTGTACGGGTGGCGGGGGTCGTGATAGAGGGCGTCCATCGGGCCGGTTTCGGCAAGGATCCCGCCGTACATGACTGCCGCGCGGTGGCACACCTGAGCGACGAGGGGCAGGTCGTGCGTGACGAGGATGACCGTGAGCCCCAGCTCCTTCGACAGGCGTTCGAGAAGGCCGAGGATCTGGGCCTGCACCATCACGTCGAGCGCGGTCGTGGGCTCGTCGGCCAGCAGCACCTTCGGCTCGCACGCGAGCGCCATCGCGATCGCGGCCCGCTGGCGCATCCCGCCTGAGAACTCGTGCGGAAACCGGTCCAGCCGGTCGCGCCCGATTCCGACGAGCTCGAGCAGCGTCCCGGCCCGCTCTCGCGCGCCGACACCCGTGGCGTAGCCGTGGAGCTCCATCGGTTCCACGATCTGAGCGCCGATCGTCTGAACGGGGTTCAGCGCGTTCATCGCGCCCTGGAAGACCATCGAGATGTCGACCCAGCGATGGGGGCGGGCGCTATGCTCACCCTCGGCGAGGACGTCCTCGCCCTCGAGGAGAACCCGGCCGGAGACGGTCGCGTTGGGCGGGAGCAGCCCCATCACCGCGAGGATCGTCGTGCTCTTCCCGCAGCCGGACTCGCCGACCAGGCCAAAGCGCTCGCCTCGGCCTACCGACAGGCTGACGCCTTGCACCGCGTGGAGAACCCCCCCTCTGGGCAGGTCGAACCAGACGTGGAGGTCCTCGACCGATAGGATCCGCTCGCTCACGGCTCTTCCGCGCGGAGTCGCCTGATGCGGAACCCCCGCGCCGCGAGGTAGGAGGCTTTCAGACGTGGGTTGAGCGCATCCTCGAGAGCCTGGCCGATGAGGGTGCAGGCCAGGACCACGGCGGCAACGCACACCCCTGGTGGAATGATGGCCCACCAAGCGCCCGCGGAGACCGCCGCAGCATCGTACGCGTGCTTGATGACCAGGCCCCAAGAGATCGCCGTCGGATCACCGAGACCCAGGAAGGCGAGCGCGGTCTCGTCGAAGATCGCTACCGCGATCAGGAGCACGCCGTTCGCGACGATGAGCGGCGAGACCTGTGGCAGGACGTGCTGCACGATCGTATGCCGAGTGCTGCCTCCCAGGGCGAGTGAGCGCCTCACGTAGACGCGCTCCCGGATGCTCTTCGTCTGCGCTCGGATCACCCTTGCCGTGCCGGTCCAGAGCAGCAGGCCGATCACGAGGATGATGATGATGAGCTTCTGCCCCCAGACGGCCGCGATCACGATCATGAGCACGAGGTCGGGGACGACGAGGAAGTAGTCGGTCACACGCATCAGTACCACGTCGCTCTTGCCTCCGAAGTAGCCGGCCGTCACGCCGACGAGGGTTCCGATCAGGATCGCGATGAGCGAGGCCGCGAATCCGACAACTAGCGAAACGCGGGCGCCCTGCATGAGGAGCGTGACCATGTCGATACCCGCGTCGTCCAGACCCAGCGGGTGGGAGAGCGACGGGGGCGAGAACGGCTCTCCGGCTCTCTCGTGCACACCGTAGGGAGAGAGTGCCGGCCCGAGGACGGCGACGAGGAGGAAGAACGCGATCACGGCCAGGCCCACGATCGCCGAGGGACGCTCGCGGAGCACGCTCCAGATGGTGGCCCGGCGCGCTGGCTTCGCCTCGGCCACCGGCAGCTTGGTCTCCATGTCCGCGTTGTTCATTCGCGGATCCTTGGGTCGAGCTTGAAGTAGAGGAGGTCGGCGACGAAGTTCGCGAGCACCACCGAGACCGTCAAGAGCAGGAACGTGCCCTGCAGCATTGGCCAGTCGCGACCCTCGACGGACTCGTACATGAGCAGGCCGACCCCCGGCCACGAGAAGACGCTCTCGGCCAGGATCGATCCGGCGACCACATAGCCGAGC
>JBFMCN010000034.1:0-14561 GCA_040754475.1 Actinomycetota bacterium | reverse complement strand
ACGAGCAGGACCTCATCTACAAGACCGAGGACGCCAAGTGGAACGCCGTCGTGGACGATCTCGTCGAGCGCAACGAGCGGGGGGAGCCGGTCCTGGTCGGCACCGTGTCGATCGAGAAGTCCGAGAAGCTCTCCGGGTACCTGAACCGCCGCGGCGTCCCTCACCACGTCCTGAACGCGAAGAACCACGAGAAGGAGGCCATGATCGTCGCGCAGGCCGGCCGCCTGGGGGCGGTGACGGTCGCAACCAACATGGCCGGCCGGGGGGTCGACATCCTGCTCGGCGGCAACCCCGAGTACCTGGCTCGCCAGGAGATGGCCGCGCGCGGGTACGACAACGACCGGTACCTGATGTTCGAGATGGATCCGGAGGAACGGGCCGAGTACGAGGCCGAGTACGGACCGATCTACGGCAAGTTCAAGGAGCAGACCGACGCAGAGCACGAGGAGGTCATCGCGCTCGGCGGCCTGTACGTCCTCGGGACGGAGCGGCACGAGTCTCGCCGGATCGACAACCAGCTCCGGGGCCGTTCGGGGCGTCAGGGTGATCCGGGCGAGTCGCGCTTCTACCTGTCGCTCGGGGACGACCTCATGCGGATGTTCGCGAGCGAGCGCATCGCCTCGATCATGGAGCGCCTGAAGTGGCCCGACGACGAGCCGATCACGGCGAAGATGGTCACCCGTGCCGTCGAGACAGCGCAGAAGCAGATCGAGGAGCTCAACTTCGAACGGCGCAAGAACATCCTGAAGTACGACGACGTGATGAACACCCAGAGGCAGGTGATCTACGAGGAGCGCGACAAGATCCTAAGAGGGGAGGACTTCAAGGAAGAGGCGCTCGACATGGTGACCGAGGTTGTCGAGCAGACTGTGGCGTCCCACGTAGGGGAGAAGGCGTTCTCGGAGGAATGGGACCTCGACGGGCTCGTGGCCGCCCTAGGCGAGCTCTACCCGAGTCGGCTGCGCAAGCGCGATCTCGAAGAGACCGCGAACGCGGCGGAGCTCACCGAGCTTGTCCTTGCAGATGCTCTCGAGCTGTACGAGCAGAAGGAGCGCCAGCTCGGATCCGAGGTCATGCGCGAGCTCGAGCGGATGGTCCTGCTGAACATCACCGACACGAAGTGGCGCGAGCACCTCTACGAGATGGACTACCTCCAGGAGGGCATCCACCTCCGTGCCTACGGACAGAAGGACCCTCTCACGGAGTACCGGCGCGAGGCCTACACCATGTTCGAGGAGCTCACGCAGGGGATCCGCCAGGAGTTCGTCCGATACGTCTACCGGGTTGAGCTGGTCCGGCAGGACGAGCCCGCCAGGCCAAGGCCGCAACGCGTTGTCACGAGCCGGGGCGAGGAAGAGGGTGAATCCGGCCAGGCTGCGCAGGCGCGGAGCGAGAAGGTGCCGCGGAACGCTCCCTGCCCGTGCGGCTCCGGTAGGAAATACAAAAAGTGCCATGGCGCCACGGCGTGAGCCGAAGAGGCGATCCGCCTCGTCTGCGGAGGGGACGGGAGTCGGCCCCGCGCCGGGGGCCGGTACGATAGGCGCGTGAGCGAGCACACCGAGCGCGTAGCCGACCTGTCGAAACGCATCGCGTCCGCGAAGGAGTTCCTTTGACGTCGACGCCAAACGCGCGCAGGCGGCCGAGCTCGGTAGGCAGGCGGCCGACCCGTCCCTCTGGGACGACCCGGCCCGCGGACAGGAGCTGACCACTCGCCTGTCGCGCCTCCGGGCCGACATCGAACGGTACGAGTCCCTCCAGCGCCGCTTGGCGGATGCCAGGGCGATGGACGAGCTCCTCGAGGGGGAGCACGACCCCGATCTGGCGAAGGAGCTCGAGCTGACCGTCGGGGGCCTCGAGGCGGAGATGGAGAAGCTCGAGCTGACAACACTCCTGGGCGGTGAGTACGACCGGAACGACGCCGTGGCGACTCTCCACGCAGGCGCAGGGGGCACCGAGTCGCAGGACTGGGCCGAGATGCTCCTGCGGATGTACCTGCGCTGGGCGGAACGGCAGAGCTACAAGGTAGAGCTCGACGAGATGCTGTACGGGGAGGAGGCCGGCATCAAGAGCGCGACGTTCATCGTCCACGGGACCAACGCCTACGGTCTTCTCTCGGCTGAGCGGGGCGTTCACCGCCTCGTACGGATCTCGCCGTTCGACACGGCGAAGCGTCGGCATACGTCGTTCGCGAGCCTGGACGTGATCCCACTCTTGGGGGAGTCGGAGGAGGAGGACATCGAGATCGACGAGAAGGATCTCCGGATCGACGTCTTCAGATCGACCGGTCCGGGAGGGCAGTCGGTGAACACCACCGACTCCGCCGTGCGGATCACGCACCTGCCCAGCCAGATCGTCGTGGCGTGCCAGAACGAGCGTTCTCAGATGCAGAACAAGGCCGTGGCAATGCGGATCCTCAAGGCGCGTCTGGCCGAACTCGAACGCCGGAAGCTCGAGCGCAAGCTCGAGGATCTCCGTGGAGAGCGGCGGGGGATCGACTTCGGCTCGCAGATCCGCTCATACGTGCTGGCTCCCTACCGGCTGGTGAAGGACCACCGTACGAATGTCGACATCGGCGACGTCGACCGAGTCTTGGACGGCGACCTCGATAGTCTGATAGAGGCGGAACTCCGTCGCAGGGCCGGGAACTACAACTAGGCCTGGGGCGTTCCGGGCGAACGCGCGCGCCGACGCGCCGAGCCGGATAGCGCCACGAAGACGGCAGTCAAGATCAGCCAGACCAGAGCCGACGCCAGGAGACCACGACCGATGGCTGGGTCCGTGTACGTCAACCGGACCTCATGGGTCCCGGCAGGGATGGGCACCGCCTGGAGGAAGTAGTCGGCGCGAAGAAGCCGCGCCGGGTGGCCGTCCACGCTTGCCGACCAACCCCGGTCCCACGCATTGCGCACGACCACCAGAGAGGGGACGTCGGCCGTCGCGGTGATCCGGACGTCCTCGGGCCGGACCTCCCGGTACGTTGCGGATCCGGCCGTTCCCGTCTTCACCGGGGTGATGCCCGGCTTCTCCTCCAGGACGGCTTTGCTCGCCGGGTCGAACCCGGGCCCCAGCACTGCCTGAAGGGATCGGACGCCGCTTGCCACGTTGACCCACCGCGGGACGACCGAGACGCGTGTCTCCCAGCCGTCCACCTCGTGGAGGTCGTAGCCGCGGTCGGACGCGATCACGCGTCCCGAGAGTCCTTCAGGCAATGGGAACCCGACCGGAACGATGAGATAGCGGATGCCGAGCAGCCGGACGTCCTCGACCGAGGGAAGCGTGAGGATCGAGGCGTTGTAGAAGACGGGAAGTGGGTTCGTGGCGCGGATGTAGGACCAGTACCGAGGGAGCTGGATAGGGGAGTAGCCGAGGACGTCGTGCAGCTCGAAGAGCACGGCTCGGCCCAGCAGGAGCGCGGGCCAGTCGGATGGGCGCTGTGTGAAGAGGTACCCCTTGTTGAAGTCGACGGCCGGTTGGATCCACGCGAGGTACCTGCCGTCGTCGGGGCCCTGCCTCTGCAGGTACCGGACGATCGGAGAGGGGCCCAGATACCTGTCGACGGGGATGTCGGGCCACCGGAGCGGCTGCGGTACGAGCGCGGGGTGGTCGTCGCCCTCGAGGCCCAGCCGCACGGTGCCTCCGTCGTAGGCGGAGGACCACAGCGCGCCACCCATGAGCTCGGCGGCGAGGACGAGCGGAAGTGCGACCACCGCCCACCGGCGCCCGCCGAGGAGATGCAGGAGCACCGGTACCGTCGCTGCCGCCCCGATCGCGAGCACGACGAAGCGCAGCGGGTTGGCGCCGAGGACGAGCGGCGTCACGAGGAACAGGACGGTGCCGGCCCCGAGCAGCCGGTAGGCGTTTCGCCGCACGGGGGGTCGTTCGAGCCACCCCTGGATCCCGATGGCTCCGAGCACGGCGACCACGATTAGCGCGAGGTAGCGCAGGCGGCCGGGGTTGTGCAGGTAGACGTCTCCGTACGGCAGGCGCAGCACGAAGCTGCGGAACCACGCCGCCCCGACGAAGAGGTTGAGCGTTAGCAGGTAGGCGGCGGCGCCGGTGGTCGCGAACGCCACGGACAGGTAGCGGCGGCCGGTGGCACGAAGAGAGGCCGGGACGAGGAGCAGGATCGCCGCGCCCGCATACGCGCCCGGAGTACTCCCCAGCTGGAACGGCCACCCGCTGAAGACACCGGCGGTGGGGAGCGGCCGATCCTCGACGCCCGCGGCGCGCGCGAGGGTGCCGCCGAGGGCCGCGTACCCGCCCCGGAGGCTGGAACGGCCGATGAGCGCGAAGCGGGGGATCAGGATCGCGAGGTTCGCGAGCGGGAGGAACGCGAACAGTGCGAGACCGACGAGGACCGCGCGCCCGACAGTGGTGTGTCCCGTACGAACGTCCCGGACCGAGCGGGCGACGACAAAGGCCACAAGGAGCCCGCTGGCCATGACCAACCCGTGTGACATGTGGGCACTCGCGACCTGCCCCCATGCAAGCGCGCTCAAGGCGAGCCACGGGAGGCGCCTCCTCCATCGCTTCTCCCGCAGGTATCCGGATGCACCGACGAGGACGAACGGCGTCCATGCCAGCGTGCCCGCGAAGGGTAGCGAGATGGCGACCTTCGAGGCGGCGATCGCCATGGCCAGCGACAGTCCGCCGGCGGTGGCGGCCGCGCGGTGCAGGCCTTCCTTCCTCAGGAACCAGAACAGCCCCAGCCCTGCGAGCAGCGGCTGGAGCACGATGAACACGCGCAGTCCGACGCCGCAGGGGAACAGCCACCCGGTGAGCATCCAGGGGAGGTAGAGCCACCCAGACTGCGGATCGGCGGCGAACGGTGTGCCGGCCATCTCGAATGGGTTCCAGAGGGGGATGTGGCCGGCGGCCAGACTCCGCCCCATGAGACAGGATCGCGGGAGCCAGAAAGACAGGATGTCCGGGTGCTGGTTCGTGAGGAGGTCGGCGAAGCCGAAGCCTCGCATCGCCACGATCACAGAGACCACGATGAGTGCAGGCCCGGCAAGCGCCTTGGCTTTGCCGGGGGCGATTGCCTTGCCGAGGGCCGCCGGGGTGGCCCCGGCGGTTGTGTCCGGCGGGGCAGCGCCCCTTTGGGCCGTCTTCATCGGCCAAAAGGGTAGTGGACGTTCGTTCCGCTCATCAGAAGCGTCTGCTAGACTCCGCGGTCGGCCCCCCAGAACCCCCCTGAAAGCTGGACGATGATCAGCCTTCAGCACGTCACCAAGGTCTACAAGAACGGTGTCACGGCGCTTGACGACATCACGGTCGACGTCGAGAAGGGCGAGTTCGTCTTCATCGTCGGTGCCTCGGGATCCGGTAAGTCCACATTCATTCGCCTCCTGCTCAAGGAGGAGGAGGCCACGAAGGGCGACATATTCGTGGCCGGCAAGAACCTCGCGAAGCTCACGCCTTGGAAGGTGCCCTACCTACGTCGCAACATCGGGACCGTGTTCCAGGACTTCAAGCTGCTCCAGGACAAGACGGTGTTCGAGAACGTCGGCTTCGCTCTCGAGGTCATCGGCAAGCCCAAGCACGTCATCGACCAGCGCGTGCCGGAGATCCTGGAGCTCGTCGGGCTCGGCGACAAGATCAACAACTACCCGGATGAGCTCTCGGGCGGCGAGCAGCAACGCGTGTCGATCGCCCGTGCGTGCGTCAACCGGCCGCTCGTCCTTCTGGCCGACGAGCCGACCGGCAACCTCGATCCCAGCACGTCGGTGGACACAATGCGTCTGCTCGACCGGGTGAACCGCATCGGCACGACGGTCGTGATGGCGACGCACGACCAGGCCATCGTCGACGCCATGCGCCGGCGCGTGATCGAGCTCGACGCCGGTAGGGTGATCCGCGACCAGTCTCGCGGGGTGTACAGCTAGGTGGCCCGCCGGTTCGAGTACTACCTGCGGGAGGTCACTTCAGGCCTGAGACGCAACGGCCTTGTCGCGTTTGCAGCGGTCTCGACGACGTTCATCGCGCTTCTGCTGTTCGGCCTCGCCCTTCTCATCTCCAGAGAGACGAGCCTGATCATCGAGGCGACGACCGGAAACGTCGAAGTCGCCGTCTACCTGAGCGATCCCGTGAACACGCAGACGGTGGAGGCGCTCACCAGCAAGCTCACGGACCTGCCCGTCGTCTCCGACGTTCGCTACGAGACCAAGGCGGAGGCGTGCGTGCGGTTCAAGGAGATGTTCGCGAACCAGCAGGCGCTCGTGCAAAACGTGGACTGCTCAGCGCTGCCTGCGTCGCTGCGGGTCAAGCTGAGCGACCCGGAGCGCTTCCGTGAGGTTGCGGCCGTGCTCGGCTGCGAGCGACAGGAGGGACGCTACGAATGCGCCTCTCCGGGAATCGACAACGTCGTCGATCAGAGCCAGTTCCTCGACCGCCTCTTCTCGGTCACGCGCGTCTTCCGCGTCGGCGTGCTGCTGGTCTCGGTCGTGATGCTGGTCGCGGCCGCGATCCTGATCGCGAATACCGTGCGTATGGGCCTGTTCGCCAGGCGCAAGGAGATCGGGATCATGAAGCTCGTGGGCGCGACGAACTGGCGCATCCGCATCCCGTTCCTGATCGAAGGGCTGTTCGAGAGCCTTATCGGGGCGGGGGCGGCCGTGCTCTGTCTCTTCGGGCTGAAGGTGGCGTTCATCAACCCCCTGTACGGCAAGATCCAGTTCGTGCCGTGGGTGACGAACGCCGACGTCGTGGCGATCATCCCGTGGCTGATCCTCGCCGGGGTGCTCGTGGCGCTGGTGGCCGGATTCGTAGGGATGCGGCGCTTCCTCGAAGTCTAAGCTTCGCCAGTGACCCCAAAGGGCGACCAACCCGGGCAGAAGACCGTTGTCTCCAACCGCCGGGCGCTGCACGACTACGAGATCGTCGAGCGGTTCGAGGCGGGTCTCGTGCTGACCGGGTCCGAGGTCAAGTCGCTGCGCGGCGGTCGCGGCTCGCTTGCGGAGGCGTTCGCGCGCGTGCAGGGCGGTGAAGCGTGGCTCGAAGGCATGCACATCCCGCCCTACGAGCAGGGCGACAAGCGACACTACGATCCGGTTCGAACCCGCAAGCTGCTGCTTCACCAAGACCAGATCCGGCGTCTCATCGGCAAGACGGCCGAACGGCGTCTGGCGCTCGTGCCGCTCCGCGTCTACTTCTCTCACGGCCTGGCAAAGCTCGAGCTCGGCCTGGGGCAAGGGAAGCGGCAATTCGACAAGCGGCAGGCCCTTGCCAAGCGTGAGCACGAGCGCGAGGTCGAACGCGCGGCACGGCGCCGGCGGTAGGGGGCGTCAGAAGGGCCGTCGTCCCTCGGACGTATACTTGCCTGGACAACCGAATAGCGGGGGTGCACTGGCTTCGACCTGGGCGGATACCGCTCGGGGGAAGCGGGCCGACGTCGCCGCATGCGTCGCTAAACAGGTGGCACCAACACAAGCGCCGACACTGAATACGCGCTCGCTGCCTGAGTGATCAGGTAGCCGTCCGCCCTGATCTGCCTGCGGTCGGGGGCCGGGCGTCGTGAGCAGGCTCACGGAGGCGGTTCCGCCCGGGGGCCGCCGCCGGACACCTGACCCGGGCTGGCCGACAGGATCTCCGCCGGTGGGAGCCTAGAGGCGAGACCTGACCGCCGGCTGCGCCCGGAGAAGCCCCGAACGGTCGCCTGGGGACGGGGGTTCGAATCCCCCCACCTCCACGAATCCAAAAAGAGCGCCAATCGTGACTTGGGATGCAGTCCTTCCGCTGGTCTGGCTGACGCCGAAATCCGGCGGCCAAGCGGCGCTCGCTTCACCCCTCGGGCACAGAGGCGCCTATGTCTTCCAGAACTGCCACCAAGGTCTTCTGTGAGCCTTCAGGATTTCGGCCTCACTCTCTCGCAGTCTGAAATACGGAATCATCAGGTCTTCCATCGTGTAGAAGCCTTTGGGCTTGCCCTGAAGGTTCTCGATGGCGAACAGAATGCCATCGCCAAAAGCTTCGCGAGTGATGGATTCATGCCTCAAACGCACTGTCTGGTAGGGAAAGCCAAACAGAATCTCATGGACACCTATGATGCCTCCTGCGCGCACGGTCTTGATGTCTTCGTCGGGCAAGCCCAACTGTTGCGCGATGATCCTGGCAGTGCCCGAGACCTCGGGCTTTGTCTTGTAGTGTTCTTCGATGATCTCGATGTCGGTGTAGGGGGCGATGTTCTTCAGTATCTTGGCGGCAATGATCAGGAAGTTGATGCCCAGCGTGATGTTCGGCGAGTGCATCACCACGGTTTGTTCTGCAAGGTCTCTCAGCTTCTCCAGCTTGGCTTCTTCATACTGAGAGACCGCGCTGACAATGGTGGCCTTGGCTTTGGCCGCTGCATCTCCGTAGTAGTCCAAGCCACTTTCGGAGGAGAAGTCGATAACCGCGTCAACGGGCTGTCTGTCGAATAGTTCGTGCGCGGGTATCTCGTCCTTGGGGTAGATGTAGCCCGGCTCCTCGGAAGTGATTCCCAGGAACTCGGGGACCGAACGGTGTTGAAGAATGGAGGATTTGCGAATCACCCAACGCAGATTCGTCCTTCTCGATCCGAGCAACACTGAGGCCACTGGGCGTCCCGCCTTGCCAAAGCCGATCAGACCGACGTCCATATCCTTCTCCTGAATCCTTCTTCCTCGCTCCCGCTGCTGGCGACCAACCCTTTCTGTGCTGATTCGCGAAACGTCCCTTCCCGGTCGGTCTGACGCGGGAGCGTGAGGAAGACCCTCCTCCGGCATCATCTCCTTGGCTCGAGTCTTCGCCTCCTGGATGCCCGCACGGGCGGGCACTCCGCGTGCTGGGGCAGCATAGTGGTTCGGGAGGGAGCGGGCTCAAAAAGCCCGGCCCCCATGGCGCTCCGGGCCCCCTTACGGCCCCGGTTCGGCACGAGGGTGTGGGCGATCGTCTTCTGGTCCCAGCCGGAGGAGCCCGGAACGGCCTGGGGCCGGGGGTTCGATTTCCCCCATCTCCACGAACACGCAGCGCTCGCGTCCGAGCGTTGGCGCGGTAGGTATCACACGTGTGAAACCGCCGCCCACCAGCTAGATTCGCGTCGTGGGGCGGAAGGCTGTCGTCGGGGTTGTGTGCGTCTTGACGCTCGGTGCCTGCACGAGCGAGGGTTCGGTGTCCCGGCAGGTGCAGATCGAGGTCGATCAGCCGACGGCGCTCCTGGACACCCCGATCCACATAAGGGTCACGGGCCTGGATCCCGGCGAGCGAGTCCGGATCGATGCCCAAACGCACGACGCCGAAGGAAACGCATGGGAGTCCGGGGGGAGCTTCGTGGCGGATAGCGACGGCGAGGTCGACCTGTCACGCGACGCGCCCTCCTCCGGGAGCTACAGGGATGCCGACCCCATGGGGCTGTTCTGGTCCGTGAAACGGGCAGACGGGCTGCGCGGATACCGGTTCGGTTTCCCTCACGACGGAGCGCGCGTCGTGCTCACCGTAACGGGCGGAAACGAGGTGCTCGCCCGGAGGACCGTCGTTCGCCTTTGGCTGGCCGAAGATGTGAGCTACCGCCGTCTGCGAACCCGTCGGCACGGCATCTACGGTGTGTACTTCGCGCCGGGCTCGACGGGCTCGCTCCAACCCGCGGTTCTCGTCTTCGGCGGTTCCGAGGGAGGGCTCGGTGGCTGGCTTCCTGCGGCATTGCTCGCATCGCACGGATGCCCGGCGCTGGCGATTGCCTACTTCGACGCGCCGGGGCTACGGGATGAGCTCTCCAGGGTCCCGCTCGAGTACTTCGCGCGCGCGCTGCAATGGCTTTCGCGCCAGCCCGGGGTCGACCCGACGAAGCTCGTCGTGATGGGCGTGTCCCGTGGCGGCGAGGCGGCGCTCCTCGTCGGCGCCAACTTCCCCGAGCTCGTAGACGGAGTCGTGGCCCTCGTCCCGAGCAACGTCACGGTTTGCGGCTTCCCCGACCGGCGAAGTCCGGCCTGGACCTTGGGGGGAGTAGCTGTTCCGTGCGTTCGGCACTTCGGACCCGGTTGGCATGGCAATCCGGACGCCGCGATCGCCGTCGAGCGCATCGCGGCCCCGATCCTCCTCGTGTGCGGCGGTCGGGACCAGAGATGGCCCTCCTGTCCCATGTCTGAGGCCATACAGGCTAGGCTGAGGGCTCACGACTACCCATTCCCGCACGTCCTTCTTCGATACCCCCGGGCGGGTCACGGGGTCGGATTTCCAGTCCCCTACCTAGTGGGTCCGAGCTTCGAGTACTTCTCACGAGCAAGCCGCGAGGCGCGGGCTCGGCTCTGGCCGGAGATCCTCGAGTTCCTGGCTCAAGTGGCAAGCCGCTGAGGCCGGTCGCGTTCTCCCTCAGGGCAATGGCAACCTGCATGTAGGTAGCACGGCCCACATCCGTCCCCGGAGTTCCGGGACGTTGGGCACTGATCGCCCCGCCCCCGATCGATGAGTCTGACCACGGGTCGAAGAGGGGGCGACGACGATGCCTCGCGCGCCGTGAGTTCTGGCCTGCTCGTCCTGTCGTAGGTGCTTCTACTTGCTGAAACGGGAGGGGGAGCATGTCCAGAACGAGGGAGATGCCGTTCGCGGCGCCGGGACGAGGAAGGGTATCGAGCGCCCTGCTCACGGCCCTTCTGCTCATCGCCCTAGTGCTGCAGGCCACGCCGGCCCGGGCGGCCGGGCCGATCACCTTCACGATCCTTCACACGAACGACTTCCACGGGCAGCTGCAGCCCTCGGGTAGCAACCCTGGAATGGCACGGGTCGCTGCCGTCGTCAACGGCGTGCGGTCGAGCGTCGGCGGCGAGAACGTGCTCCTTGTCGACGGCGGCGACGAGATGCAGGGGAGCCTGCTCTCGAACCTGCAGAAGGGCGCTCCGACCATCGGCACGTTCAACGCGATGGGCTACAACGCGGCGACCTTCGGCAACCACGAGTTCGACTGGGGCCAGCAGGTCCTGATCGACAGAACGACGCAGGCGACCTACCCGTTCGTCTCGGCGAACATCGTCTCGGGCACCTGCGATGCGTCCAACTGGACGGTGCCGTCGTTCACGCAGCCCTACGTCGTGGAGACCCTCAACACGACGAACGGCCCCGTCGACGTGGCCTTCATCGGGGTCACGACGACCGAGACACCGATCATCACGGTGGCGACGGCGACCCAGGGTCTGTGCTTCAAGGACCCGGCCGACTCGATCATCCACTACTACGACGAGATGAAGGCTCAGGCGGACGTCATCGTCGTGCTGAGCCACCTCGGCTTCAACGACGGCGGCTACGGGTACGGCATCCCTGTCTATGGAGACAAGACGCTTGCTCAGAAGCTGATCGACGCCGGGAAGCCGGCGCCGCTCGTCATCGGCGGTCACAGCCATACGAATCTCACCGCGGCAACGGTCGTGGGCGGGGTCACGTCCGTCGTGCAGGCCTACTACAACGGCCGAGCGGTGGGGCGGGCAGACCTGACCTTCGACCCGGCGACGTCGAACGTCTCGGTCGTATGGCAGAAGCTGTCCGTCAGCACCAGCGGAGCGGTCGATCCGGCCATCGACGCCGTCATCAGCGCCTACGCGAGCGATCCCGCCTACCTGGCTCTGGTGAACCAGCCGATCGGATACTCGGCGGTCGACCTGCCGCGCAACGGGGGCATAGTCGACAACATGATGGGGGACTTCGTCGACGACGCCATCTACGACTACCTGAACACGGACGGCGAACCGACGAACGACGTCGACATCTTCTTCAACAACGCCGGCGGCATCCGAACCGACTGGTGCGCCGCTCCGGACCCCAGCGATCCCGAGAAGCTGATCTGGAGCAGCAGCTCATTGGATTGCGAAGCCGGGACTCACGACCCGATGCTCCTCACGTACGGCAACATGTTCACGATCCTGCCGTTCGGCAACGCGACGGTCGTCGGCGAGATGACGGGGGCCCAGATCCTAGAGGTGCTCAACCACGGGCCCCAGGTGACCAACGGGACCATCCAGCCGGCAGGTCTGAAGTACAAGTACTACGCGTACAAGGACGGGCTTCCCGGGCCGCAGCCGTACGCGTGGGGTGCCTTCGACTACTGCGTCGTGGACAAGGTCACGGACGCCTGCGATCCGCTCGACATGGATCGGACCTTCAAGGTCGGCACCAACGAGTTCCTTGCGCCGGCCGGCGGCGACGGGTACGGCGGCTTCAAGTACATGAAGAACGTCACGTACTGGGGCGACATGCTGAACGCGGTCGATGCCTACGTGGCAGCCCAGTACGGAACGGCCGCCACGGCTTACATGGGGCCGAACGGCAACGGCACGCTCGACGGACGGATCATCCGTGACGGAACCGACACGCCGGACAGCGGCAGCATCATCCCCATCACCGTCCTGCACAACAACGACTCGCACGGGAACCTGGCGAAGGGTACCTACGTCGGCTACACACAGCTCGCGAGCCTGATCAAGCAGGAGGAGGCCCACAACCCGGGCCGGACGATCCTGCTGAACGCCGGCGACCAGATCCAGGGCGACGCGATGATGTACTACTTCAAGACCGCGCCGACCGGGTTCGCCAGCGACGGCACGCCGCTCGACCCGAGCCTCTGGACGCACCCGATGATGGCGGTCATGAACGCGCTCGACTACGACGCGATGACCCTCGGGAACCACGAGTTCAACTTCGGCAGGGACGTCTTCTCGAGCATCCTGGCTCAGGCGGACTTCCCGATCCTGGGCGCGAACGTCTCGGACGACGGGTCCTACGGCCTCTCGGCGGTCAACGGGGGCAACGGCGCTCAGCCGAGCATCGAGCTCGATCTCGGTGGGATCAAGGTCGCGATCATCGGCATCACCAACCACCGGGTGCCGAACTACGAGCTGCCGAGCAACATCCCCGGTCTCACGTTCGGCAACCCGATCACGGCGGCACAGGACGAGGCCGACCAGCTCCGCTCGACGAACGACGTCGTCCTCGCCCTGACGCACATCGGGTTCACCCAGGACCCGAAGAGCGTCGAAGTCGACAACAACGTCGACACGGAGATGGCTCTCCAGGTGTCGGGGCTGGACGCGATCGTCGGGGGCCACAGTCACACGAACCCGGTCTCAGGCTTCGGCGACTACAAGTACCTGCCGACGATCGTGGCGGGACCTGACAACGCGCCGGTCCTCGTCACTCAGGCATACCGGTACAACAACTACCTGGGTGAGGTCATCCTGGGCCTCCGGCCCAAGGCGGGCGGCGGCTTCGAGGTCGTGAGCCGGACCGGCCAGTACCTGGCCGTTACCAGCGCCACCGCTGAAGACATCGCGATCAAGGCGATCGTCGATCCGTACGTGACCCAACTGAACGCCTACAACAGCAAGGTCGTGGGTCAGACCACGGCTCCGATCGACACGCTGAACGCCTTCACGGAGGAGACGAACGGCGCGAACCTCCAGGCCGACGCGTCTGTGTTCGAGCTGACGCAGCGCGGCATCGATGTCGACTTCCACCT
The DNA here is from genome assembly GCA_040754475.1 of Actinomycetota bacterium. Lineage (GTDB taxonomy): Bacteria > Actinomycetota > UBA4738 > UBA4738 > HRBIN12 > JAJPHY01. The sequence continues at coordinate 1,105 of JBFMCN010000034.1, read as the reverse complement.
GTCAGGCGCGATGACGAACAAGCTCATCGCTCCCGGCGCCACGGAGGCGAGTCCGGTCACGCTGACAGTGGCCGACATGTTCGCCGGCATGCCGTACGAGAACTCCCTCGCGGTCATGGAGATGAACGGGCCGCAGCTGAAGGCCGTGCTGGAGCGCGCGTACCGCAACTACTACTACTACAAGTACGTTCCCGGGTGGGGTGGGTACTCCCACTACACGACCTGCATGCTCGACACGAACTCGATCGGCAAGATCATGTACCGCGACACGTACCCCGCTCTGCCGGACGGGAACAACGTCGCCGCGCTGGTGATCAACGGGGAGGGCGTCGACTTCGACGACGCCTCGACCTACTACCGGGTCTCGACGGTGAACTACCTTGCGGCGGGGTCTTGCAACTTCAACGACGGCGGCGTGAGCCTGTGGCCGCTCGACCAGATCGTCGAAGACACGCAGTACTACGTGCGTGACGCGGTGATCGACTACATCACGGCTCAGGGGACGGTCTCCCCGAAGATCGAGGGCCGGCTCCTGTTCGGCGATGTCGAGGCTCCGGTGGCCACGATTAACGAGCCGACTGCCTCCACGTATCAGCACTCGGAGCTGGTGACGCTGGACTTCGGTGCGGTCGATGCTGTTTCGGGCGTCGGGGAGTTGGAGGCGAGCCTGGACGGAGAGGCGGTGACGAACGGCCAGACGATCGACCTCCACACGCTGGCGCTCGGCAACCACACGCTCGTGGTGACGGCGACCGACTGGTATGGGAACTCGTCGGCGCAGTCCGTCGATTTCGCGGTTGTGACCTCGATCGCCAGCCTCAAGGACTCGGTGAGCCGGTTCTACGAGGAGGGCAAGATCAAGAAGGCAGCGCTCAGGAACGTGCTGCTGTGGCAACTCGATCACGCGCAGGCGCTGCTCGACGCGGGTAGGGAGAAGGCGGCAGTTGCCGTGCTGTCCGCGTTCATCCTTACGGTGAAGGCGCAGAGCCGCAAGGCCATCGAACGCCACGCGGCCGCGCTGCTCATCGCGGACGCGAGATGGGTGATCAGACACCTGTAGCGGGTAGGGGTGCTGTGAAGGAGGGGCCCGGCGGCGAAGCCGCCG
>JBFMCN010000033.1:0-45325 GCA_040754475.1 Actinomycetota bacterium | reverse complement strand
CGCCGGTGAGCGTGATCGTTCCCCGGAGCGAGCCGCCGAAGCGCTGCGCGGCGGCTTCCGCGAGGGTCTCGTACGTGCCCTGGAGGATACCCTGGGTCCCGATGTAGATCCACGAGCCCGCGGTCATCTGCCCGTACATCGTGAGCCCGGCGTGCTCGAGCTCGCGAAAGGTGTCCCAGTTGGCCCACTTCGGCACGAGCATCGAGTTCACGATCAGCACGCGCGGCGCCAACTCGTGCGTCCGGAACACGGCCACTGGTTTGCCCGATTGCACGAGGAGCGTCTCGTCGTTCCCCAGGCCCTTCAGCGCCTTCACGATCGAGTCGAACGCCTCCCACGAGCGCGCTGCCCGACCGGTTCCCCCATACACAACGAGGTCCTGCGGGCGCTCGGCCACGTCCGGGTCCAGGTTGTTCATGAGCATTCGCAGGGCGGCTTCCTGCGGCCACGCTTTGCATGAGAGCTGCGACCCGCGGGGTGCCCTGATCTCCCGAGCGACCATCCCCGTCGCCTCCTTCGCGTCGCCGTCTCGGATGATAGCCCTGCCGCCGTACGGAGCCGTCGGGGTCCGACTCGCCGAACTCCGCCCAAGGCCGGTGGCTCAAGGCAATCCTCCCGGCCCCCGATGCCTTCTGGAGCACTACTTGCACGCTCGCCCCGCACGGAGCAAGGTGAGCGTAGCTGGCGAGGCCCAGCCGAGGAGCGATGGATCGGATTCGTGTCCTGATAGCGGAGGACGAGGCGGCCGTACGCGAGGCGATGGCCGACCTGGTCTCCTCGGACCCGTCGATGGCCGTCGCCGGGACGGCAAAGGACGCGGACGAGGCCATCGACATAGCGAGGACCGAGAAGCCGGACGTGGCGCTGATCGACGTGAAGATGCCGGGCGGCGGCGGTGCCCGTGCTGCCCGCGAGATCCGCCGGGAGTCGCCGCAGACCCACGTGGTCGCCCTTTCCGCGTACGAAGACCGGCGGACCGTCCTCGAGATGCTCCGAGCCGGCGTCGTCGGCTACATCGTCAAGGGCACGTCGGCCGAGGAGATCCTGTACACGATCCGCAGGTCGATGCGCGGGCAGGGCAGCCTCTCCGTTGAGATCACCGCGGACGTGATCCACGAGCTCACCGGCCTGCTCGAGAGCTCCGAGCGCTTGACGAGAGAGCTTCAAGAGCTGAACCGAACGAAGAGCGAGATGATCCAGATCCTCTCGCACGAGCTGTTCACGCCGATCACCACAATTCAGGGCTTTGCCTACACCTTCTCGGAGCATTCGGACGCGCTTAGCCCGGACGAGGTGCGGGACCTCGTCGAGGGCGTCTCCAAGGCAAGCGACCGTATCAAGCGACTGGTCGGGAACCTGGCGGCTGCCGCGAGACTCGACCGGGAGGGCGTCGAATTCTCCACGCGGCCCGTCATCGTGGGCGAGTTGCTCACGCGGGCCGCGTCCGAGTTCCCTCGGCATCAGGATCGGTTGTCCATGCCGTCCAACCGCAAGCAGACGGCAATGCGAATCTGGGCGGATCCCGACCTCGGGGTCCGAGCGATCGTCGTGGTTCTGGAGAACGCGCTTGCGCTCTCCGGGGACCAGGAGCCGGTCGAGGTCGACGTGCGGCCCCGGGGAGCTCAGATCGAGATCGCTGTCTCGGATCGAGGTCCGGGCATCCCCGAGGAACAGCGCGAGAGCGTCTTCGAGGCGTTCACCCAGGGCGATTCAAGTACCACGAGGGGGCACGAGGGCCTGGGGATCGGGCTGTACCTCGCCCGCCGCATCATGAATGCGCACGGCGGAGCCATCCGCGCGCTGCCCCGCGACGGTGGTGGAAGCACGTTTGCCCTCACGTTCCCCCTGTACGTTGAGTCCGGGAAGTGAGCGCCTGAGCCGCGATCCGGGGCTAGGTGTGCCGCCTGTCCACGGCGTACGAGGACCCGGAAGTGCTCTTGGTGTAGCTCTTCATCTCGCTCGCAACGGCGACGATCTCGGCGTAGTGAGAGAAGCGCCGCCAGGCAGTCGTCGCGATGCCGATCGACAACGAGAGAAGCGGAAACCGTCGCGTGTCGCCCCTGCGAGTGACTACCTCGATGAAGCCCCGATCGCGATCCTCGGCGTCGTACAGACCCCCGACCTCCCGGTCGAAACCCTCGACTATGCCCTGGGCCACGCGTTCGGCTTCCTCCACAGGGCAGGCGACGACGAAATCGTCCCCGCCAACGTGGCCGACGAAGGTCTCCGGCCCGGCGGTTGCCACGGCCACTTCCTGGATCAGACGGGCAACGAACTGGATCACCTTGTCGCCACGCATGAAGCCGTAGCGATCGTTGTAGGCCTTGAAGTTGTCCAGATCGGCGTAGAGGATCGCGAACAGCTGGCCGGAGGTAACCCTGCCCTCGATCTCGTCTTCGATACGGACGTTGCCGGGCAAGCCCGTCAGCGGTGATTGCGCGCGCAGCTCCTTGGCCCGGCGCAAGACCCCACGAATCCGCGCCAGGAGCTCGGGCGTGTCGAACGGCTTCACGACGTAGTCGTCTGCGCCGACCGCGAACCCCTCGAGCTTGTCGGCCGACAGCCCGCGGGCCGTGAGCATGATCACGCTCACAGCGCTCGTTCGGCTGTCCTGACGAAGACGCCTCGTCAGCTCGAAACCGTCCATGTTCGGCATCATCACGTCGGCGACCACGAGGTCGGGGATGGCGTCCAGAATCAGACCCAGTGCCTGCTCACCGTTGGAGGCGACCCGTACCTGGTAGCCGGCCGTCCGGAGCTCGATCTCGAGCAGCCTGGCAAGAAACGGATCGTCGTCGACGACGACGATCGACTCCGCCGCCCGAACCTGCGCTCCGCCGTCCATCACGGCCGCCCCCGCCGGTGCTTCGTCAAGGCCAGCATCATGCCACCTCGGACGAGTGGAGTCGCCGGCCTCACGAGGGCGCCGACCTCCTGTCCAGCGCATACGATGATCCCTGGGTCCGCTTCGCGTAGTTCTTCAGCTCGGTGGCGACTTCCACGGCTTCAGCCCTGTGAGCGAACTGCCGGATCTTGGTGCTCGCGATACCGATGGAGATCGAGAGCAGGGGGAAGCGGCGCTTGCGCCCCTGTCGATCCTCGGCCTCGATGTACCCGGACGACGCTTCCGCCTCGCCGTACAGGGTCGGAGCAAGCTCGTCGAACTGCCTGATGATCTCCTCGGCCACCTGGACGGCCAGCTCGGGCGAAGTCACGACGACGAAATCGTCACCGCCGATGTGTCCCACGAAGGTCGTCGGACCGGCGACGGCCTTTGCCACCCCTTGGATCAGCTGCCCCGTGGCTCTGAGTGCGGCATCGCCACGGACGAAGCCATAGCGATCGCTGTACGCCTTGAAGTTGTCGAGGTCGAGGTACATGAGCGCGAACGGTTCCTTCTCGTTCACACGAGCCTGGATCTCATCCTCGATACGAACGTTGCCGGGGAGCCCGGTCAGGGGCGAGACGGCGCGCATGTACGCGGCCCGTCGAAGCACGCCGCGGACGCGCGCCAGAAGCTCCTCATTGTCGAACGGCTTCACGACGTAGTCGTCTGCGCCAGCCGTGAGCCCCTCGAGCTTGTCCGCGGCGAGCCCCCGTGCCGTGAGCATGATGATGCTCACGCCCTCCGTCCTCGGGTCGCTGCGGAGCCGCCTCGTCATCTCGAAGCCGTCCATGTGAGGCATCATCACGTCGGCGAGAACAAGGTCGGGGCAGCGCTCGAACGCCATCTCCAGGGCCTCGACGCCATCGTTGGCGATCCACACGTCGTAGCCGGCTCCCGAGAGCTCGACGTGCAGGAGCCGCGCGATGAACCGGTCGTCTTCGACGACAAGGATCGACTCGCGCGCGGGCCGCTCGGACTCCTCGCTCACCGGTGGCCTCCCAGCCCTTCCCGTTCCCGCGGGACGCTCCGCCGCGAGTAAAGCACAATAGGGGTTCGGATCAGCGGAACGGGGGCTTGAGTGCGCGGGCCGGAATCGTCTCTCGAGACCACCGGCGGCATGTCCCTCGTGCGGCCGGATGGGACCCGGTCGTAGTGCGCTCGCTCGGCATCGACATCGGGGTCAGCAAGGGGCTCGACCTCGTGCTGCTCGACGACACCCGCGCGATCCGGGACGTCCGCCGGCGCGTGGCCACCGCAGAGCTCCGTGCGCTCGTCGACGCCCTCGCACCCGACGTGGTTGCGATCGACGCGCCGCCCACCTGGGCTAACTCGGGCAAGTCGCGCATCACCGAGCGCGAGCTCCGGTGGTTCGGTATCCAGTGCTTCAACACACCGTCGGACGCTCGCATGGCCGAGCACCCCTTCTACAGATGGATGACTGTGGGGTTCGAGGCCTTCGCCCGGCTCACCGACCTGTTTCCTCGCTACCGTGGGGGCTCCGTGCGAGGAACCGCGATCGAGGTCTTCCCCCACGCGTCGGCCGTGATCCTTGCCCGCCATCTCCCCCCGCGTTCGGTGCCGAAGCACCGGTGGCGGCGATCCGTGCTCCGGGCGTGCGGTGTCGACGACTCCCGTCTCCGCTCGGCCGATCAGATCGATGCGGCGCTCGCCGCACTGACGGGCCTCTACGCGCTGGAGCGTCGCTTCAGTGCACCTGGTGACCCCCAGGAAGGCCAGATCGTCGTCCCGGCCGCCACCCTTCCGCCCCACCCATACCGGCACAAGCCCGCGTCGGCGTCCTCGGACGAGCAGCCGACGCTCCCTGGACTCTCCGCCTGCGGGTGCGGAGATCCCGCCTGCACGGCGCTCACGGCGCGGGAGTTCGCCCCCGGACACGACGCGAAGCGCAAGTCCTCGCTGTGGAAGCTGGCTCGTGCAGGGCAGGAGGCCGCCGACGAGCTCAGGAGGCGCGGATGGGAGCTTCCTCCCGAAATGCGATGACGCCGCAACTAGTTTCAGCACATGCCTCCGATCTTCCGATGCCAGACGCATGAGGGGGACTTGTTGGCGCGCCCTTCCCGGCGCCGGGGTCGTCGCGCCTGCCGTCAGCTTCCTTCCTCCCCCACGGAGCGAGACGGAGACCCTCCCGTCGCAGGTTAGGGCGTGCCGAATCCTCGTTGTGGACGACGACGAGGAGCTCCGCTCGGCACTGTCGGACATGCTCTCGAACTACGGCTTCGACGTGGTAGGAATGGCGGCCGACGGGCACGCGGCCGTGGACTTGGCGCGTGCCTTGCGACCCGACGTGGTCCTGATGGACATCCGCATGCCGAGGATGAACGGCATCGACGCGACGAGGCTGATCAGAGAACGGCTCCCGACCGCTCGCATAGTCGCACTGTCGGCCTACGATGACCCTGCGCTCGCGGCGGCGGCGCGGGCGGCTGGCGCCGCCGACCACGTCACCAAGGGAACGGCCCCGGAGCTCCTGTGCAACCTCATCGAGGAGCTCGTCTCTCGCGGGGAGCCGGCAGAGCCGCCCGGCTAGACTGCCGGCTGTGGCTCCCCGGTTCGTCCTCGGCGGCATGGTCTTGCTCGCGTCCGCCTCTCCGGCGGCCAGCCCCTCGCCCACTCCGTTCGAGGGTGGAGTCCGGACCGGCTGGGGCGTCATCTTCCTCGTGTTGATGGTGCTGGGGCTGCTGTTCCTACGCTCCCGGATCGACCGTCACTGACCGACTGGCCGTTCGATCACTCCGGACGGTGGCCGCAGAAGGCTCTGCTCCTTCCGAAGCCGCTGAACGGTCCTACGAATGCAGAGGCCCATGATGACGGTGATCCCCACTGCCTCCGCGATCCGGCGCGCGGCGTCGTTCACGATGCCCTCTTGGAGCCAGAGCGCCCTCGCCCCAGCCCGAACCGTCTGCTCAGCGACTTGGGGCGTGTCCTCAGCCCGTCGGAACACGTCGACGATGTCGATCCGGACATCCTTCGGAACCTCGTCCAGGGAGGAGAAGGCCCGCTCGCCGAGCACCTCGGTTTCGTTCGGGTTGATGGGGATGATCCGGTACCCCATGCCCTGGAGATACGCCCCGACTTGGCAGGAATCGCGATCGGGCTTGGACGATAGCCCGACGACAGCGATCGTCCGGGCATCCCTCAGGATCGATCTCAGCTCGGCATCGCTCGGCGCGTAGGGCTCGGAAGCAGGGACGCTCAAGCCGGCTCCTTGCGGAGTATCTCGATCAGACCGTGGAGGATGAGGGCGGTCGCTCCCCAGACCCGGCTCCCTGGCATCTGATAAGCGTACCCGCGGTAGACACCGCCCTCACGTAGGAGCTCCACCTCCGTCTCGGCCTCGGCCAGCTCCGTCAGCGGGTACTCGAAGATCTCCGCGATCTCGCCCACGTTCGGAGCGAAGGACGGACGGGCAGCCAGCATCCCGACGTAGGGAACGATCAGGATTCCCGACACGGTCGTGTGGATGGGGGCGAGTGCTCCGACTACGTCTACCGCCGTCCGCGGTAGCCCAAGCTCCTCCTCCGTCTCGCGCAGGGCCGTCTCACGTAGCCCGGCGTCGCTGGGATGCGGCAGCCCGCCTGGAAAGGAGATCTCTCCCGGGTGACGGGGCAGATGGTCGGCCCTCCTCGTGAAGACCACGAGCGGTTGACCGGCCTCGACGATCGGCACGAGCACCGCCGCAAGCCGGGAGCCGGGCGGCGGGTACGGCCGCGGATCGGGGTCGAGGTTCGGCGCGAGGCGCTCTCGGAGATCGCGCGTCTGCATGCCCGGCCATGGTACGAGAGCCCACGCTGAACGAACCCGACCGGTTCGTCGCGATCCCCATCCTCGTCTCCTCCTTCTGGGCCATTGGTCCCTTCGTAGCACGACCAGGTGGACCGGAAGGCTTGCGGCTGAGGGGCCGCCGGCACGCTATCCTTCCAGTCGTGGCCAAGGACAACACCCAGTGGAGAGACCTCTACCACGAGGTCGTCACGACGGGCCTATGCACCGGATGCACTGCCTGCATAGTCGCCTGCCCCTTCCACGTCCTTGCGTATGAGGACTACAAGCCCGTCCAGCTGCAGGAAGACGGGCCGGACAAGTGCGCGCACGGAGACAAGGGCTGCTCGCTCTGCACCCTCGCCTGCCCCCGATTCCGTGAGTGGGAAGCCGAGATCGACCAACTCCTCCACGGACGTGTTCGGCAGCCCGAGGAGGTGGCCGGTCAGTACAAGGACATAGTGCTCGGCCGCTCTGCGGACCCCGGAATACGCGCACGCGGGCAGGACGGAGGCGCCGTCTCCTCCCTGCTGATCTGGGGTCTCGGGAATGGGGAGATCGACGGAGTCTGCACCTCGCAGCTGTCCGCCGAGCGGCCCTGGGACCCTCAGCCCACGGTCGTGACCGACCGCGAGGGCGTACTGGCCGCCGCCGGTTCCCGGTATACGTATTCGCCGAACCCGCACGCGATGCTGAAGGCCGCCGAGATGGGCCTGTCCAAGCTGGCGGTGGTTGGGATGGGATGTCAGGCCAGCGCGCCCGGCTCCATGGCTGCCCGACGAGTCAACAAGTGGGCGAAGAGGGTCGCCTGGACCTTCGGACTGCTCTGCTCCAAGACCTTCACCTACGACGGGCTGATGGTCGAGATCGCCCAGAATGAGCTCGGCCTCGACCTCGATGAGATCGTCCGCATGAACATCAAGGGGAAGCTGCTCTTCTACAAGAAGGACGGCGAGGAGATCACCTACCCCCTGAAGAAGTCCCACAGGTTCACGCGCCCCGGCTGCCTTCACTGTCCCGACTTCACGGCCGAGCACGCGGACATCTCCTTCGGCGGCCTCGGTCAGGGGGAGGGCTGGACGCTGACGATCATCCGCACCGACAAGGGCCAGGACATCTGGAACCGGGCCGTCGCGGACGGCATCGTCGAGTGGCGTCCCGGATCGGAGGATGCCGACGCGATCGACCTGATGAAGAAGCTGGCAGTCAAGTCGCGCGAGCGATGGCCGGTCGAGGACCTTCCGGAAGCCCATCGGCTGCCCGGCATCTTCCCCGTCGCCGAGGGCAGCTAGGCCGCCGGCGCGCCCTCGCGCGGCTCAAACACCGCTCCTACCAGCCGATAATGGTCGAGACGTGGCCGAGCACGGTGGCCTTGGTTTCCCGCGCCCAGAGTCGGCAAGCTTGGGCACGACCGTCAGCGCCCTGGCGAGGGCCGAGGCGGCCCTGCGTCGCGACGCCACACTCGAAGCGGTCGCCTTCGCCGCGCAGCGGTTCCTCGAAGAGCACGCGTGGGAGGACGTCGTCCCGGAGGTCCTCCGCCGCCTCGGCCTCGCGACCTCCGCCAGCCGCGCGTACGTGTTCCAGAACCACCGTGGACCCGACGGGACGCTGCGGAGCAGTCAGCGCTGGGAATGGGTGGCCGAAGGGATTCGGCCGGAGATCGACAACCCCACGCTCCGGGACTTGCCCTGGGAGGCCGCTGGCCTGAGCCGTTGGGTGAAGGTGCTCGGGAGTGGAGCAGTCGTTCAAGGGCACGTCCGGGAGTTCCCACCGTCGGAACGAGGGATCCTGGAGCGCCAGGAGATCCTCTCGCTGCTCGAGGTTCCGATCTTCGTGTCAGGGGAGTGGTGGGGGGTGATCGGCTTCGACGACTGCGTCCGGGAGCGGGAGTGGAGCCAGGTCGAGATCGATGCGCTCCGGGCCGCTTCCGCCGTCCTGGGCGCCGCCATACGGCGGCGAAAGGACGAGGAGCAGGTACGAGAAGCCGAGGCCAGGTTCCGCACGATCGTCGAGCGAACCCCCGCCGTGACCTACCAGGAGCTCGCGACCCAGGGCAGCGATGCCAGCTCTTCCGTCGTCTACGTGAGCCCCCAGATCGAACGGATCCTCGGATACCCGGCCGAGACCTGGTGGACGATCCCTGGCTTCTGGCCAACGCTGGTCTACCCAGACGATCTCCAGGCCATCCTCGCCGAGCGTGATCGCACATCCGCGACCGGCGAACCGTTCGCAATGGAGTACCGGATGATCGCAGCCGACGGCCGCACCGTCTGGTTCCACGACGAATCGGTCCTGCTCCGCGACGACACCGGCGAACCGCTGCTGAGACAGGGCGTGATGATCGACGTCACCGAGCGCAAGGTCGCCGAGGAGGCGCTCCGGGAGGCCCGGACGAGGTATCAGGTCCTGGTGGAGCACCTCCCGGTCGTGATCTACCGCGAGCCTGACGTGCGAGACCCGAAGCAGTTCTACATCAGCCCCCAGTCGGAAGCCATGTTCGGCTACCGGCCGGAGGAATGGCAGGAAGAGGTGGGGTTCTGGGAAGACCGAATCGACGAGGAAGACCGACCGGCGGCGCTTGCAGCCCACAGCCATGCGAATCGGACTGGAGAGCCGTTCTGCGCCGAGTACCGGTTCCGGGCCAAGGACGGGCGCGTGGTATGGGTGCACGACGAGGCGACCCTCGTACGCGACGAGAACGGCGCACCACGGTTCTGGCAGGGATTCATGCTCGACATCACCGAGCGCAAGCGAGCGGAGGAGCAGCTGGAGCGAGCTCTGGAGGTCGAGCGAGAGGCGGCCGATCGCCTTCGCACCCTCGACGAGATGAAGAACACGTTCCTCCAAGCCGTCTCCCACGACCTTCGGACGCCGCTGGCCGCCATCCTCGGTCTGGCCTTGACGCTCGGGCGGGAGGACGTGGAACTGGAGAGCCCCGACGCTCGCGACATGGCGCGACGGATCGCCACGAACGCGCACAAGCTCGACCGGATGGTCACCGACCTCCTGGACCTCGACCGGCTCGCTCGCGGGATCGTAGAGCCGAAGCTGCACCCCACCGACGTCGGGGCCCTCGTGCGGCACGCAGTGGCCGAGTCGGATCTGATCTCGGAAGGGCGGGTTCACGTTGAGGCACGGCCGGTCACCGCAAGCGTCGACGGCGCCAAGGTCGAGCGGATCGTCGAGAACCTCCTGGCCAACACCGCGCGGCATACGCCCACAAACGCGCGGGTGTGGGTTCGCGTCGAGCCTGCAGAGGGAGGCGTGCTCATCATCGTCGAAGACGACGGGCCCGGCGTCCCTGAGGAACTCCGGGAAGCTATCTTCGAACCGTTCCGTCAGGGACCGCAGGCGGCCGCCCACTCGCCGGGCGTGGGTGTGGGCCTTGCGCTGGTCGCGAGGTTCGCCGAGCTGCTGGGGGGCAGAGCGTGGGTCGAGGAAAGGGAAGGCGGCGGCGCGTCTTTCCGGGTGTTCCTCGCGGACGGCCGTAGGGAGACTCCTCCGGTGCCAGCCGGCAAGGAAGAGGCGGAACAGGCCGAAGCAGGCTAGGCGGTTGCCCAGGCGCCGCCCGTCCGGGATGCACCACCCCCTATGTGCGAGATCGGTCGGCCGTGAGAATCGGTCGGCCCCGGGGATCGGTCGGCTGCGGGGTTCAGCCAGCCGCAGTCCAGCCGGCCACGACCGGATGGTCGACCGTACTCGGCCCCACCTGTGCCGCGCCGCCAGGCGAGCCGAGACCACTCGCCGTCTCTCCGAAGTACTCCGCGTTGACCTGGATGAACTGCTTCCACTCCGCGGGTACGTCGTCCTCGTAGAAGATCGCCGTGACCGGGCACACAGGCTCGCAGGCGCCGCAATCCACGCACTCGTCGGGGTGGATGTAGAGCATCCTGCCGCCCTCGTAGATGCAGTCCACCGGGCACTCGTCGGTGCAGGCCCGGTCCTTCACGTCGATGCAAGGCTCGCAGATCGTGTAGGTCATCCGTTTTCCCCTTTTCTACCGTGCGGACCTTGTTAATCATACGACCCGAGAGGCAAGGCGCAACCCGAGCCTTGTCGAAGGTCGTTAAGGCGCTGCGGCCGGGCGCGGCGCCAGCGCCGAGACCGTTCCAAGGATCGAGGGGAGGGCATCCCCCGCCGGTACCGGATAGACGATCGGCAGATCTGCGCCGGCGTCACGAAAGGCGCACAGCCGGAGGGCGGCTTCCCGCGGCTCGCCCTGGAGACACGTGCGACCCACGAGAGCTTCGGGAACCGCGGAGCCGCTCGAGAGCACCCGGCCCGGCGCGTCCCGTTCCGAGGCCGAGGATCATCCGTCCACCGGAGAGCTCATGGACGGTCGCTGCGCCCATCGCCGTGACCGACAAGCCCCGAGCCACGGCGGTCACGACGCCGGTCCCCAGCCGAAGCACCGTGGTGTGCACCGCCAGGCCGGCCAGCGTCGCGAACGCCTCGCGTCCTGCGATCTCGGGCACGAATACCGCCTCGTACCCGGTCCGCTCCCCCGTTTCGACTACCTGCACCAGCTCACGCCAGGGCAGGGCCTCCCGCAGCGCGAATCCCACCCGTCCCGAGCCATCCGCCGGCGTGCCGTCCATCTGCACTACCATCGTCCCACCTGGTGGATTCAGTCCGCTTCAGCACCGACGACGGTATCTCGCTCGAGGGCGAGCTTCGTCAATCGAACGCCGCACGACGCGGCTCCGCCGTGCTCTGCCACCCGCTCCCGCAAGGCGGCGGCAGCAAGGACCACCCGCTGCTGTGGTCGATCCGAAACGCTCTCGCCGAGCGGGGACTGGCCGTACTCACATTCAACTTCAGGGGGGTGATGAGATCCGGCGGGACCTTTGGCGGTGGGTGGGCCGAGATCCACGACGTTCGTGCCGCGATCACGTTCGTCCGAGAGCATGCGGTCGGACCAACGATCACGTGCGGGTGGTCCTTCGGGGCCAACGTTGCCCTGCGTGAGGCGCTGGAAGACGAGCGGGTGGCCGCTCTCGCCCTCGTCGGCCTTCCTCTCGGCGGGGCCGCCCCCAACATGCCGCCGATCCCTTCGTCGTCCGAGCTCCGCATGTTCCGGCGCCCCGTGCTGCTGCTCTCAGGAGAGGGCGACGCATTCTGTCCTCGTCCGGAGCTTGAGCTCCTCGCGTCGCGTCTATCTGCAGCGGAGGTCGAGATCGTGGCCGGCACGGACCACTTCTTCTGGCGTCGTGAGGACGAGGTCGCCGACCGTGTCGCCGCCTTCGCCGAACGCGTTGTGGTGGGTGGGCTCGGCTAGGAGAGGTAGCGGCGCCGAACCACGTAGTTGCCCGCCGCAAGGACGATCGCGACTCCGACGATTCCCCGGTAGACCGCCGTCGAATGGTCTGGGAACAGGCGGATCAGTCCGCGCGCGAGGACGAACAGCGCCGCACACTCCACGATCAGCAGGACGAACCAGCCGCCTGGCGAACCCAGGAACCTTCTCACGAGTCCATCAACGATACAGCCCCGGGTTGTCCACCTCTGGTCGGACGGCGCATACTGCCACGGGCCCTTGGGGTCCCATGAGGTCCCGTCCGTGAGCGAGAAGAGAGCGATGGCCGTTCCGTTATGGCGTTCCCACGTCGTGCCAGGCGCCTGTGGGCCTATTGGCGGGCTGAGCAGCGCACGCTCCGCCAGGGCTTCGTCGCGCTCTTCCTCAGCTCGGGGGGAGACCTCCTAGCCGGGCTCGCACTCGGGTTCATGACCAACTCGCTCCAGCGCCTCCCCGGTCTTATCGTGCTCATTCCGGCCGCCATCGGCATGCGCGGCAACATCTTTGGAGCTCTGGGCTCCCGCCTCGGGACGGGGATGCATTCGGGGCAGTTCGAGGCTTCGATGAAGCGCGGCAGCTTCCTGGGACAGAACGTCGCGGCGGCCACGTTCCTGACACTCGCCACGTCGCTGTTCCTCGGCGCGGCGGCCCGTCTCGTGTCGCTCGGCTTCGGACTTGCGTCGATCTCGGTGTGGGGCTTCGTCGTGATCTCGATCATCGGAGGCGTCCTCGGCTCCATCGTCGTGGGCGCGGCGGCGGTGGCGATCGCCGTCTGGTCACAGCGACGGGCATGGGACCTGGACTCGGTTTCGGCTCCGCTCGTCACGGCGATCGGTGACATCGCCACGCTTCCGGCACTGTGGGCGGCCTCCTACCTCGCGCAGATCCGCTACCTGACGGTCGTGGTGGGAGTAGCCGCCGCGCTCGTCTGTCTCGGAGCCATCGTCCGCGGCTTCGTCACCAACCTGCCGATCACACGCAGAATCGTCCGCGAGTCCGTCCCGGTGCTGTTCGTCGCCGGCGTCGTCGACATCCTCGCCGGCACCGTCCTGGAGTCCAGGATCGAGCGTTTCATCGCCTTCCCCGCGCTCCTGATCCTGGTGCCCCCCTTCCTCGAGGACACGAATGCGCTGTCGGGCATCCTGTCCTCGCGGCTCGCCTCCAAGCTCCACCTGGGCGTCATCGAGCCGAAGCCGTTCCCGGAGCCGCTCGCGTGGGTGGACATCTCCATCAACTTCCTGTTCTCGGTATCGGTGTTCTTCATGGTCGGTCTCTCGGCCGAGCTCGTGAGCGATCTCACCGGCAGGACGAGCCCGGGCTTGCCGACGATGCTCGGCATCAGCCTGACGGCCGGGTTCCTCGCCACCATCGTCTCGTCCGCAGTTGCCTACTACACCGCCGTTGCGGCGTACCGTTTCGGCTTCGATCCCGACAACCACGGCATCCCGATCAGCTCCTCCGTGATGGATCTCGCGGGCACGCTTTGTCTGGTCGCGGCTATCCTTCTGTTCGGCGTGAACGCGCATGGCTGACGACGAACCCCGCAACGTCAAGGAGCTCCTGGTCCAGGCCAAGGATGCCTCCGAGCTGCTCATCGACATGGCCTACGCGGCGGTCCTGTTCAACGAAGAAGACCTGGCCGACGAGGTGGAGGCTCTCGAGGAGCGGATGGACGGCTACTTGCGGCGGCTCCGCACACTCGCGATCCTCGCCGCTCGCAGCCCCGAGGACGCCGAGGCGATCGAAAGCGTTCTGTGGATCGCCGCGGCCATCGACCAGATCGGGGACGCCGCCTCGGACATCGCGCGGGTCGTGGAGGCCAAGCTCGGCATCCCCAACCAGCTCCGCGCCGACCTTCGCCACGCCGACGAGGTCTCCGGCCGCGTGAAGGTGCGGGAGGGCGCGCCTGGCAGCGGCTGCTCGCTACGCGATCTCTCGCTGCCGACGGAGACGGGGATGTGGCTCCTGGCCATCCGCCGGGGCCGTGACTGGGAGTTCGACCCCGGGCCGGAGAGCATCATCTCCGAAGGCGACGTCCTCGTGTATCAGGGCCCCGAGGAGGGCGTGAACCTCATCAGGCAGGTGGCCGGCGCGCCGCCGCTCCCGCCGTCACCGGAGAGCGAAGGCCCGCCGCTCTCCGAGCTCGACCGGGCCGTGGACATCCTCGTGGAGATGAAGAACGTCGCGGAGGTGGCGGTCGGCCTCGCCTACTCCTCGCTGCTGTTCAACGACCGCGCCCTTGCCGCCGAGGTCGAGACGCTCGAGGCGCGGAGCGACATCCTCCACGACGAGCTCGAATCATGGGTCCTGCGGGCGGCGCCGGAGGCCCGCAACCCCGACGATCTTCGCGGGCTCCTGCGCCTCGCCGCGGCCAGCGAGTCGATCTGCGACGCGGCGCGCGACATCACGTGGCACGTCGAGCACGGCGAGGAGCCTCACCCGGTGATCCAGATGGCCCTCGAAGAGACGGAGGAAACGGGCGCTGAGACACTGGTCGAGGCCGGCTCGCAGGCCGAGGGGCGGTCGCTCCGCGAGCTCCGGCTCCAGACCGAAACGGGGATGTTCGTCCTTGCGGTACAGCGGGGACGAAGATGGGTTTACCGGCCCCGTGGTCTGTTCACGCTCCAAACCGGCGATCGCATCGTCGCGATCGGCCCCGAGGAGGGCGCAGAAGAGCTCGACGGGTTGTGCCGCGCCTCACAGCCCCCTGTTGAACCGAACTGACGCGCCTCCTTGCCCCGGACTCCACGCTCACCTAGCCTGCTCGTGTGGACGCCTACGTCTACCTCCGCGTGGCGCCGGGAAAGGTAGAAGACGTCATCATCGCCCTGAGGGGAGGCCACGGTGTCCGCAGCGCTGCCGCGGTCGTCGGCGCCTGGGACGTGATGGTCGCCCTCGAGGCCGCCGATTTCAACGCGGTCGCAAACACGGTCCTGCGGCTCATACAGCCGATCGAGGGTGTCTTGAGGTCATACACGACGCCCGTCGTGCCCCTCGACATACTCAGCATCCACGGCGGCGGATGGGCGATCCCCACCCCCATGCACCGGGAGGAAGGTGAGGCCTGCTACGTGCACATCCGAGCCGCTGCGGGGTCGATCGCCGGCATAGTCGAGGCCCTCGGCGAGCTCGAGGCAATCTCGGGCGTGGCGGTCGTGGCGGGCGACTGGGACGTGCTCGCCGAGATCCCGCTCCCGTGGGAACGGGCCGCACCGATAGTCCTCGACCAGATCCAGTCGATACCCGGCGTGCAGACAACAAGCACGTCGGTGGCCATCCCTGCGCTTCCCGAGTTCGAGGGCGACACGGACCAGTTCTCCGGCTGGGGCTAGCACCGGGCGATCAGAGCCGCCCTGGGCTGGAGCACGTCCCTAAGGTCAGACGTTGGAGAAGCGGACGTGCTCCTCGGCCTGGCGGACTTCCTCCACTACGGTCGCGCCTTGCTCGGCCAGGAACGCGAGCATCCGCTCGATGAGCCGTTCCGGCGCCGAGGCCCCGGACGTGACCCCAACGACTTCCGCTCCGCGCAGCCAGACCGGATCGACCTCGGTCTCGTCGTCCACGAGGTGCGCCGGCGTATCCAGCTCGCGGGCGACCTCGGCCAGGCGGTTCGAGTTCGAGGAGTTGCGCGAGCCGATGACGATCACCAGATCGGAACGCCTGGCGATCTCCTTCACCGCGTCCTGGCGATTCTGAGTCGCGTAGCAGATGTCCTCACGCGGCGGCCCCTGGATTGAGGGGAACCGCTCTCTCAGCACCTCCACG
Source organism: Actinomycetota bacterium (assembly GCA_040754475.1). Lineage (GTDB taxonomy): Bacteria > Actinomycetota > UBA4738 > UBA4738 > HRBIN12 > JAJPHY01. The sequence goes on along the minus strand of JBFMCN010000033.1, from coordinate 29,597 downwards.
ATCTTGTTCGTCTCGTCCACCGAGAGCGTGGTCTGCGTGACGTAGGCGAGGTCGGCGGAGTCGCGGACGTCGACCGTTCGAGCATCCTCCGCCGACTGGACGAGGATCGTGCGCTCGGGGGCCTGACCCATCGTGCCCACCACCTCCTCGTGGCCCGCGTGGCCTATGAGCAGGATCGTCCGCCCGGTGCCGGCGAATCGGCGCGTCTCAAGATGCACCTTCGTCACGAGTGGACACGTCGCGTCGAGGACCTGCAGCCGCCGCGCGCTCGCGTTCTCGTAGACCTCCGGCGCGACGCCGTGGGCCGAGAGCACCAGGACGGAGCCCTCGGGGGCCTCTTTCTCGTCGTCCACGAAGACTGCTCCCCTTCGCTCGAGGTCCCGGACGACGTGCACGTTATGGACGATCTGTCTGCGCACGTACACGGGTGCTCCGTGCTCGGCTAGGGCCTGCTCCACAGCCGCCACCGCGCGTTCGACCCCGGCGCAGTAGCCCCTCGGGGCCGCAAGCAGCACCTTCTTCGGCATGTACTCATCGTACCGACCTGGGCTCGGATCGCTTGGCGCGTCGGCCCCGGCCGTCACACCGCTACAGCCAGTCCCGCTTCTTGAACACGCGATACAGGACGAACGCCGCCAGCCCCATCATCCCGAGAGCCAGTGGGTACCCGACCTTCCACGACAGCTCGGGCATGTGCCGGAAGTTCATGCCGTAGATGCCCGCGATGAGGGTCGGGAGGAGGATGATCGCGGCCCACGACGTGACCTGCTTCATGACGACGTTCAGGCGGTTCGAGACCTGCGCGAGCTGGAGCTCCCGTGCCGACGTCAGCAGGTCCCTGACGTTGTCGATCAGCTCCGTCGCCCGGATGACGTGGTCGAGCACGTCCCGGTAGTAGGGAACGAGCGCCGGGGTCACAAGGCCGGGCGACTCCATCAGCAAGTCGACGACCTCTCGCATCGGCACCACGAGCCGCCGGAACCGCACGACCTCCCTCCGCAGGTGGAAGATGTCCGCGGCGAGCCCCGCGGCGTTCGCGCCCGTCGCGGGATCGTCGTCGCTCACGCGCTCCTCGATATCGTCGGACATGTCCTCCAGGCGGTCCACGGTGTCCAGGTAGCGGTCGACGATCTCGTCGAGCAGCAGGTAGAGCTGGAACCCCATACCCTCGCCGTCGAGGCCGAGCTCGCTCCACACGCGCTCCTGCGCCCTCGCGAAGTCGAACAGCGGCTCCCGCCGAACCGTGATCAGGAAGAGCTGCCGACCCGCGAACAGGTGCACCTCGCTGTCCACGAGCTCGTCGTCCTCGTCGAGGCCGAGGCCGTGAGCCACCAGGAAGATGTGGCCGGCCTCCGGGTATAACTCGACCTTCGCGCGCTGGCCCCAGTTCCGGCTGTCCTCGATCGCGAGCTCGTGGAGGCCAAACACGTCCCGAAGGGTCTCGAGCTCCTCGTCGGTCGGCTCGATCACGTCGAGCCACATGCGGAGGCCCCCTGAGCGTGCGGCCTCGATCGAGGCGCGCTCGAACGGCGTCTCCGCCTCGAGCTCGCCGTCGCGGTAGACGCGCGACGTGATCATCGGCACGAGCCTACCGCGGGGCTGGAGCCTAGAGAACGGCTCGGAACAGCTTCTCGATCAGGAACCCCATCACCATGCAGGACGGCCACGTGAGGATCCAGGCCATCACGACCTGCCCCGCGACGCCCCACCTGACGGCGGAGAGCCGCCTCGTGGCGCCCACACCCATGATCGACGACCCGATGGCGTGCGTGGTGGAGACGGGCATGCCGAACCGGGCGGCCGTGGTGATCACAAGAGCTGCTCCGGTCTCCGCGGCGAAGCCGTGAACGGGCTCGAGCTTGGTCATCCGCAGGCCTATCGTGCGAACGACGCGCCACCCGCCGATCATCGTCCCTGCCCCCATCACCAGCGCGCAGGACACGATCACCCACAGCGGGATGTCGAGCTCCGTGCCCGCGCCCGCGCCGGTCCCGGCGCGATTCAGAACCAGGGCCAGCGCGATGATGCCCATCGTCTTCTGCGCGTCGTTCGTCCCGTGGCTGAAGGCCATGAAGGCCGCCGAGAAGACCTGCGCCTTGCCGAAGATGCGGCTCACGACGGGACGCCGGACGCGGCGGAACGCCCAGTAGATGAGCAGCATCAGTAGGAAGCCGCCGATGAAGCCTCCGATCGGCGACGTCACGAGGCCGATGAGCGATGCCTGCGTGCCCTTCCACCTGAGCGGTACGAGCCCTCCAACCGCGAACCCGGCACCGAGCAAGCCGGCGACTAGGGCATGCGACTCGCTGGACGGAAGCCCGAAGTACTGCGCGCCGAGCGCCCAGATGCTGGCCGCGAGGACGGCGGCCGCAACCGTCTCGAGCGAGACGAACCTCGGGTCCAGGATGTTCTCCCCGATGGTCTTCGCCACCGCCGTCCCGGACAGCGCGCCGACCAGATTCAACGTGGCGGCCATGATCACGGCGTAGTGGGGCTTGAGGACCCGCGTTGAGACGACGGTCGCGATCGAGTTGGGAGCATCCGTCCATCCGTTCGCGAACTCGAAGAAGTACGCGAGCGCCAAGACGATCCAGAGCGGCATCAGGCGTGTTTCAGCGCGATCGATTCGAGAGCGTCGGACACGTCCTCGACCTTGTCGATGGCGGCTTCGATCTCGTCGATGATCTCCTTCCACTTCAACACGTCCATCGCCCGATACTCGCCGCTGAACAGGTCGGCGACCGCCTGCCGGTAGACGCGATCGCCCTCGTTCTCGATCCGGTTGATCTCGACCCAGTAGGGACTCAGCTTGTCGTACTTCGGGAGCACCTTGAGCGCTTCCAAAAGAGCCTCGGAGGCTCGCAGGAGCACCTCCGCCTGGGACACCATCGCCGGCAGCGGGCTGTCGATCTTGTGTAGGTCGAACAGGTCACCGGCGGCCTCTATGTGATCGAGGACGTCGTCGAGGGTCGACGAAAGCTTGTGGATGTCCTCGTGATCGAGCGGCGTCACGAATACCGTGTTCAGGCGCCGCATCACCTCGTGCGTGATCTCGTCCCCCTCGTGCTCGAGATCACGAAGTCGTGCCGCGCGTCTGCCCGCCTCCCGGCAGTCCCCGACCAGGTCCCGCAGAGTATCGGCCGCAGCCTGGATGTTCTCCGCCTGCCGCACGAACAGCTCGAAGAAGCTCTCGTCGCGCGGCACGAGACGGAGCCTCCATCGTGGCACGCTGCTCTCCCTCGCTCGTCGGGGGCCGGGACTTGCCCGGCTTAGATACCACCCAACGTGGGGGCGCGGCAAACGCTGTCGAGGCGCTCGACGCTCATCGACGGGCCGGCGAGTCGGAACACCCGGTGGCCGGCGCCCGCACGCCTGGGCACGCTCATGAAGCTTGCGATGCAGGGGAATTGCCGCGACCTTCCAGTGCGTCGACCGTCGAGGACGCCTGTCAGGATCTCGGCAGTCCCCCATCGGGGCGGGAGGACGGTCCCGTGGATCGCGGGGCTTCTTGCATGTCGTCGAGGGCTCGCACCGCGGGAGCGGCGGTTTCTCGGACGACCTCAGTCGACCAGCTTGTAGCCGAAGCCCCGAACGGTTATCAGGTGCTGTGGCCTGTGCGGATCGGTCTCGATCTTCTGGCGAAGCCGTTTGACGTGGACGTCGAGGGTCTTCGTGTCCCCGTAGTAGTCGGCGCCCCAGACCTCCTGGATCAGGAAGTCCCGCCTGAGAAGTCGACCTCGGCGAAGCAGAAACGTCTCCAGCAGCTCGAACTCCTTCGGCGGAAGAGCCACTGCCTCTTCGCGGACCAGAACCTCGTGCCTGGCAACGTCCATCCTGATCGGCCCGACCTCGAGCACGTCCTCGGCTCGGAGCAGCGGTGGCTGCAGTCGGGCTCGACGCAAGTTGGCGCGAACGCGCGAGACGAGCTCGCGGACGGAGAAGGGCTTCGTCACGTAGTCGTCGGCCCCGAGCTCGAGACCGGCGACCCTGTCCGCCTCGGAGTCTTTGGCCGTGACGATGATGATCGGCACGTCCGATTCGGCCCGGATCGCACGGCAGACGTCCAGGCCCGGCAACTCCGGCAGCATCAGGTCGAGGATGACCAAGATCGGAGCCTCGGCTTTGAAGCGTTCGAGAGCACGACGGCCGTCGGCCGCAACAGTCACTGCGTATCCCTCGCGTTCGAGGTTGTACCGCAGCGTGTCGGCAAGCGATTCCTCGTCCTCCACGACCAGGATTCGCGAAGCCGCTTCCGTGCCGTGGGACGATGCGCTGGAATCAGGTGTCATCCGCGGCGATCCCCGTCTCCGACGCATCCGTGAACTCACGGTACTCGCCGGTCAGCAGGAAGTGGACCTGCTCACCGACATCGACGCAGTTGTCGCCGACCCGCTCGAGCGCACGAGCGACCGTGTTCATGTGCATGCCCCAGTCGAGCGCCTCGTGATCCTCGGCGAGCTTCGCGACCTCAAGGTGCATGTGCCGGTTCATACGGTCGATCGGGTCGTCCATCTCGTCGAGGCGCGCGCACATGATCGCGTCCCGGTGTCGGAACGCCTCCATCGCGCACCGGATCATCGCGATGGCCATGTCCCCCATCTCGCCGATCATCTCGAGGATCGCCTGGCTGCTGGGCAGATGGCGCGTCACCTCGTAGAGCTTCGCGATGTTGACCGCCTGATCCGCGATGCGCTCAAGGTGTCCGCTCGAGTGCATGATGGCCGAGACGAGTCGGAGGTCGGTGGCCACCGGTGCCTGGAGCGCGAGCAGCGAAAGCATCCCGTGGTCTATCGAAACGTAGAGCTTGTCGATCTCGTCGTCGCCGGCGATCACGCCGAGTGCCTTCTCGTCGTCGTGCTCAAGCAGGGCATCGACCGCCTTGCGGACCGCGTCTGCGGCCAGCTCGCCCATCGTGAGCAGCTGCAGCTCGAGCCTGTCGAGCTCATCGTGGAACTGGGTCCGTGGCATCAGCCGAACCTCCCGGTGACGTAGTCCTCAGTCCGCTTGTGGGAGGGGTTCGTGAAGATCGTCTCGGTCAGGTCGTACTCGACGAGCGTGCCGGTGCGGTGGCCCGTCTCCTCGTGCACTTCGACGGTGAGGAACGCGGTTCGGTCCGAGACCCGCGCCGCCTGCTGCATGTTGTGCGTGACGATGACGATCGAGTAGTCGCTCACGAGGTCGTGCATGAGGTCCTCGATCCGCTGAGTAGCGATGGGGTCGAGCGACGAGCACGGCTCGTCCATGAGGATCACGTCAGGTCGCGTCGCGATCGCCCGCGCGATACACAGGCGCTGCTGCTGGCCTCCGGAGAGAGCGAGGCCGGACTCCTTCAGCTTGTCCTTGACTTCGTCCCAGAGCGCCGCGCGCGTGAGTGATTCCTCCACGAGGTCGGCCATGTTGCCCCTGAAACCGGCGATCTTCGGACCGAAGGCTATGTTGTCGAAGATCGACTTGGGGAACGGGTTCGGCTTCTGGAACACCATGCCGATCCGTCTGCGGACCTCGACGGGGTCGACCTGCGGATCGTAGAGGTCGACGCCGTGGTAGAGGAGCTTGCCTTCGACGCGGACGCCCTCGATCAGGTCGTTCATGCGGTTCAGGCAGCGCAACAGCGTGGTCTTGCCGCAGCCCGAGGGCCCGATCAGGGCGGTGATCTGGTTTCTGAGTATGGGCAGAGTCACGTTCCGCACAGCCCGGAAGTCCCCGTAGTAGACCGAGACGTCCTGGATGTCGAACACGGTCTCGAGGATGCCTTCTGGCGTGCCGTCTGGACGATCCTTCAGCACATCGAGGCGCAGCATCCCCTTCGACTCGTCGGACGTCGCCGCAACCGCGGAGCTTCCCTCCACGTGCATCGGATCACCACTTCCGCGCATATCGGTTTCTCAGCAGGATGGCGATGAAGTTCACTGCAAGGATGCCGACGAGCAGGACGATGATGGCAGCCGCCGTGTTCGCCTGCCAATCCTCGCCCGGCAGCTTCGCCCACGCGTAGACCTGAGTGGGAAGTGCTGTGTACGGCCCCCGAAGCATCTCGAGGAGATCGCGGCCCGGCGTGTTCAGGTAGCCGGTCACCGCGCCGACGAGCAGCAGCGGAGCAGTCTCCCCGAACGCCCGTGCGAGAGCGAGGATGGCGCCGGTGAAGACCCCCGGCGCCGCGTATGGAAGCACGTGGCTGCGCACGACCTCCCAACGGGTCGCACCCACCCCGTACGCACCCTCGCGGATGCTCTTCGGAACCGCACGGAGTGCCTCCATGGTGATGAGGATCACGATCGGCATAACGAGCACGGCCAGCGTCAGACCGCCCGAGAAGTAGCTCCTGCCGTAACTGTCGGGACCGGTCACGCTCCGGAGAGCCTTCACGAACACGACGAGTCCGAGGATCCCGTAGACGACCGAGGGAACCCCCGCCAGGTTCCGGATGTTGGAGATCAGAATCCGATTGAGTCGCGTATCGCGCGCGTACTCCTGAAGGTAGATGGCCGCAGCGACACCTATGGGCAGCGCTATGACGGCAACGAACCCCGTGAGCACCAGAGAGCCGACCAGACCCTGTCGTACACCGGTCCTGCTCGCGAGGCTCGACGTGTTCTCCATCACGAAGTCCAGACCACGCTCCGAGAGAACCGGCCAGGCCTCCACCAGCGTCGTGGCGAGCAGGGTCAGCAGGACCGCGAGTGCGAGCAGGAGCGTCCCGAGCAGCCCGAAGCGGAGCATCAGCCCCCGGACATCGCGCTTCTGACCGCGAAGCCCCAGCTCGATCGGGCCGCGGACGTCGCCGGAGGTCACGACCGCCATCAGTGCTGCCTCCTCACACGACGGACGAACCGCTCGCTGAAGATGTTCAGTGCGAACGTGATGACGAACAGCAGCAGCCCGACGAAGAAGAGGCTGTCGAAGGCGAAGCCGGACCCCTGCACCTGGTCCGAGCCGATCGCGAGCGAGGAGACGGCGCCGGTCATCGTCTGCCCCCGTTCGAGCGGGTTCAGGGTCCGAAGCGCCCCGCCCGTCCCCCCCGCGGCGATCGCGACCACCATCGTCTCTCCGACCGCCCGCGAGAACCCGAGGATGAGGGACGCCACGATGCCCGAGACCGCAGCCGGGAAGACGACCCTCGTCGTCACCGTGTGTCGACGAGCGCCGATCCCGTACGCCGCCTCACGGAGATCGCGGGGGACGGCGTACATCGCGTCCTCCGCAACCGAAGCGACGAGCGGGATCGTGAGAATCCCGACGCCGAGGCCAGCGGCGAGCAGGTTGAACGTACCCGCGTCCGGCAACACCTTCTGAACGAAGCTCGGGGTGATCCACTGGAGCGCGAAGTACCCGAGCACAACGCTGGGGATGCTGGCGAGCGTCTCCAGGATCGGCTTCAGCACGCGCCGCATCCTTGGGCTCGCGTATTCGGACAGGTAGGCGGCGGCACCCAGCCCGATCGGAGCGGCGACGACCATCGCAACGATCGCGACGATCATCGTTCCGGCGAAGATCGTCAGCACGTCGAACTCGTTGCGGCGGGGGAACCATCCGTCGGCCCACAACCAGCGAAGATCAACGGACAAGAGCCACCGGATGGCCTCCCCGATCAGCGCGAGCACGATCGCGAGGCTGACGACGAGGCCGAGCAAGGCAGCCGCCGAGAGGAGACCACGCACCATGAGTTCCTTGCGTCTACGCTTGGTGCTGCCCCGCATGACCTCGAGGGTCAGGAGCCTGCCGGTGGTCTCGATGGTCATGCCAGCCGCGAACTCACCCCCCTCGGTATCGGCGATTGCCGGACGGCTACGCTGCCTCCCACGCGGCGCGGGCGGCCTCGATTCGCTCGCTTGGCAGCGAAACGTATCCGACCTCGCCCACAACGTCGACAAGACCCGTGTCGCTCAGGTAGAAGTCCACGAAGGCGGAGACCGCGTCACTCTCGGCGGCCCTAGTGGTGTTCACGTAGATGTAGAGCGATCGCGAGATCGGATAGGAGCCGTCCGCGATCGAGTCCCTGGTCGGTGCCACGCAGCCCGTACCGCCGTCGATGGCTACCTCCTTCACGGCGTCCCCAGCGTCTTCTGCATACGCGAACCCGACGAAGCCCAGGGGCGTGTCCGATCCTTCCATGGCCGCGATGATCACATTGTCGTCTGGCGAGGCTTGGTAGTCCTTGCGGAGCGATCCCGCTTGGTCCTCGGAGACATCGCGCTCGAGCGCGATGTCCTCGAACCCGTTGATCTCTATGAAGGAGTCGTACGTGCCCGACTCCTCGCCCGGTGCTGTGATCTCGAGCGGGGCGTCAGGGAAGTCGCCCGTCCCCCCGATCTCAGTTGCGAGGCGGTTCGCGTCCGACCATCTCACGAAGCCCTCGGACTCAGGGCCGAACAGCGCGTACAGGTCCGCCTGGTTCAAGCAGGCCACCGCGCCGTTGGCGGGGTTCGTGAGGACCGCGATCCCGTCGATCCCGACCTCCAGTTCCACGTACTCGACGCCGGCATCGGCGCAAGCCGCCGCCTCTTCCTCGTCGATCGGACGGGACGCATCGCTGATGTCGGTCTCGCCGTCGCAGAAGAGCACGAAACCGTCGCCCGTGCCCGGCCCGTCGACCAGGATCGCCACGTTCGGAGCAACCTCCTCGTTGAACAGCTCGGCCACGAGGCTCGAGATGGGAAGTACCGTCGACGAGCCGGAGACCACGATCGTGCCGGTCAGATCCCCGCCCGAGCCTCCGGTCCCGCCTCCTCCGTCGTTGCCACCACAGGCGGTCGCAAGGAGCGCAAGAGACGTGACGGCCGCGATCGCCGTGAGCCACTTCCTGGCCTTCCGCATGTTCCCCCTCCTCCGTGAGAGAGCTCAGAACGCCGGGTGGGCCGTTCACCCACCGCGGATGCTAGAGGTCGCCGGTGGCCACGCCGGAACGCCAACGTGAACACCACATGAACAGGTTTCGAACTCCGGATGCTCGGGACGACCGTGAATCCCGGCCGTATCCCGCGGGAGGGGTGAATCGCAGCCCGGCGCTTCTACACTTGCCGACGATGGAGTATCTGCTGGCCTTGGCGACCGTGCTCGCCGTTCTCGCGGTTTTCGTGGCGCTCCGGGGTCGGAGCGCGGCACGTGAGGGCGCCGCCCGCTCAGATCGCCGGGCCAGGGACCTCGAAGAGCGGCTGGAGGAAGCCAGCGACGAGCGGCGATCGATGGAGCTGTCCCTTTCGTCGATGAGCGAGGGGGTACTGCTGGTGGAGCCCAGCGGGCGGGCGGCGTTCGCGAACCCGGCGGCAGGGCGGCTGCTCGGCGGCCGGCCGGCCGCCCTGGACGCGATCCTGCCTCTCGGGCTCCGGGATGCGGTCCGGCGGGCCGCGGACGAGCGAGCTCCGGCCCATGCCGAGGTCGAGACCGGCTCGCCGAGTCGGTGGCTCCACGGTGCCGCCACGCCCGTCGGCGACGACGGCTCGGTCCTGCTCGTCGTGAGCGATGTCACCGAGTCGCGCCGGCTCGAGGCAATCCGGCGTGACTTCGTCGCCAACGCCTCGCACGAGCTGAAGACTCCAGCAGCCGCCATCCAAGCGGCTGCCGAGACGATCAGAACCGCCATATCGGAAGATCCCGCGGTTGTGGCACGCTTCGCGGAGCAGCTCGAGCTGGAAGCCGTCCGGCTCTCCCGGATCGTCTCGGACCTCCTCGACCTCTCGCGTCTCGAGTCCGGCAGCAACCTGGAAGAGACCGTGGCTCTCGACCGGATCCTCCTCGAGGAAGCCGAGCGTCTCGAGGAAGCAGCGGCCGGAGCCAAGGTCACGCTGTCGGTGCACTCGGAGGCCGTCCCTCCCGTTCGCGGATCCGCCGCAGACCTGTCGCTGCTCCTCCGCAATCTCGTTGACAACGCCATCCGCTACACGAAACCCGGCGGACGCGTCGATCTGACCGTCTCGCCCGAGGGCGGCAATGCGCTCCTGAAGGTCGAGGACACGGGCATGGGCATCCCGTCCCGGGACCTCTCGCGGATCTTCGAGCGCTTCTACCGGGTCGACAGGGCCCGGTCACGCGAGACCGGCGGCACGGGGCTCGGGCTGTCGATCGTCAAGCACATCGTCGAGAACCACGGTGGAACGGTGCAGGTCGAAAGCGAGCTCGGAGGCGGCACGACGTTCACCGTGCGGCTGCCGGCCCTGGAGTCGAGTCCGGAACGGACCCAGGGCGGCAGAGCCTCCGAGCGGAAGGTGCAAGGATAGCCCGATGGAGCTCGATCGAGTCGACCGCATCACCGCCGGCGCCGTGGGCGACCCCGGGCGCAGGACCTTCTACCTCCAGGCCCGGAGCGGAACGGACCTCGTGACAGTGCTCTTGGACAAGCAGCAGTTGGAGCTGCTCGCCGCCTCGATCCTGGAGATCCTCTCTCGCGTCGGGAAGGAAACGGGTGAGGGACCGGAGGAGGAGGAGCTGGAGCTCGAGGAACCGCTGGAGGCCAGGTGGCAGGTGGGCCGCCTGTCGATCGGTTACGAGGAGGAGCGCGACCTGATCCTGCTCGAGCTGGAGGAGCTGGTGCAGGAGGAGGGAAAGGAAGATGAAGGCATGGTGCCGGCATTCGCCGGACCCGATCCAGAGCGGATCCGGCTCTGGGCCACGAGGGAGCAGATGCTGGCCCTTTCCCGGCACAGCGCCGCGGTGGCCGCCCGAGGAAGACCCCTCTGTCAGTTCTGCGGCAACCCGATCGACCCGGAGGGTCATACTTGCCCTGCGATGAACGGCCACGGGCGCCCGTCTGCCTGACAGAAAGGGACGAGGCGATCCCCTCGGTTACCGTGAGCGCGGGTCTCACGCCCGTCACGTCTCCAGCGTTCTAAGACGCGATGGGCGCGCCACCGTTCGCTCGGTTCCTGGAGGAGCACAGGGTCCCCGTGTACAGGTTCCTACTTGCCGCCGTCGGCCCGGACGACGCCGACGACTGCTTCCAGGAGACGTTCCTGTCCGCGCTGCGCGCCTACCCGCGACTCCGGGACGATTCGAATCTAAGGGCATGGATTCTCAAGATCGCCACGCGCAAGGTCCTCGATCACGGCCGGGCCAGAGTTAGGCGCCCGATCCCGGTGGAACGCCTGCCCGAACGTGGCGGGCCCGAGGCGCCGGACGGCGATCCCGAGCTGTGGCGGGCCGTGCGCGCGCTTCCGCCGATGCAACGCGCGGCCGTGCTGCATCGCTACGTGCTGGATCTTCCCTATGCCCAGATCGCTGAGGCCCTCGGGTGCACGGAAGAAGCGGCCCGAGCCAACGCGTACGAGGGGAGGAGGAAGCTGCGGGGTTTCCTTGCGCTCGAGGGGAAAGGAGGAGGGCGGTGAGGAGGGAGTTCGCCTGGATCCGCGATGCGGACGTCGAGCTTGCCTCGCGGCGGGCGGTGGACGGAATGCTGGATCGGGCCCGGAGGGAGCGGCTCGAGGACGTGGCCGTGGCGACGATCGCCTCGCCGATAGGAGGGCTGCTCGTGGCCGGAACGCCCCGGGGGCTCGTCCGCGTCGCCTTCCCGGAGGAACAGCCCGACCTGGTCGTGGAGGAGCTCGCCGTGAGCCTCTCGCTTCGCGTGCTCGAGGATCCGCGAGCGCTCGACCCGGTCCGGCGGCAACTCGAGGAGTACTTCGACGGCCGCAGGCGGCACCTCGAGACGAGGATCGACTGGGCGCTCGCGCCGCTTGGTTTCTCCCGCAAGGTCCTCCAGGCGACGGCTCGCATCCCCTACGGCTCGGTTGCGACCTACGGCGAGATCGCCCGGCGTGCCGGTAGCCCGCGCGCCGCCCGCGCCGCCGGGAACGCTCTGCACGACAACCCGGTTCCGATCGTCGTCCCGTGCCACCGCGTCGTGCCGTCGGGCGGGGGGATCGGCAAGTACGGCGGCAGCGAGTGGCGCAAGGAGTGGCTGCTCCGACTCGAAGGTTCTCAGACCGGCTGAGCATCTGTGGGCTCCGGCAGCGACATAATCTGCGTGATGCGTCGCGATGGTCGGCATGGTCCGGGAAGCCTTCTGGCCGCGGCGATTCCGGCGCTGGTCCCGCTCTGCGTCCTGGTGGCCTGCTCCTCCTCGGGAGAGGACGCCGAAACGCCGACGCCGAGCGGGCCGTCGGGGGCGCTCGGTGTCGTAACGCGCCAAGCAGCGAACGCCGTGGTACAGGGCCTTTGCGTCATGCGCTCCACGTACGCAAACGACCTCGAGCAGGCGAACGCCGTCTACTACGAGCGAGTCAACGACGACCTACGAGTGATCGTGGCAGCGGCGGAGATCAGGGATCAATCCGTCGTAGCAGTGCTCTTGCAGGCGAGAGAGCGAGTCAAGAGGGATCTGACCTCCCTGCAGGCCCCAGAGGGGTTCGCCGACGACGTGGGCGCCCTGCTCTCCGCGACCAGGGACGCCCTCGAGGTCATAGGGCTTCCCACTCCCGGCTGCGCCTGACCCCGCTGAGGGCGCGGGCTCCACGCGGAACAACCGACCGATCGAGGACGCGAAACCCCCGCCCGGGATGGGCGGGGGCTACGACGCTCTTTGCTTGCCCGCTAGCGGCCCGCGGTCGCCCTGCGGCGGCTGATCGCAAGCAGCGCGACACCCGCCAGCAGGAGCACGACCACCAGCAGCACTCCGAGCGAGATGTTCGCGCCCGTGAACGCCGTGCCGCCGGCGCGGACGACCTCACCCTCCACCTGGGGCCCGCTGGGCGGCGGGACCTCTGATCCCGCGAACGCCGGGACCGCCACGAGGAGGCAGTACGCCAATGCGGCCAGCACCACCGATGCAGCCTTCTTCATGCAGGGGCTCCTTCTGTCGCCCACATCCCCGCTTGAGCATTCCCAGTGTAGGTCAAGTGGGCGATCTAAGACAAGTGGGGGGATGCTCTCAAGCAGGAAGATTGCGCCCTTCGACCTAGGCTGGGCGCATGGGCTCTTCACCCAGCCAGGCAGCAGGCGAGCGATCCGGAACGTCTGGGTCTCGACAGGAGGCGAGTCGGGCCACTGCGAACCAGCCCTCGGCCTCCTCGAAGCGCCCGTCCTCCACCGCCAGGGCGAATGCGGCGGCGATCTGATCCAAGGTCCGGTCCAGTCCCATCCCGAGAGGTATCGGCATCCGACGCCCTCCACCTTGACCACGCGCTCCCAAGGCGGAACGTGGGGGGTCACGGGAGGCGATTGTATTCCCCGTTGGCGGCGGTTCCAGGAAGCAGGCCCCGAGCCTCAGTAGGCGCCGCGATGAGACAGGACGATCGGGATGGTCTTGGCGACGATGAACAGGTCGTACGCGAGCGACCAGTTCTCGATGTAGAAGAGGTCCCTGCGAACGTACTCGTCGAAGGACACGTCACTTCGGCCGCTGACCTGCCACAGCCCGGTGATCCCGGGCCGCACCTCGAGCCGGTCGAACTGCCAATCCTCGTACTCTCGGACCTCCTCCGGCAACGGCGGCCGAGGGCCGACGATGCTCATGTGCCCGCGAACGACGTTCCAGAGCTGGGGCCACTCGTCGACGCTCCACTTCCGCAGGACCCTGCCGACACGGGTGACCCTGGGGTCGTCGCGAACCTTGAACAGCGGTCCGTCGGACTCGTTCAGGTGCTTGAGCTCCTCCACCTTCGCGTCAGCGCCGTCCTCCATGGTCCGGAACTTCAGGATCACGAACGGGCGGCCTCGCTGCCCCACCCGCCATTGCCGGTAGAGGACCGGGCCCTTCGAGTCCAGCTTGATCGCCACGGCCACCAGCAGCCACAACGGCGCCGTCAGGAGCAGCCCGAAGCCCGCCACTGAGATGTCGAACACCCGCTTCGCCACAGCCTGCGGGCCGGATAGGCGCACGGGACGGAGCGACAGGGACATCTGCCCCCCGACGGGCTGGACGGAGAGCCTCGAGGCGAGCACCTCGGGGAGCGTGGCGGTCACGCGGACCTCCACCCCCTCCAGCCGCACCGCCTTCGCCACGTGCTTCATCTCGTCGGCAGAGATCGCGCTCGAGGCGACGAACACGCAGTCGGCGACCTCCTGCCTGATGAGTTCACGGAGGTCGCGAACGTGCCCTATGGCTGCAGGACCGTAGCCATTCCAGGACCCCTGCGCGGTTCGCAGGAAGCCGAGGGGGGCGAAGCCGAGGTTCTCGCGCTCCATGATCTGGGCCAGCCGAACGGCCTCCTCGTTGCTCCCGACGATCAGGGTGCGGAAGGTGAAGCGGCCGGTCGATCGTGCCCTGCGAACGTGCGTGTGCCACAGACGCCGGGAGACGAGCGTGAGCACGAGCGCGAGCGCCCAGGACAGCAATACCCAAAGGCGCGACGTCGAGGACTTGGACAGGAACGCGAACGTGGCGAGACCCACCACGCTCATGCTCACCGCCAGGATCACGCGCCGGAACTCCTCAGCCGTCGTGAATCGGTGGGCATCGTAGAGGCGGAATCCGGCAAACAGGCCGACCGTTGCGAACGGGGCGATGACGAGCATCATGACGATGTCGCGACCCGGCGCTCGCAGGCCGAATCGGATCGTGGACGCGAGGGCGAACGCGAGGGCGATCGTCAGGCCGTCCGTGAGCGCCATCATCAGGTAGAGCCGCCGATACTGGATGCGAGCGGGCTGGGCCGTCCGCGCAGCAGCCAGCCGCTGCTGCCTACGGCGAGTGACTGCCACGGTCTGGTGTGTTGCCACCCGAAGCCTCCGCCCCGGAGCTCTCTGCTCTCGTTGCCCAGAGGCGCACCGGAACTGTAGGCGATGAGTATTACAGCGCCGTCACCTCTCCAGGCAGTCTACCCTCACCCGGCAAAACGGACCATCAGACGAAGGGCTGAGGCCGGGCGCACGGGGCGACAGCTATCGAACTAGGCCTTCCTCGCCGGTCGAGGCGGACACGGTCTCCCGATGCACGGAACGATCAGCGCAAGCCCGACCCGACCGCCAGCCCTTACCATGGGTGCATGCGCGACGAACAGGCCGGGCTGCCCGCGCCGGCCGTCGAGTTTTGCTACCGGCATCCAAACATCCAGACCGGCGTCCACTGCACGCGCTGCGGGCGTCCCATCTGCCCCGACTGCATGATCCAGGCACCGGTCGGGCATCAGTGCCCGGAATGCGTGGGGCGTGCCCGCCGCGAGTTCCGCGAGGGACCCGGTCTGAAGCTGCGGCGCGGTGCGGCGTCGGCCACGAGGATCCTGCTGGCGGGGCTGTTCGCCGTCTTCGTGCTCGAGGTCGCCGTTGGCGGATCGGAGGCGCTTCTCGGCAGGAACACCCTGCATCTGAACCAGAACCTGTACGACCTCGGCGCCCTGTTCCCGCCGGCCGTCGCGGACGGCCAGTACTGGCGCCTGCTCTCGGCCATGTTCCTGCACGCCGGCCTCGTGCACATCGCGTTCAACGCGTACGCGCTCTGGCTCTTCGGAAACGTCGTCGAGCAGATCTTCGGGTCTGCGCGGTTCCTGCTGATCTTCTTCGTCTCCGGGCTCCTGGCCAGCGTCATCTCGTACGCCTTCGGCCCGCTGTGGGATCTCGGCGTCGGCGCCTCGGGCGCCATCTTCGGCGTCTTCGGCGCCTTCGTCGCCTACAACTACAGGCGCCGGCACCTCGCGATGGCGGCGGCGAACCTGCGAACCGCCGTCATGCTGATAGTGGTGAACGCGGCCCTCGCCTTCGCCATCCCGCGAATCGACTGGCGCGCGCACCTCGGCGGCCTCGTGGCCGGTATCGCCGCCGGGTACGTCGCCGAGGGCTTCGGACCGGCCCGGCAGCGGGCGGTCATTCGGGTCGTGGGCTTCGGCGCGCTCATAGCGCTCGGAGTGGCCCTCGTCGTCTGGCGGACCGACCAGATCCGATCCATGCTGGGGCTGTGATGCAGGCCGCGAGCTCCGCGGGAGGCGCGGACAACGACTTCCCGCTCCGGCCGTTCCGGGTGACGGTCGAGGTCTCCTAGCCGGCCCGTCGAGCCCTAGCGGCTCGCCCGTTTCACGGTGCTCGGATCGGCTATCCCGAAGATGGCGCCGCTGCGGGTACCGACGAAGATCCAGCCGCGCCACACGGCAGGCGTCGACTCGATCGTCCCGCCTACTCGGAGTCGCCAGACGGGCTTGGGTCCCCACCTCGGCTTCGAGATGTCGAGGCAGTTGAGGTAGCCGGCCCCGTCGCCGATGATGAGCTTGCCGTCGATCGTAACCGGCGAGGACCAGGTGGGTCCGGGGAGCGATTGCCTCCACAGGACCCTTCCCGACTTCGCGACGACCGCCGCCACGCCGCCCTCCGTGTACGTCGCGTAGACGACGCCGTCGTACAACGCCGGCGTGCCGAGCAGCCCCCCGTCGGGCTCGAACCCCCCGAGCTGCACCGACCACACCAGCGGATGCTCCGGGTTGCTCGGGTCGAGCTTCATCAGGTCGCCGACCTCGTGCTCGCGTGCCGACGGCCGGGAGGGCACGTTCATCGTGCGATGGCGCCCCACGTACAAGTACCCCTCGTCGTCGATCACGATCGAGGCGTCGGTCTCGTCGCCGTTCCAGAAGCGGAAGACGCGCTCGTAGCGCTCCCCGCCCGCGAGCAGGTCCGAGATGTCCCAGCCCTGCACGAGGCCGCCGGAGTTCGCGAAGTAGACGACGCCGTCGCGAAAGGCGACGGAGTTCTCGATGGACACTGACGAGTCGCCGAGATCGTCGAGGAGCTGCTGGTCCCACCCGGGGATCGTCGCGACGATCTCCGGGTCGACGGTGACCTTGCCGTCGGCCCTGTGGCCGCGGTTCAGCTTCACGACGTAGAACCACGAGTTCTCGCCGCCCTCGAGGAGGTAGTCGTCGATCACCAGCGCGGCGCCGTCCCAGTCGTTGTTCCAGACCGGGTTCGGCACGGTCGTGTTCGCGTTCATCGTCCACAGGACGGCCGGCTCTCCACGATCGAGCGCGACCACGCGGAAGAGGTTGTCGCGCGATCCGGCGTAGTACAGCGGGTAGCCGTCGGGATCCGACGTTGCCGAGCCCTTCGCCAGGTCGCCCGTGACGAGGTCCGGCCGGATCGGTTGCCCCGTAACGCCGTTCAAGAAGTGATAGTGGCCGTCGTACGCCCCGACACGGACCTCTATCGTTCCGTCGGGGTGCTGGATCACGTTCGGCTGGCCGGTCCAACCGGTGCCGCACCAAGTGCGTGGGCCCCTTTGGTCCGACGACTGCATGCAAAGGCCGCCGCTCGTGGGGTATCGCCACACGACCTTCGGGTGCTTCGGCACGGGCCCTTCCCCGTAGTAGCTGCGCGACGCGTTGCCGCGGAACGTGGTGAGTCCCGGGAACGACGCGTTGATCGGTCCGGGCGTCACGACCACCGAGGGCGACGGCGACGGTGACTCCGAGGGCGAACCGGAGGCGCTCGGTGAGACGGACGGCCCTGAAGGCGAGGCGCCGTCCGACCCCGAGCCGAGGCTCTCAAACGCACCGACGCGCCATGCGATCACCACACCGACGGCCAGGGTCAGCGCGACGACCAGCAACCCGAAGGGAACGGGGGCGCGAGCCGCATGGCGGGCCTGGCGTCGGCTCATCGAACGGACCCTACCCCAGACCCCGCCCCCGGAGCCTAGACGGGGCCCTTCGACCCCGGGTAGCTCCCGAGGACCCTGAGCATCGACGTGTGCAGCCGCGCCTCTTCCAGCGCGGCGAGGAGCTCCGCGTCGTCCGCCGCCCTCTCGATGTCGAGGTAGAAGACGTACTCGAACGGGGCGCCGCGCCGCGGCCGCGATTCGAGCTTGGTCATGTTTATGCCGCGGTCGGCGAAGGGCTTGAGCGAGGCGAGCAGCGAGCCGGGACGGTCGTGAACGGCCATGACGACCGACGTCTTGTTCGGCGGGCCGAGCCCCGCGTCCTTCGTCCCGACAACGGCGAACTTGGTGAAGTTGTCGGGGTGCGTCTGGATCCGCTCCGCGAGCACGGCGAGCCCGAACTTCGCGGCGGTCTCGACGCTGGCTACGGCGGCCTCGTCCGCGTGTTCCCCCTCGGCGACCATCCGCGCGGCACCGGCCGTGTCGTGAACCGGGATCGCCTCGATGTGGTGGATCGCCAGGAAGTCCTCGCTCTGGGCAAGCGCCTGCCAGTGCGAGTATGCGCGCCGGATCCCCTCCAGCCGCGCGCCCGGCGGCGCGAGGAGCGCGTGGTCGACGCGTACCACCACCTCGCCGAGGATCTTCACGAGGTCGCTGTTCAGCAACAGGTCGTAGGTTTCGTTCACCGACCCCGCCTGAGAGTTCTCGACGGGCACGACGCCGAAGCTCGCGACGCCGCTCGTCACCCGCGAGAACACGATGCGTACGGTGTCGCACGCCATGGGCTCGGCGTCCGGAAAGACGGCCAAGAGCGCGGTCTCGCTGAACGCACCGGGCTCACCCTGGTAGGCGACCTTCATGGCCAGGCAAGCCTAGCAGCAGCATCCCGCGTTCTATGCCGTGCGGGAGGCTGCCGTCAGACCGTGCCGCCAGGCGAGTGTGACGGCCTCGATCTTCGAGTGGACACCGAGCTTGGCGAGGATGCTCTTGACGTGGCTCTGCACGGTCAGCGGGCTGATGCCCAGATGCTTGGCGATCACGTCCGCCGTCTGCCCGGCGGCCATCGCTCGCAGGACGTCTGACTCGCGGGATGTCAGCCGCTGGAGCCCGAGCTCGCCCGCGGGGCCCGCACCGCCGTGCAGGTGCTCGAGCACAAGAGGGAGATCGCTCGTCGGCATGACGATCTCACCGGAGGCCGCCCGATGGACGACGTCGATGACCTCGTCCGCAGCATGCGCCTTCGGCACGTAGCCGCAGGCGCCGGCCGCGAGGACCGAAGCGATGGCCGCGGGTCTGATCGACGCCGTGAGCACGACGACCTTCGTCTCAGGACACACCTCGCGGATCTGCCGGGTTGTTTCGATCCCATCGATTCCCGGCGTGTCGAGGTCCATCAGCACCACGTCGGATCCCCGATCGCGACACACCCGGACCGCGTCTTCTCCACTGTCGAGATGGGCGACAAGCTCGATGCCGGGCTGCCGGTCGAGCAGCAATGCCAGCTCCTGCGAGGAGGTTGTCTGGTCGTCGACGACGAGGACTCGTACCTGGGCGGCCATGTCTTCTGAAGCATCGGCTTCGAGGCCGCCGACCTGAATCGCGCTGCCGACGGACCTCCGACCTCTGCCTCAGGCACGAAGGGGGCCGCCCCCTGTACGCTGGAGCCATGGCGAGACTCGTGCCGGGCGATGCGGCTCCGCCCTTCGAGCTGCGCGACCAGACGGACGTGATGGTCGGGCTGTCGGATTTCTGGGGACGCAAGGTGCTCGTGTACTTCTATCCGCAGGCCGACACGACCGGTTGCGCGGCGCAGGCGTGCGCAGTTCGGGACGCGAAGGAGGACCTGTCGGCCCTCGACATCGACGTCGTCGGAATCAGCCCGGACGAGCCCGAAGCGCAGGCCGCCTTCGACAGGAAGTACTCACTCGGCTTCCCGCTCCTGTCCGACCCCGACCACGCAGTAGCGGAGGCCTGGTCGGTTTGGGGTGAGCGCGTGCGCTCCACAGGCGAGAGGACCATCGGGATCGTGCGCTCCTCGTTCCTCGTGGACGGAGAGGGCAGGATCGAGCGGGCCTGGTACGAAGTCACGCCCGGCGACACCGTGCCGAACGTACTGGAAGCCATCTCGGCCTCATACCGCAAGGGCCGGGCGCTCGAGCCCATACGGAGGGGCGTGGTCGTGCGCTGCTCTGTGGAGGACGCGTTCCGCGTCTTCACCGACGGGATGACCACGTGGTGGCCGCTCGAAACGCACTCGAGAGCCGCCAGCGAGGCGCTCGAGGGCGTCGAGGCCGAACGTGTCGAGGTCGAGGGTCGCGTCGGGGGCCACATCGTCGAGCACCTGTCGAACGGCGAGCAGCTCACCTGGGGCGAGGTTGTCGAGTGGGAGCCGCCCAGGCGCATCGTGATCGCCTGGAAGCCGCATGCGAGATCGTACCCGCCCACCGAGATCGAGGTCACCTTCACCCCGCGCATGGAGGGCACAGGGGTGCATCTCGAGCATCGCGGGTGGGAGCGTCTCGGAGACCTTGCCTTGGACGCACATGCCGACTACTTGAGCGCGTGGCCCAAGGTCTTCGGCCGGCTCTATGCGGCTGCGGCCAACGCCGCAGGGCGCACATAGACTGGCCACCGACCCGAGCGAAGGGAACCGAGATGCCCAGTGCCACGTTCGAGACCACGGCGGGCTCGTTCACCGTGAAGCTGATGCCCGAGCACGCTCCGAAGGCCGTTGCGAACTTCGTCGCGCTCGCCACCGGGTCGCGCGAGTGGACCGATCCGCGCGACGGACGGACGAAGAAGGAGCCGCTCTACGACGGGACGATCTTCCACCGCGTGATCGCGGACTTCATGATCCAGGGCGGCGATCCGGCCGGGACCGGCACCGGCGGGCCGGGCTACAGCTTCGAGGACGAGTGCCCGCCCGGTGGACCGTCCTTCAACCGGCCCGGGCTGCTCGCGATGGCCAACGCCGGGCCGAACACGAACGGCTCTCAGTTCTTCGTGACGGTGGCCCCGACACGCTGGCTGACCGGCAAGCACACGATCTTCGGCGAGGTGACCGACGGCTACGAGGTGGTCGAGGCGATCTCGAAGGCCCCAACCGCCGCCCAGGATCGGCCGGCCACCGATGTCGTCCTCGAGCGTGTCCGGGTCCTCGAGGACTGACGCGGATCAGCCTGGGGGGAGGAGGGTCGAGAGAACCTCGCACTGCTTGAGGAGAGCGCCCTCCGGGCCCAGGGTGCACGTGTCGGTTCCGGCGCCGCCGATCAGGACGTTGAACCCGGTTCCACCGTCGAGCACGTCGTTACCCACCGATCCGAGGAGCAGGTCGTTGCCGCCCTCCCCCCAGAGCGTGTCGTTCCCCCTCCCGCCGTAGACGAGGTCGGAGCCCTCCCCCGCGTAGACGATGTCGTCTCCGCCCGCCGCGCAGATCACGTCGTCGCCGGCCGTTCCCCAGAGCTGGTCGGAGCCCTTCGTGCCGCGGATGGTGCAGATCGGGTCGGGCTGCCAGCTCGGCGAGAGGTCGGGCGCCGGGTCGGTCGTCAGCCGCGCCTGTCCGGCTCCGTAGTAGCTCATGACGTAGACGTCGATGTTGCCGCCACCCGTCGGAAGCGCCGAGTATGCGATCAGCTGACCGTCGGGCGACCAGGCGGGGTCGGACTCGTGCAGTGTGGGCGTGTTCGTGACATCCGTCTCGCCGGTCCCGTCGGCGTTCATCACGTGGATCTCCTGGTTCCCGAGAGCGCAGCAGCGCACGAACGCTATCCGCGTGCCGTCGGGAGACCACACAGGGTCGGTGTCCACCTCCTGGTTGTAGGTCAGGCGCGTCTGAACCGTCCCGTCGGCGTTCATCACGTACAGCTCCGGGAAGCCGCCGTCGCGGTTGCTCGCGAACAGGATGCGCGCGCCGTCCGGCGACCACACCGGATCGGTGTCGTAGGTGCCCGAATCCTGGGAGGTGAGCTGCCGCTTCCCCGTCCCGTCGGCATTGATCACGAAGATCCGGGAAGGCCCGGTGGGGCTCGTGCGCGCCGAGTACGCGAGCATCGTGCCGTCCGGCGACCACGAGGGGTGCCGCTCCGCGACCGGCGTGCTCGTCAGGCGCATCCGGGCCTTGCCGCTCGCGTTCATCACGAACAGGTCCGCCTTCTGCGCAGGTGCAGCCCGCCGCGCGAAGGCGATCCGCTCGCCCTCCGGCGACCACGCCGGGTCCATCTCCTCGATTCCGGCGGAGCGGGTCAGGTCGGTCTGCGAGCCGCCGCTCGCGTCCATCTCGTACACGTCGGCGCTCCCGCTCCGATCCGACCGGAAGGCGATCAACCCGTTGGTGCTCGGGAACGCCGCCCCGGCCACTTGCGTCGCCGGCGGGAGAATGGGCAGGGCTGTGAGCAGCACGAACAGAAGTAGGCTCGCTCTACGCATCCACCCACTCTAGGATGTATCGCCGTGAAACCCAACCTCCGGCGTTCTGCCGCCGTTCTCGTCGTCCTCTTGCTCCCGCTGACCCTGTCCGAGGCCCCGGCCGGCGGACGCGCAGCCGGCGCCTCCTGGACCTCCAAGACGCGGAGGATCGCGCCGGGCCTCGCGCTCACGAAGATCGTCGCGAAGAAGCCGAGGTGGCGCATCTTCGTCCTGACCGCGGACCCGTCGGCGCGTCTCACGCTCGACGTCGCGCTGGCAGGGGCAGAGATGCCGGCGCGGGCCCGCACGAGCGTGATCGCGGAGCGCCAGGGCGCGATCGCTGCGGTCAACGGCGACTTCGGCTCTTCGTTCGGCGGGCCGGCTCACCCGTTCGCACAGGACGGCGACCTCGTCCGCACCTCGGCCGACGCCGGAGCGCTGTTCGCCTGGTCCGAGGATGAGCAGAACACGTTCTTCGGCCGGCCGGCGCAGCTCGTCACGGCGGTCGACGCCGCGGGCATGAGCTGGACGATCGACCGCTGGAACGACGGAACGCCGGGTGTCGGCGAGATCGCAGCGTACTCGCCGGTCGGCGGGACGCTCGCAGCCCCGCCGGCCGGGTCCTGCTCGGTTCGCCTGATCCCGTTCGGAACGCTCGCGCCCGCCTCCGCCGGGACCGGCCTGACGCAGACCTATACCGTCGAGCAGGCGGGATGCTTCGAGTCGTCGCTCGAAAGGAACGGAGGCGTGGTCCTGTCGGCGATCCCGGGCTCCGACGAGGCGAACCGGCTGCTCGCGCTGGCGCCGGGCACGAGCTTCACCATCACCTGGACGTTCGGCTGGGCGAACGTCTACGACGCGATCGGCGGGGTACCGCTCCTCGTCGCCGAGGGCCAGGACGTGGTCGGCGATTGCGTCGGCTCGGTGTGCCGCCGAAACCCGCGGACGGGCGTCGGCATGACCCAGGACGGGAAGGTGCTGCTCGTGGTCGTCGATGGGCGCCAGCACAAGTGGTCGGTCGGCGCCACGATGCACGAGTTCGCGGAGATCTTCATGCGGCTCGGCGCCACTTCGGCGCTGAACCTCGACGGGGGCGGCTCGACCACCATGGTCGTCCGCGGCAACGTGGTGAACCGAGTGTCGGACGGAGGCGAGCGTTCGGTCTCCACGGCGTTGCTGGTCCTGCCCGGCCCGGATCCCGACGAGCCCTGAACGTAAGGAACGGGGCCGGCGCGGAAGCGCCGGCCCCGTTCCCCTGCAACCGTTAGCGCCCTACGGCAATTCGCAGCTGCCGAACGTGTTGGTGCCCGGACCGCCGTTGCACGTGTCGGTGCCCGGTCCGGCGAGCAGGTCGTCGTTCCCGGGGCCGCCCCTCAGGACGTCGTTGCCGGGCCCGCCCAGCATGTCGTCGTTCCCTGTGCCGCCCTTCAGGACGTCGTTGCCGACTCCGCCACTCATCGTGTCGTTGCCGGCGCCGCCGCCGACCGTGTCGTTGCCCTGGCCACCCTGCAGATCGTCCTTCCCGGTGCCGCCCTGGACCTTGTCGTCGCCGCCGCCTCCGACGATCTCGTCGTTGCCGTCGCCGCCCTTCAGGACGTTGGCCCCGGAAGTGCCGGTGAGCGTGTCGGCCTTGCTCGACCCGGTCAGGTTCTCGAATCCGGTCAGCGTGTCGGTTCCGTTGCCGGTCGCGGTCCCCGACGTCAGATTCGCGGTCACACCGGACGTCGACGAGGCGAATCTCGCCGTGTCCGTGCCGGCTCCGCCTGTGAGCGTGTCGTTGCCGGCGCCGCCGTCGATCGTGTCGTTGCCGTCGCCGCCGTCGATCACGTTCGCACCGGTGTTGCCGGTCAGACGATCGCCCCCGACGCCGCCCGTCAGGTTCTCGACCGTCGTGATTGTGTCGGTCCCGGCGGAGGTGGTGTTCTGTGCCGCCGTCGTCGCGAGGTTGATGGTGACCGTACCCGTGGTGCCGGCGTAGGTGACGGTGTCGATCCCGTCGCCGCCGGTGAGGGTGTCGTCGCCGGCACCGCCGTTCAGGAGATCGTCGCCGGCACCGCCGATGATCACGTTGGCGGCGCCGTCGCCGGTCAACGTGTCGTTCCCGCTCCCACCCGTCACGTTCTCGACCGTCGTGATGGTGTCGGTCCCGGCGGAGGTGGTGTTCTGCGCCGCGGTCGTCGCGAGGTTGACGGTGATCGTGCCGGTCGACGACGCGTAGCTCGCGGTGTCGGTGCCACTCCCGCCGGTAAGCGTGTCGTTTCCGAGACCACCGACCAGGGTGTCGTTGCCGTCGCCGCCGATCAGCACGTTGTTGGCAGCATCGCCGGTAAGGGTGTCGCCGCCGGTCCCTCCGGTCAGGTTCTCGATGCCCGTCAGCGTGTCGGTCCCCGCCCCGCCGGTCACCGAGGTCAGGGTCGCCGTTATGGCGGCCGCCGTACCCGTGTAGTCGGCGGTGTCGGTGCCGTTCCCGCCGGCCACGGTGTCGTTGCCGAGCCCGGGCCGGAGGATGTCGTTGCCGTCGCCGCCGGTCAGGACGTTCGCGTTCGCGTCGCCGGTCAAGGTGTCGCCCCCGAGCCCGCCCGTGAGGTTCTCGAATCCGGAGGCTGTGTCCGTGCCGGCTCCGCCGGTCGCCTGAGCGGTGGTGATAGCCAGGCTCACGGTGACGGCCCCCGTCGTGCCCGTGTAGTCGAGGGTGTCCGTACCCGTTCCGCCCACGAGAGTGTCGTTGCCGGCTCCGCCGTTGATGACGTTGTTGCCGGCGTCGCCGGTCAGCGTATCGTTCAGCGCGGAGCCTATGAGACCCTCGAGGTTCGAGAGGGTGTCGCCGGCCGCGTCCCCACCGGTGGCGGCTCCGTTCACCGTGACGGTCACGGCAGCGGTGGAGTTCGCGTAGCTCGCCGTGTCGGTTCCGGTGCCACCGTTGATGATGTCTGCGCCGGCGCGGCCCTCGAGCGTGTCCATACCGCCCGCGCCGTTCAGAGAGTTGGCGTTCGGATCGCCGGTGAACGTGTCGTTGTGCTCGGAACCGGACAGGTTCTCGACGCCGCTCGTGATCGTGTCCGTGCCCGCGCCCCCCGTGGCCTGCGCCGTGGTGACGGCCAGGCTCACGGTCACGCCGGAGGCCGCCCCCGAGTAGTCGGCCGTGTCGGTCCCGCCCCCGCCGACCATGTTGTCGTTGCCGTCGCCGCCGGTGATCGTGTCGTTGCCGGTACCACCGGTCAGCGTGTCGTCTCCGGAGCCGCCGTTGAGCGTGAGGGGCAAGGCGGACCCGGAGCCGTTCACCGTGTCGTCGCCGCCCCCCGAGTTGACCGTCACGCTCCCGACGCCGCCGAGCGCGGTCACGTCGTTACCACCGCCATTCAGGTCCACGCCGGCACCGCCGATCGTGATGCTGTCACCCGACGCTTGTCCGGTGATGACGAGGGCATTGGTCCCACCGCCCATGGCGAGCGTGATGCTCGTCGTGTTCTGGTGAGGGAACGGAGCCGTTCCCGCCTGATCGATCGTCACCGTCTGATTCCCGGCCGCGCCCTCGGCGAACGCGATCGTGGTGGTCGTGTTCGTGTTGTAGGGGCCCGTGCAGCTGCCGCCTCCACCGATCACGGTGATGGTTAACGGATCGCCGGGGCCGCCTCCCAGGACGACCCCCGCCGAGTCGCCGGCCCCCATGCTGATCGTGAGCGTCGGGGCCCCGCCCGCGCATGTCGTCACGGCCGAGGCGGGGATGGCGGTCAGGCCGACCACGAAGGCGGCGAGCGCTCCCGCGAAGGCGGCCGCGCCGACGCGTCTCATCACTCCTCCGGGTCGCCGCGGCTTGCTTCGGAAGGTCTTTCGAACAGACATGAGGCCCCCTCTCACTTCGGGGGAACGCGAGGCGTTCCGATGCGGGCAAGTCGACTCTATGGGAAACGCTTGTGAGATATCAAACGCAGATCGCCGGAACCTTGCGCCCCGCTCGTGCGTCTATGTAAGTTCGGGCTCGCGCCGGCCTCCGCCGCCATCACAGGCCTACTACCAGCGGAAACGCACCGCGCAGACATTCAGGCCCTATGACCGGCCACTTCGAGGGTCAGCGCTCGCAGACCCAGACGACCTCGCCCATCGCCGCTCGTGGCCAGCCGCCCCCCTGCAGGAGGCTGTCCCACTCGGCAACCGTATGGACCGGCAGATCGGCGGGAACCGGAAGGCCCGTGGCGTCGAACTCGAGAGCCCTGCGCTCGAAGGGAAGCTCGCTTCGTTCGACGACGACCGCCAGATCGACGTCGCTACCGACACCCCAATCCCCCTGGGCGTAGGAGCCGAAGTAGCCGATCCGGCGCACCCGGTCACCCTTCTCGGCGACCATCGACGCCCACCGACGGACACCGGCGTCGACCTCGGCCCGATCAGGCCATCTGAGAACGGACGAACTCAACGATCTGACGGGCATGCCTGATACCTTCCTCGCTCCGAAGGGGACCGCGATTGGTCACGGCGCAGACACCAGCAGGGCTCGGCGCGCCGCCGTGCGCCGTCGCTTTCGGGATGACGGGTGCCAGGTGGTATCCTGCGGTCCACGCGTTCGACTGTGGAGGCGGCAGTGGCGAGAAGGAACCTCACCGTCCAGCTCGACGAGGACGTGATCCGGCGCGCGAAGGTCGTCGCGGCAAAGCGAGGCACCTCCGTGAGCGGCCTCGTGGCACGCGAGCTGGAGGAGTTGGTCGCCGAAGACGCCCGGTTCGAGGAAGCCCGGCGTCGTGCCACGGAGCTCATGGCGGCGTCGACACCTCGAGGCGGAAGAGCCTGGCGCCGGGACGAGCTTCACGATCGCGACAGCGGCGGATGATCGGGGCCCGGACGTTCGTCGACACGAACGTGCTCGCATACGCGCACGACCGATCCGATACCCGCAAGCAGCCGCTCGCCAAGGCACTGCTCGAGACTCTCTGGGAGGAGCGCACGGGGGCGCTCAGCACCCAGGTGCTCCAGGAGTTCTACGTCGTCGCGACCAGGAAGTTCGACCCGCCGATGAGCCGGCGCACGGCTCGTGAGGTCGTGGCCCTCTACGGCGAATGGCCGACCGTGCGAGTCGATGCCGACCTGATCCTTGGCGCCTCGGAGCTGGAGGAACGGCATCGGATCTCGTTCTGGGATGCGCTCATCGTGGAGGCTGCACGCCGCGCGGGTGCGACACGCCTGGCTACCGAGGACCTCCAAGCGGGCCGCCGCTTCGGGGACGTCAGGATCGAAGATCCGTTCGCGTGAAGAAGCGAGGGAGCCGCCTCGGCGGCTCCCTCAACGACCTCAATGCCTGCCTCTACCTCGTTGCCGTCGGCGAGATGTCCTTCATGCACCTGTCGCCGGAGCTGAGCTTGGTCGCCCTCGCAATCGCCCGGTAGCTGCCTGAAGCGCTCACTCCGGTGGCCGAGTAGGCACCGCCGGCGTTCGTAAGCACGCTGGCCACCGTTACCCACCTCACCCCGTTGTAGTGCTGAACCCTGACGGGAACGTTGGACGCACAGGCCAAGAACCCATCGGTCACGTTCACCGTTCCCCTGGCCTTTCGGCCGAGGGTGAGTGAGATGTCCCTCACATGCCGCACGACGAAGTTCGTCGCGCTGGTGCCGGTGCCGCCCGGAGTCGTGATCGCGATCGGCCCTGTGCTCGCCCCCGCCGGGACCGTGGCCGTGATCTGCGTGTCGGAGTTCACGGTGAAGGTCGCGGCGGGAGTGCCGTGGAACGTGACCGCAGTGGCGCCGGTGAACCCGGTCCCCGTGATGACCACGGCTGTGCCCACAGTACCCCTGGCGGGCGTGAACAAGGTGATCGTGGGCGCCGGGGTCACCGTGAAGTTCGTGGCGCTCGTGCCGGTCCCATTGGCGGTCGTGACAGCGATCGGACCGGTGACCGCGCCCGTAGGAACCGTCGCCGTGATCTGAGTTGCGGAGTTCACCGTGAAGCTCGTCGAGGCGACCCCACCGAAGGTCACGGAGGTGGCGCCGGTGAAGTTCGTGCCCGTGATCACGACCGATGTGCCGGGATTCCCGCCGGGCGGGGTGAACGACGTGATCGCCGGTCCGTTCGTGGTGATGTCCAGGCTCCAACCGCCGGAGATCGAGCCGAGCGCTCCGGCGTCATCGTCGAACACGTAAAGGCTCCAGGTCCCGTTCGGGTTCGTGCCGTTGAACGCCGACAACAAGAAGCCGTACGGTCCCGAAGGGGAGGGTGCGTCGAAGGTCCCGTTGGGCGTCGGTTGGTAGCTCCCCGAGTAGATCTGGCCGGTGTCCGGAAGCATGGCGCCGACCTGGCCGTCGATCACCAGGTCGACGTTCGTGATCGCGTGGAGGCCACCGCAATCCGTCATCAGGATCACGTTCTGCCCGAAGGGCCCGACGAGCAGAACGTCCATGTCGTCCGGGTAGTAGTGGCTCACGTCCGTCAGTATCACGTTCACGTCGACGATCGTGCCCGCAAGCCCGGAGACCGTGATCGTCGACGGGTAGGGCGTCGCCATCCCGGCCGTAGGGATCGCGATGTTTGCCGAGTTGGAGAAGACGACCGCGCCGGCCGGCAAGGCCATCATCCCCACGAGGAGCACGAGGGCGAAGACCGAGCCGCCGACCGCGCCTACGGCTCCCCACCCCCTCCTGAGCCCGGAATGACGAAGATGCATATCGGCCCTCCTTCCCCTGTTCCTTCTAGCTAGTTGCCGTCGGTGACACGTCCTTGATGCACCTGTCACCGGAGCCGAGCGTCGTCGCCCCCGCGATCGCCCGGTACCTGCCCGACCCGCTCACTCCGCCGGCCGAGTAGCCGCCGCTCTCATCGGTCAGCACGCTGGCAACGGTCCTCCACGTGCCGCCCTCGCGGAACTGGACCCTGACGGGAACCTCGGAGGCACAGGCCCCGAACCCGTCCAGGACCTCCACAGTCCCGCTTGCCTCGGAAGCTCCAAGGGCAAGCGATACGTCCCTCGCGTGGCGCACGACGAAGTCCGTCGCGCTGGTGCCGGTGCCGCCCGGGGTCGTGACGGCGATCGGACCGGCGCTCGCGCCCTCCGGGACCACGACGGTGATCTGCGTGTCGGAGTCCACGGTGAAGCTCGTCGCAGAGACGTCATTGAACTCGACGGCGGACGCCCCCGTGAAGCTGCTCCCGATGATGACGACCGACCTCCCCGTCTCCCCACTCCTGGGCCGGAACGAAGCGATCATCGGAACCGGGATCACCGTGAAGGTTGCGGAGCTGGCCCCGGTGCCCTTCGGCGTGGTCACCGAGATCGGGCCCGAGATGGCCTCCTCCGGCACCGTGGCAGTGATCCGCTTGGCCGAGTTCACCGTGAAGTCGGCTGGGACTCCGCCGAAGGTCACCGCCACGGCGCCCTTGAACTTCATTCCGCGGATCACGACGGTGGAACCAACCGGTCCGCTCCCCGGGGCGAAGGACGTGATCGTCGGGCCGTTCGTGGCGATGTCCAGACGCCAGCCGCTGGCGATGGATCCCGAGTACCCCAGCTCGTCGTCGAAGACGAACAGGCTCCAAGTTCCGTTCGGGTCCGTGCCGTCGAACACAGACAGAGCCGTGCCGTACGGCCCCGCAGGAGCGGGAGCCGGGCCACCGAAACCCCCTTGGTTGGTCGGCTTGTAGGCTCCCAGCGCGTCGGACGGGATCGGGGACGGGACCAAGGCGGTGGCGCCGTCGTCGAACG
>JBFMCN010000032.1:0-8290 GCA_040754475.1 Actinomycetota bacterium | reverse complement strand
AGCTCGTCTCGATGGTCGGGGAGCGCGACCGCGTACACCTGGCCGCTACCGGGGACCTGGAGGCGGCCGCGCGAGTCGTTGCCGCCATCGATGCGGTCGAGCAGGCAACGCGAATGGAGGACGGCCTCGATCTCGTGGTCGAAGACGCCCGCAAGCACCTGCCCGCGATCCTCATGTACGTGGGCGAGCAAGCGCATGTGACCGCGGTCGAGGTGAGCGAGCCAAACCTCGAGGCTGTGTTCCTCCACCTCACCGGGAAGGCGCTCAGGGACTGACGTCATGCGCGCGGCCCTCACGATCGCCGCGAAGGACCTCCGTCAGCGCACGCGCGATCGCTCCGCGTACGTGATCGCATTCCTCGTTCCGTTCGGGCTCACCGCGATCTTCAGCCTGACCCTGGCGAAGGTGAGCGACGAGTCGAAGTTCACGGCCACGTACACGGTGGTCGATCGCGACGGCGGGGAGGTGGCTCGCGCCTTCGAGGGAGTCGTCCGTGAGCTCGACTTCGTGAAGCTGAAGTCGGCAGGAACGGTCGCGGAGGCCTCCAAGCTCGCCGAAGACGGCAAGATCGACGCGGCCTTCGTGATCCCGGCCGGGTTCTCGGCGGCCGCCTCTGCCGGACAGGGCGGCGAGCTCCGCGTCATCACGAGCCCTAACTCGGAAATCGGCGGAATGATCGCCCGCTCGATCGCGGGATCGTTCGCCAGCGAGATCGACGCGGTCGGCCTCTCGGTGCAGACGGTCCTCGCCGAGGGGGGCGGCTCCCTGCACGATCCCACGACCCTCTCGCGACTGGTGGAGCGCGCCCGGCAGGCCACTCCGACGGCCTTGCTGGATCAGAACACCGCCGAGAACCGGCTCTTCAGCTCGACGACCTTCTACGCGGTGGGGATGGCGGTTCTGTTCGTCTTCTTCACGGTGCAGTTCGGCGTCCGGAGCCTGCTCGCAGAGCGTGAGACGGGGACGCTCGCACGGCTCCTCGTTGCCCCGATGCGCCCGGCGTGGGTGGTCGCGGGCAAGGCCTTGGCGAGCTTCGCCGTCGGGATCGCGAGCATGATCGCTCTCGTACTCGCGAGTAGCTTGCTGCTCGGCGCAGACTGGGGCGACCCGATCGGCGCGGCCCTGCTCGTCGTCTCCGCCGTGCTTGCCGCCATGGGGATCACTGCGCTCGTCGCCACGCTCGCGAAGACCCCCGCCCAGGCGGAGGCCTACGTCTCCGTCGTCGCGATCGTCGGCGGGATGCTCGGCGGCACGTTCTTCCCCGTCTCGCAGGGACCCGCGTTCCTCGCGAACCTGAGCCTGATCACGCCGCACGCATGGCTGATGCGCGGCTTCCAGGAGCTGGCGGGGGGTGCGAGCGCGCTGGACATCCTGCCGTCGGTGGGGGCCGTCCTGGCGTTTGCGGTCGTCCTGGGCGGGATCGCCCTCGCGCGAGCCGACCGGCTGGCGGCGAGATGAGCAAGGCCTTCTCGATCGCGGGCGTGAACCTTCGCCGTGTGTTCCGCGACCGAGTCTCGCTCTTCTTCATGGTCGTGTTCCCGTTCGTCATCATCCTGATGATCGGGGCCATGTACGGCTCTTCGTTCGAGGCGAGGCTGGGGGTCTTGTCGCGGGGGAGTGGGGCGCTCGGGACGGACCTGGTGAGTCGGCTCGAGCGACACGAAGGAATCCGGGTTCGGGCGTACGAAGATCGAGAGTCGCTCACAACCGCTGTGGAGCGCGGTGAGGTCGAGGCCGGCCTCGTGATCCCCTCCGGATACGACACGGGGGTGCGCGCGGGTGAGACCGTCTCGCTCCCCTACATCGCCCGCCCTACCGGCTCGGGCCAGGACGCGCAGCTCATCGTCGCGGCTGCGGTCGACCGGCAGGCGGTCGTGCTCCGCGCGGCCAGGTTCGCGGCCTCAGAGGGAGTTGGGTCCTTCGACGAAGCGCTTCGAACAGCACGAGCGCTCGACACTGCGTTTCCTCGAGTGAAGGTGCGCTCGAGCATCGCTGGAAGCAGCGTTCTGTCATTCGACTACGGGGCGGCGCAGGAGCTGCTCCTGTTCGTCTTCCTCGTGTCGCTCGCGGCGGCGAGCATGCTGATCGAGTCGCGGCGGCTGGGTGTCTCCCGCCGAATGCTCGCCTCGCCGACTGGGGCAGCCACGGTGATCCTCGGCGAGGGCCTCGGACGGTTCGCGATCGCGCTCTTCCAAGGGGGGCTGATCGTGGCCGTGACGCTCGTCGTCTTCGGGGTCGACTGGGGGGACCCGCTCGCCACTGCGGCGATCGTGATCCTCTTTGGGTTGGTGGGCACCGGCGCTGCCATGCTGATGGGGTCGACCCTCGGGAATGCCCAGCAGGCGGGATCGTTCGGTGTGTTCTTCGGGCTCATCCTCGCCGCTCTCGGGGGATGCATGGTCCCTCTCGAGATCTTCCCAAGCACGATGCGAACCATCGCCCACGCCACGCCGCACGCGTGGGCACTGGACGCGTTCGGCGAGGTGCTCGGCCGCAATGGGACCGTCGCCGAGATCTGGCCCCAGCTCGCCGCGCTCGCCCTGTATGCTGCCGGCCTCCTGTCGCTGGCCGCGATTCTGTTCCGGCGGAAGCTCACCGCCTAGGGGCGTCGTTGCTCGAAGTCCAGGACCTGACGAAGCGTTACGGCGAGGTGCTTGCGCTCGACGGGTGCAACTTCTCGGTCTCGAGGGGGCGCATCGTGGGGTTCCTCGGTCCGAACGGTGCGGGCAAGACGACGACGATGCGCTGCATCTTCGGACTGGCTCGGCCGGACGCGGGTGGGGTGCTGTGGCGCGGACGCGAGGTCGGCCGGGAGGAGCGACGGCGGTTCGGGTACATGCCGGAGGAGCGCGGCTTGTATCCGCGGATGCGCGTACACGAGCAGCTCGCCTACTTCGCCGAGTTGTCGGGATTGGGCGGACCAGCCGCCGCCGCTGCCGCCGATCGATGGCTGGAGCGGCTTGGACTCGCCGATCGCGCGCGGTCCCGGGTCGAGGAGCTCTCGCACGGCAACCAGCAGCGGGTGCAGCTCGCAGTGGCGATGGCGCACGGTCCGGAG
Organism: Actinomycetota bacterium; assembly: GCA_040754475.1. Classification (GTDB taxonomy): domain Bacteria; phylum Actinomycetota; class UBA4738; order UBA4738; family HRBIN12; genus JAJPHY01. Next base: position 5,232 of record JBFMCN010000032.1, on the reverse strand, counting down.
CTCCTGGTGCTCGACGAGCCCTTCTCCGGGCTGGATCCGATCGGCGTCGAGTCGGTGGCCGGCCTGCTGGCCGAGCTGGTTTCGGAGGGCGTAACCGTCCTGTTCTCCAGCCACCAGCTCGACCTGGTCGAGGACGTGTGCCAGGACGTTGTGATCATCGACCACGGCCGAGTCGTTCTCTCGGGCGACGTGCTGGAGCTCAGGGCATCCTCCAGCCGGCGGAGCCTCCGCGTGACGGTCGATGGGGCGCCGTGGATTCCGAGCATCGGCGGCGTCTCGGTTGTGCCGAGAGAGGAGGGGCGCCCGCGAGTCCTGGTCGACGCGTCCACCGACCTCGACGAGATCCTGCGACTGGCGCAACAGGCGGGCCAGGTCACGCAGTTCAGCTTCGAGCCACCGAGCCTGTCCGACCTGTTCTTCGAGACGGTTACGCGGAAGGGGTCGAGGTGAGGGTACCGACTGCCAAGGTGCTGCTCGTGGCGCGGCGGGAGCTCTTTCAGCGGGCGCGGTCCCGCGCCTTCCGGATCGGCACGGCAATCGTCGCGCTCGCAGCGGTCGGCTTCGTCGTGCTCCCGAGCGCTCTGGCCGGCGCTCCGTCGACGCGCCGTGTGGGCGTCGTGGGGGAGCACTCGGCATCATTCCGAGCCGCGCTCTCCACGGCGGCCGCGGCGTTCGACACGGAAGTCACGACGACCGTGTACGCGGACGTTCGTGCCGGTCAGCGAGCGCTCCGATCGGGCGACGCGGACGTGCTCCTCGTGGGAAGCGACGAGCTCGTGTGGAAGCAGGGCGCCGATCCCGAGCTCTCGGCCATCGTCGCGAGCGCCGTGCAGGCGGCCGAGCAGCAGCGGGTCATCCACGACCTCGGCCTTTCGCCCGAGGAGGCCGCGGCGCTGCTCCAGCCGACACCCATCCGGTCGCGTGCCCTCGAGCCGGTGAGCGAAGACGAAGCGGCACGCATGGGGCTCGCCACGATCGCGCTCGTGCTCCTGTTCTCCTCGATCAGCGTCTTCGGCGGCTTCCTGGTGACCGGCGTCATCGAGGAGAAGGCAAACCGGGTCGTCGAGGTCCTGCTCTCGCGGGCGCGCCCGGACGAGCTTCTGGCAGGCAAGGTCCTCGGGATGGGACTCCTCGGGCTCGGCCAGGTCTTGCTCGTGGGGGCATGCGTGCTCGCCGCTCTGCTCGCGGTCGGAACGGCGGATCTCCCGGAAGCCACTCCGGGCATGGTCGGTTGGGTCGTGCTGTGGTTCGTGCTTGGGTACGCCTTCTACAGCGTCGTGTACGCGGCTACGGGGGCACTCGCGTCCCGGCAGGAAGACGCGCAGAGCGTCAGCGTGCCGGTCACGATGCTATCCCTTGGGGCCTACTTCCTCTCGTTCGTCGCGATGGAGAGCCCAGACGGGCTGCTGGCCCGTGTCTGCTCGTTCCTGCCGCCGACGGCGCCCTTCGTGATGGCAGTACGTGCCGCGGTTGGCACCGTCACCCTATGGGAAGTCGGGATGGCGGTCCTCCTCATGGCGCTGTCGATCTACGGGCTGATCAAGCTGGGGGGCCGCATCTACGCCGGCGCGATCCTTCGGATCGGCCCGAAGGTCCGGCTGCGGGACGCCTGGCGGGCGGCAGGAAGCTAGTCTTCCAGGCCCGCCGCCCGCCGCGCGCGCCGCTGATGGAGCAGGTCCCAGCACTGGTCGAGCTGGATCTCGATCTCCCGCAGCCGTTCCCGTTCCTTCAGGGATGCCTGGCCGCGAGACTCCTTCGCGAACAGGTCGTGCTCCTCGTTCGCGAGCGCGTTGATCCGCTCGATGATGTCTTCGTCGGGCATGGTTCGACCTCCTGATGCACCTGAACCGTAACCGCGCGGCGGCGCGGGGTCGAACTTCCCTCGCCCGGTTCTTGACGTGCCTAGGCGTTCTGGCGCGCGACCTCGTCGGCAAGGTCGAGTGTGGCGTCGACCGTGGGGCCGGGATCGTAGTCGGCCAGCACCCAGATCGTGTCCCCGTCCGGCCACATGCACATGTCCATGGCCATGGGCGTAGCGACGCCCAGATCGGCGCTCGTGACGCAGACGAACGAACGGTTCCCGCGAGTGAAGGTCTTGAAGCCCTGCGCCTCGGACGGGACGCCGAGGCCGCTTGCCAGACCGACGAATGCAGCGTCCGCATCTCCGAGCTGATCGCTCGTGGCCCACATCAACATGAGTCGTGGCGAAGTCGGCGTGCCGCCGTACACGCCGATGTCCAGTTCGATGTCGGACGGTAGCCCGGGTTGGGTCTTGGCGGCCTCGACCGCCTCCTTGAGGTAGGGAACCTCGATCCTCTGGAATCCACCGACGGAATCCGGCAGCTTGGGCCCCCCCGAGAGCCGGCCAATCAGGAGCCACGCAATCGCAGCCACGACGACGGCGCCCGCGGTCAGCCAGATGAGCAGTGGTACCCCGTCTCGTCTCGGAGGTGCGGAGGCTTCGAACAAGGGGGCGGGCATGCGGAACGGGGGAGCAGACGGCAACGGGTGCCCGGGTAGGACCTGGGAGCCGCCCGTCGGCGTCATCGCCGCGTAGCAACGCCAACAGAAGGTGGCGGCTTCCTTGTTCTGCGCCCCGCATCCGGAGCACACGCGTTCGCCGACGTCCTGGACCACCTTCCGCTCCTTCGGTCGGAGTAGCGTCCTCATCTCCTATCGGAGCGTCATGCGGCCGACCTAAGCGTGCGCCATAGGGCCTACTCCAGGGCTACCCCGGGAATACAGGCCCAGGCGGGCGTCGTTCGGGGAAACGTGAGGCCGGGACGGCCGGCCAGAGCACGATGACCGAAGCCGGGGAACGAGGAGACGATGGAAGCACTCGAGACGCAGGCCCTTCCCCTCATGCCTATCACCACTGGTGTGGTGCTGCCCGGGATGGTCGTGACGATCACGATCGACTCGGACGACGCCCGCCTGGCGGTCACCGCGGCTGAGTCCTCGGGGGGTGAGCTGCTGCTCGTGCCGCGGATCGGAGGGACGTACGCACGGGTCGGCACGGTCGCGAAGGTTGAGGACATGGGGCTACTGCCCTCGGGACCTGAGGCGCTCGTGGTCCGGGGCCTATACCGCGCGGTCGTCGGAACCGGCGTCGCGGGAACCGGAGACGCGGTCTGGGTCGAGGTCGAGCCGCGACTGGACCCTGCCGAGGCGACTGAGAGGGCCAGGGAGCTCGCACGTGCCTTACGGGCGACGATCGAGGCCATCGCGGAGTCGCGCGGCGTGCCGCACGTCGCGGAGTTCCTCCGAGGCATCCATGATCCGGGCGCGGTTGCCGACACGAGCGGCTACTCGCCCGACCTGTCGTTCGAGCAGAAGATCGAGGTGCTCGAGACTCTCGACGTCGAGCAGCGGCTCGAGAAGGTTCTGGCCTGGGCGAAGGAGACCCTGGCCGAGCTGACCCTGAAGGACAGGATTCGAAGAGACGTGCGCGAGGGGATGGAGAAGAGCCAGCGCGAGTACATCCTGCGTCAGCAGCTTGAAGCGATCCGCAAGGAGCTCGGCGAGGAGAACGGCGAGGATATCGTCTCTGACTACCGCAAGAAGATCGAGGCCGCCGGGATGCCTGAGCACGCACGCCGGGAAGCCGAGCGCGAGCTGGGCCGACTCGAGAGGACCTCCGAGCAGTCGCCGGAGTACGGGTGGATCCGCACGTATCTGGACTGGATGACCGAGATCCCCTGGAACGTGCGGACCGAGGACGAGCTGGACATCGCCGAGGCCCGGAGGATCCTCGACGAGGACCATACTGGTCTCGAGGATGTCAAGGACCGCATCGTGGAGTACCTGGCCGTGCGGAAGCTGCGCCGCGAGCGAGGTCTGGGTGAGGCGGCCGGGCGTGGCTCGGGCGCGATCCTTACGCTCGTCGGCCCGCCGGGGGTCGGCAAGACCTCCCTCGGCGAATCCGTCGCACGCGCGCTCGGCCGCAAGTTCGTGCGGGTCTCGCTGGGGGGGATTCACGACGAGGCCGAGATCCGCGGACACCGGCGAACGTATGTGGGGGCCCTGCCGGGCCGCATTGTGCGCGGTCTGAAGGAGGCGGGCACGAAGAACCCAGTGTTCATGCTCGATGAGATCGACAAGGTCGGGGCCGACTGGCGCGGGGATCCGTCGAGCGCGCTCCTCGAGGTGCTCGACCCGGCGCAGAACCACACGTTCCGGGATCACTATCTCGAGGTCGACCTGGACTTGTCGGAGGTCCTATTCATGGCCACGGGCAACGTCGCGGAGACGATCCCGGGACCATTGCTCGACAGGATGGAGGCCATCCGGATCGATGGGTACACGGAGGACGAGAAGGTCGCGATCGCACGCGACCACCTCCTCCGGCGACAGGTCGAGCGCAACGGCCTTCGGCCGGGCGAGGTCGAGTTCACGGACGACGCGATCCGGGCAGTCGTCACGGACCACACACGGGAGGCGGGCGTTCGCAACCTCGAGCGCGAGCTCGGGAAGGTGCTTCGAAAAGCCGCCACGAAGATCGCCGGCGGCGGTGTCGAACCCCCGGTGAGCATCGACGGGAGCGCCATCAGAGAGTACCTGGGCAGGCCGCGCTTCTTCTTCGAGGCGGGAGAGCGGACGAGCGTGCCCGGTGTCGCGACCGGCCTAGCCGTTACCGGCACCGGCGGCGACGTGCTGTTCGTCGAGGCCACCCGGATCGAGGGAGAGCCCGGCCTCACTCTGACGGGCCAGCTCGGCGACGTGATGAAGGAGTCGGCCGAGATCGCGCTCTCGTACGTCCGTTCGCACGCTCTGGAGCTCGGGATCGATCCGCATGTGCTCAGGGGCCGGTTCCACGTTCACGTTCCGGCCGGCGCAGTTCCCAAGGACGGTCCGAGCGCAGGCGTCACCATGGTGACCGCGCTGGTGAGTCTGCTGGTCGGGCGGCCGGTCCGGGCGGAGGTCGGGATGACCGGCGAGGTCACGCTCCAGGGGCGTGTTCTTCCTGTCGGAGGCGTCAAGCAGAAGGTGCTCGCAGCGCACCGGGCAGGCCTGAAGGAGGTCATCCTGCCGAAGCGGAACGAGGGGGATCTGGACGACGTGCCCGAGCAGGTGCGCCGGCAGATCGGGTTCCACGTGGTCGAGACGATCGACGAGATCATCGCCATCGCGCTTTCGAGCGAGGAAAGGGCGACTCTCGTCGCGTAGGCTTGCGGTCGTGCTGTCGGTGACCTGGGTGGACTCGGAGCATCACCGCGCCAAGGATCAACTCGG